>NZ_SMMF01000953.1:86722-95537 GCF_009711355.1 Roseibium sp. RKSG952 | reverse complement strand
AGGCCGCCATTCACGCTCTGCCGTCAGCGCAGCGTCTCTGCCTCTGGGTGTTGCGGTTGAGATCGAAGGTATCTTCGAAGTCCAATGACGCCGAGCCTGCCAAAAGAATTCATGCAACGCCCGATCGCGCATCGGGCGTTGCATGACAAAGCGGACAAACGCCCGGAAAACAGTCTCGCAGCCGTACAAGCGGCGATGGATGCCGGGTATGGGGTCGAGATTGATCTGCAGCTCACCTCTGATGGCCGAGCGATGGTGTTCCACGACTACGACATGACCCGTTTGACCGGACAATCAGGACCGATCCGGCAGATCTCATCGGACGAGGCCGCGGCTGTGACGTTGCTGCATTCCGATGATGAAAGCATTCCGTCGTTGCAGGACGTGCTGGAACTGATTGATGGCAAAGTGCCCTTGTTGATCGAATTCAAGGATCAAGACGGGGCGATGGGCAAAGGCATCGGGCCGTTGGAACAGGACGCGATCCGTGCGCTTGAAGGCTATGATGGCCCATTGGCGTTGATGTCATTCAATCCCAACAGCGTAGCTGAATTGGCGCGTTTGGCACCGCATGTACCCCGGGGTATCGTCACCAGTTCCTATGACCCGAAGGAGTGGTTGCTGCCTGCGGACATCTGCGACCAATTGCGGGATATTCCAGATTTCGACCGTGTTGGCGCAAGCTTCATCAGCCATGAAGTGCATGACCTGGACCGGCCCCGCGTTGCCGAACTGAAGGCGCAAGGTGTGCCCATCCTGTGCTGGACCGTCCGCTCTGTAGAACAAGAGGCCGAAGCGCGCAAGGTTGCCGACAATGTGACCTTCGAAGGGTATTTGGCCGCGCATTCGGGTTGAACCTGCCCTTCGCTGTCACAGATAATGGTGAAGCGCGGAGGGTATATGGATCAGGCACAAATTGAAGCTCAGGTTCTCGGATCGCTCTCGCAGATTTCTGCTGCGGACTGGGATAGTTGTGCCTGCCCGGAAACAGCTGATGGTGGTCGCCCGCTTGACCCGTTCACCACGCATCGATTCCTGCTGGCGCTTGAGGAAAGCGGATCGGTTGGTCGGGGAACAGGGTGGCAGCCGCAATATCTGACCGCGTATCTGGACGGTTTGCTGATCGCTGCGGCACCGCTCTATGCCAAGTCACACAGTCAGGGTGAATACATCTTTGACCACAGCTGGGCGCATGCTTACGAGAGCGCAGGCGGGCGCTATTATCCCAAATTGCAGATTGCTGTTCCGTTTACACCAGCCACGGGCAGACGTTTTCTGGTTCGCCCCGGATATGAGGCGATCGGCATGTCCGCTCTGGTTCAGGGCGCCGTACAGCTAGCCGCTGACAACCGCGTATCTTCGCTGCACGCCACTTTCTGTACCGAGGCCGAGGCCCACGCGGGGGCCGAAATGGGGCTGCTGACCCGCAGTTCACAGCAGTTTCACTGGCTCAACGACACCTATTCGGATTTCGATGGCTTTCTGGCCGCGCTGTCTTCGCGCAAGCGCAAGAATATTCGCAAAGAACGTGCACAGGCGTGTGATTTTGGTGGGGAAATCCGCACCCTGACCGGGTCTGATATTCAACCCGAACATTGGGATACCTTCTGGCAGTTCTATCAGGATACCGGTGCGCGCAAATGGGGATCACCTTATCTGACGCGTCAGTTCTTTGATATTGCGCATGAAACCATGGTTGATGACATGGCATTGGTGCTTGCGGAGCGCGACGGCTATGCGGTGGCCGGTGCGCTGAACTTCATCGGGCGCGAAACGCTCTATGGCCGCTATTGGGGCTGCACCGAACACCATCCCTGTCTGCATTTCGAATTGTGCTACTATAGGGCGATCGACTTTGCCATTGCCCATGGCCTGGCCCGGGTCGAGGCCGGTGCGCAGGGCGAGCACAAGCTTGCGCGAGGGTATCTTCCTGTGCGTACGCATAGCCTGCATTGGATCGGTGATCCGGGTTTTGCCGACGCGGTGTCGAAATATCTTGATGCCGAGGGCCGTGCAGTGGGAGAAGAGATCGAGATTCTGACGGATTATGGCCCGTTCAGAAAGTCGAACCCGGAGGAACAGCAATGACGGAACTTTTGTCGACCGAGACCCGCGGCCCGCTGCTGGATCCGCTATTCAAAAACGGCTGGACCATGGTTGAAGACCGGGACGCGATCACCAAGACCTTCATTTTCGAAGATTTCGTCCATGCCTTCGGCTGGATGACACAGGTGGCGATTTTCGCGGAAAAGTGGAACCACCACCCCGAATGGTCGAATGTCTATCGTACGGTCGAAGTTGTGTTGTCGACACATGACGTGGGTGGCCTGTCCTCGCTGGACGCCAAGCTGGCGCGCAAGATGGACAGTCTCTGTTAACGATTACCCGATCCCACACCACCTGCCAGAGAGGCGGCGACACCCATCTGCTCGAATTCAGCAGGTGTGACGGTTCCGGTGCTGACATCGATATTGCCCGGGATCCTCGTTGTCCGATTACCAACTGATCGAACACTGCGTGCGGTCGGATTGATATCCAGGCACCGGGTGTTGTAGCAGGTCAAACCGCTGGTATTGATCTGAATACGCGCCTGACCGTCTGCCCCGGTTACGACGGGCGCTTGCGGAACATCACATGCGGCAAGCAGGCTCAGAACGCCCAGATAAACCCATTTGTTCATTGCACGCTCCTGTTTTGCGATGCTCTGCCCGGTACATTCCGGGGCAGAGCGTTAATCTAATCCGCTGATGTTCAGTCCAGCAGGCCGTTTCCGTCCTGATCGGCATTGATAAAGTCTTCGTTCATCTGCGTATCGTACTCGGCACGGGATATAGCGTTATCCTCGTCCCGGTCGGCCTTTTGAAATTGCTTGATGTCAAGAAACGGCTTGGCTTCGTCCAGCCCTAGCGTGCCGTTCTTGTCTTCATCCATTTCCTGAAAGGCATAATCGGAAAAGGCGTTGAACTCGTCCTTTGACAGAAAGCCGTCATTGTTCGAGTCGATCGCGTTCAGTTCCTTTTCATTCAGTTCAGCGACGCTTTCGGCTGAAGCTGCACTGGCCATCATCACAGCCGCAATTACGAAAATTCCACGTTTCATTCCGGCTCTCCTCAGCATGAGTATCTCTGACCTTCGAACCCACCTGCAGCGGCACCTGCCGCGGTCAGAATGGTTTTGCCCGAACCGCCCCCAAATTGGTTGCCGATCACGCCGCCGATCAATGCGCCACCCAGCGTACCGCCGAGGCAGGCAATCTCGTGCTGTCGTGCAGCCTGCTGTTGCGGGGTTGGGGCTGGGCCACAAGCGGCCAATGCACCGGCAGTGCCCAAGGCAAGAGTGATTAATTTAAGTTTCATCAATGAACTCCCCAGTTGTATGCTCAAGTATTTGCACATCGGGGCGTTGCAGGCCAAGTTAAATACTATTGGTTGGCCCCGGGGCTGCCGGGGCCAATGAAATCAGATTGCTTCCAGCAACCCTTCCCCCGCCGAGATTTCGCAGGCACCGGGATTTTCCTCAAGGTTCAGCGCGACAACTTTGCCGTCATCAACCAGCATCGCATACCGTTTGGATCGTGCTATCAGCCCGGCTGGCGGCGCATCGAAATCCATGCCGATGGCCTTGGTGAATTCAGATGCTGCGTCGGCAAGCATGGTCAGGCCCGCGTCAGTTGCACCAGTTGCCTCACCCCAGGCTTTCATGACAAACGGGTCATTGACCGAGACGCAGATGATCTCGTCCACACCCTTGGCATCGAACTGATCTTTGGTGCGCATGAAGCTGGGCACATGCGCGGAATGACAGGTTGGCGTAAACGCGCCAGGAACGGCAAAGATCACCACCTTGCGCCCATTGAGCTTGCTGGAGATACGTACCTCCTCAGGCCCTTCGGCACCTATCTGTGTCAATGTCGCATCTGGCAAAGTATCACCGGCTGAAATCATCTTATTACTCCTGTCGATTGGATTTGCAGAGTCAGTCCTAAGCGCAATATAGGGGTGCAGGTGGATGAAACCACGGGAATTCGACAGGGCGGGAGAAACATGAGCCATATTGTCGTAATTGGTGCCGGACAAGCGGGTTCTTCGCTTGTTGCCAGGCTTCGCAAGGACGGGTTTGAAGGGGACATCACTTTGATAGGTGCCGAGCCGCATCTGCCCTATCAGCGACCGCCTTTGTCCAAAGCTTACCTTTTGGGAGAAATGGAGCTTGAGCGACTGTTTCTGCGGCCCGAGAGTTTTTATTCCGAAAACAACATCACGCTGCGTCTAGGTCAGCGGGTTACAGGTATCGATCCTCAGGCCAAAACAGTGACCCTGGGTGACGAAGCCATCTCGTATGACGAGCTTGCATTGACCACAGGTTCTGATCCGCGTCGTCTTCCTGCTGCGATTGGTGGCGATCTCGAAGGCGTTCATGTCGTGCGTGATCTCGCACATGTTGACGATATGGGGCCATGGGTGACCGAAGGTTCTAAAGCTCTGATCGTGGGCGGCGGTTACATCGGGCTCGAGGCTGCTGCAGTTTGCGCCAAACGCGGCGTCAAGGTCACTCTCGTTGAGATGGCAGATCGCATCCTGCAGCGCGTAGCGGCCCCTGAAACCAGCGACTATTTCCGGGCACTGCACAACGAATACGGCGCCGATATCCGTGAAGGGGTCGGGCTGGACCGTCTGGTGGGCGAGAACAGCAAGGTTACCGGGGCAATTCTGACCGACGGGGCCGAGCTGGACGTTGATTTCGTCATCGTGGGTGTGGGCATTGCCCCGTCGACCGAATTGGCTGAGATGGCAGGGCTTGAGCTGGACAACGGCATCAAGACGGATGCCCATGGCCGCACCTCTGACCCATCGATCTGGGCGGCGGGCGATTGCGCGTCGTTCCTGCATCAGGGCGAGCGTATCCGGCTCGAAAGTGTGCCGAACGCAATCGACCAGTCCGAGATCGTTGCGCAGAACATGCTGGGCGCTGCCAAGGATTATGTCGCGACGCCATGGTTCTGGTCGGATCAGTATGATGTCAAACTGCAGATTGCAGGCCTCAATACCGGTTATGACCGCGTTGTGACGCGTCAGGGCGAAGGTCAGACAGTTTCCTTCTGGTACTATAAGGGTGATCAGTTGATTGCGGTCGATGCAATGAACGACCCGCGCGCCTACATGGTCGGAAAACGTCTGATCGACTCGGGTAAAACCGCTGATCCGGCTGTTGTTGCCGACCCGAGCGCGGATCTGAAGCCGCTTCTCAAGGCGTGAGGATCATCGCCGGAGATTTCCGGGGCCGCGCTTTGGCGTCGGTCGGCAAAGGGGATGCGGGCGCACATCTGCGCCCGACCACCGACCGGGTTCGCGAGAGCCTGTTCAATGTCCTGAGCCATCAGATCGACTTTGGCGATCTGCGTGTACTCGACCTGTTTGCCGGAACCGGCGCACTGGGGCTTGAGGCGCTGTCACGTGGTGCGGCGCATGTCACATTTGTGGATGATGGTCGCGTGGCGCAGGGACTTATCCGCAAGAACATCGAACTGACCCGAAGTGCGGACAGTACAGATCTAATCCGCCGGGATGCAACGCGTCTGGGGCAAAACCCAAACGCGGCTTATGACCTGATCTTTCTGGATCCGCCCTATGGCAAGTCGCTTGGGCAAAAGGCGATAGCAGCGGCAATCGCCGGGGGCTGGTTGGCCGAAGGCGCCCTTCTGGTGTGGGAGGAAAACGCTCCGATGGCGGCTCCGGACGGGTTTGAACTGCAGGACGCACGAAAATACGGCGATACCCATATCTCTTTGGTGTGGCGCAGTGTTTCAGGCTGAAACAGGCGAGGCAGGTTAATGCCGAATGCCGATTTGCATGTGTTCCACGTCCCGGCTACGCCGGGTCCGTAAACGGGCGGAGGTTCACATGCACGATCTGGTCATCTTTGATTGCGATGGCGTTCTGGTAGACAGCGAAGTTGTCTCGAACCAGGTTCTGGTCAGCAATCTGGCCCGGTATGGTCTGAACCTGACGCTACAGGAATGCATGTCTTTGTTTGTCGGAGGCACCATGGTTGGGGTCCGGGACAAGGCACGGGATTTGGGCGCTGTATTGCCGGATAACTGGATCGACGAAGTATATGCCGAAACCTATGATCGGTTGCGATTGGGTGTGCCGCTGGTCGCCGGGGTGTCTCAGCTTCTGGACCGCCTTGATCAGCAGGATATTCCTTATTGTGTCGCTTCGAACGGCAGTCCGGACAAAATGCAGATCACTCTGGGCCAGAACGGTTTATGGGACCGATTCAAGGACGTGATGTATTCCGCGCATGTATTAGGAACTGGCAAACCTGACCCAGCGATGTTTCTGAAGGCAGCCGAACACTTTGGATCAGCCCGCCCGGTTGTCATCGAAGACAGCGAGAATGGTGTCACCGCAGCTATCCGGGCCCAGATGCGATGCCTCGGATTTGCCGCCCATGACGACGGCGCGCGCCTCGCGGCCCTGGGTGCTGAAGTTTTTGGTGATATGGCGGAGGTGCCAGCGCTTTTGGGAATATGACCGGGACATGTTACTATCTGACTCATGGATCGTGCCATAGCCCCATCATACTGGGCTTTCGCTCAGGATACGGACACAGCCACCGGCCCACCGCCAAAACCCATGCGCGCGCCGGTGTTCATCCACGATGCGGTGACACCATGGGGGGCTGAGACGATGTTGCTGAAGCTCTGGCGCGAGCAGTCTGCCGATCAGGAAGAATAGGTCGGATGGAACTTGCCGCCGGGTGAAAGCGTAAAGATCTCAACCCCATCTGCCGTCACACCTACAGAATGCTCGAACTGTGCCGACAGCGATTTGTCGCGGGTCACGGCGGTCCAGTCATCGGCCAGAGTTTTGGTTTCCGGGCGGCCCAGATTCACCATTGGTTCGATGGTAAAGAACATGCCTTCTTCCAGAACCGCACCAGTACCGGGGCGGCCATAATGCAGCACATTCGGCGGTGCGTGGAACACGCGACCCAGACCGTGACCGCAGAAGTCGCGGACAACACTCATCCTGTGTGCTTCGACATAAGCCTGAATGGCGTGGCCGATATCACCGAACGTGTTGCCCGGCTTGACCGTCTCGATGCCTTTGAACAGTGCGTCGTGAGTCACCTGAATCAAGCGCTCGGCTTTGCGCGGCAGTTTGCCGGCAACATACATGCGCGAGGTGTCGCCGAACCAGCCATCAACGATGACGGTGACGTCGATGTTCAGGATATCGCCATCCTTCAGCCGCTTGTCGCCGGGAATGCCGTGGCAGACCACGTGATTCACACTGATACAGCTGGCGTGCTGATAACCCTTGTAGCCAATGGTCGCCGATGTCGCGCCTGCATCCTCAACCATCTGCGTGATGAGCCCGTCAATCGCGCCCGTGGTCTGGCCGGGAAAGACATGGTCGGCAATATCGTCGAGTATCCGCGCGGCCAAGGCCCCTGCCGCGTGCATGCCGACAAAGTCACCCTGTTCATAGATGCGGATGCCGTCCTTGGTCAGGCGGCCACGATGTTCTTTCATCGACGCTAAGCTCCAAATGTTGCGCGCAGCACTTCTTTTACGCTGCTTGTGCAGAAAGTACCAGAGGGTGTGCGAGTTCTTGAGATCGAACAAATGGCGTCGAAACACAATTGTTCAAGTGAATTTCCAAGAGGTGGTCGGAGACGTAGGCGGCAGCTACCGAACTACTGGTCAGGAATCGCTTTCACCTTCTGCACTGCTCTCATAGATGATCACTCCCTTGCCGGGCGCATAGTTAGAAGGGGCTTTGGGCAGGTTTTCAACGATTGGGGTCAGATCAAATGCTGAAAAAAATGCCTCAAGCTCTTCGTTTGATGCGTCAGATACAACCGTAATCTCCACCTGCCCATCCATGTAGATTGATAGGTGTTGGTAGTCGGTCGGCGTATAGTCTCGTGTCACCATACTGTATGAGAATTGCGGATGCTTGCGGACGAGGACCCCGTCGATTTCAGCAAAGGGCTTAGTCGTCTTTCTCAGACGGAACTTTTCGCCATCTCTGGCGGCATGCAGCCCCTCTCGGTAGATCTTGATAGCAAGTGCAATGGTCTTGTCGCCTTGGCGATAGACACGGACGGCACCCGACTTGGCCTGTTTGGTGACCCGGTTCAGATCTGACCACAGATCGTGTTCGCTCGTTGTGCCAATTCTACCGTTTGTCTTCGGCTGGCCCAGCATTGGTTCGAGTGCTTCGATACTGAATCCAGTCACCGTCCAGCCTGGTTGAGTTGCCGGAAAAACTTCGGACGGATCAAAGGGCAGAGACAGGAATATACCATCTCTTATATTGACGATGAGATGCGAGAGGGACCCAAGGCCTCCGCACCGGCGTCTGCACCCATCCTCGCGACTTTTCTCATATTCGGCTGCGCCCTCATCCAACTGAGCGTTCAGGGCGTCGCGGGCAGCCGTACGGCGATCATCCGTCATGTATGTGTCGAATGCCATCAATGCGGCACCAATCATCAATATGGCCCCAAGCGTGAAGACAACCCCAGCCAGTATTCTCATTTCTCTGCCTCACCCATTGGTAACACTTACACGCGCAGCCACCGTATAATTTTATCAGGGAAATTGAGGCGATTTCATGATCTTGCGCACCGATTTGGAGATAAAAATCATTTGGGTGTGGAGGAAGTTAAGTCGAAAATTTCTGCTGGCTAACCCAAACTCCTTCCGGTGATATCCGTGTCCCATAGATCAATCGCTCCACGCCTTTTGCCTGCGCTTCTTCAAATGCAGCTGCATAGGCCGGGTCGATATCCGCTGCCAAAG
>NZ_SMMF01000953.1:57403-86621 GCF_009711355.1 Roseibium sp. RKSG952 | reverse complement strand
TCGCGGCCAGCTCACCCAGATGCTTGGTGCCGCGCGCGGTGACGCTGTCGGGAAACTCTGCCAGACCGGGTTCGCGCGATAGGGTCACGCTTTTGACTTCGACATAGGCGTCTGGCAGCCCCGGTTGGGTCAGAAGAAAGTCGATGCGGCTGTTTTCCCCGTATTTCACCTCGGGTCGGACAGTTTCATAGGAGGCAAATTCGGGGATCTTTTGGTCTTCCAACGCCTTACGTAGAGCCTTGTTTGGCACCGAAGTGTCGACACCCGTGAGGTGCCCGTTTTCGTGATCAACCAGCCGCCAGCCGTATTTCAGCTTTTTTTTCGGATCGTCATTCGGCTCCAGCCAGATTTTCTCACCTGGTTCGGCCAGCCCCATCATTGAACCGGGATTGGCACAATGCGCGGTGATTTCGCGCCCGTCCTCCAACTGGCAATCGGCCAGAAAGCGTTTGTAGCGGCGGATAAGGCGGGCGGGGACAAGCGGCGTGGCAAATTTCATGCCTACCGCCTTACCCCGCACCCGACTGCAAGGGAAGTGTCAGACCAAACCGGCCATGACACCCCCGTCAACATCCCAGACCGCGCCGGTAACCCACGAAGCGTCCTCGGACAGCAGATGCGTAATCGTGCTGGCCACATCTTCGGGCCGGCCCACACGGCCGATCGGATGGAACGCATCGAACCCACCGGTCAGTGTTTCTTCGATCTTGTCCGGTTCAATGAAGGCCCCATAAATCGGAGTGACAACAACTGCGGGCGATACAGCGTTCACCCGAATACCATGCGGTGCGAGCTCCAACGCCAGATGCTGAGTCAGTGAATGAAGCCCGGCCTTGGCCATTGAATAAGCCGATGACGGTGTCGCACGAACGGCCTGTTTTGCCCACATAGAGCCTATGTTGACGATGCTTCCACCACCATTGGCCTTCATGTTCTCGGCGATTGCCTGCGTGATGAAAAACGTGGCGCGATTGAGGTCCATATAGCTTTCGTAGTCTTCGGAGGTGTGCTCCAGAAATGGTTTGGGTGAGAATGTACCTGCAGCATTGATCAGACCCTGAATATGACGATTGTTCTCCTTGATGTGTTCAATCAAGCCATCAACCTGATCCGTATTGCGCAAGTCTACCTGATGGATATCTGCCAAAGCACCCAGCCCGGCCCTGGCGGCATTCAGTTTGTCAGCTGAAGAGCCGACAAGCGTAACATGACCCCCCTTGGCCACGATTTGTTGCGCTGCTGCCAGCCCCATTCCACTGGATCCGCCGATGATGAGTGTTGTTGTGTCAGCCATGATTTGATTCCCTATCTACTGATAGATAGATATATTAAAGTGGCAATCTTAAAATCAACCCCCTATCTAACGATAGGTAAAATTTCTGGACGGACGACTGATGAAAAAACCTGACAAAGCACTGTCCGACACGGCGATTCAAATTCTGGATGTGGCCGAGCGTATGGCGCGGCAAGGCGGCTATAATGCGTTCAGCTTCCGGGATATCGCACGTGAGATCGGCATCAAATCCGCCAGCATTCACTACCATTTCCCAACCAAGGAGGATTTGGGAGAGGCGCTGGTTGAGCGATACACCAACCGTTTTCTGGACGCATTGGGTGCAGCTGACGATGCTGAACCAATCGAAATGCTATCGCGCTATGTGTCGATCTACCGGGCAGCGCTGATTGAGCAGCAGTTGATGTGCCTCTGTGGCATGTTTGGCGCGGAAATAGCCAAATTGCCCGCGCCGGTTTCAGAGCGAACCCGAGCCTTCTTCGAACGTAACCTTGAATGGCTTGATACCGTTTTCAATGCCGCCGGTGTGCAAGACCCACGGAAAAGATCCGGCGAAGTTATAGCTAGGCTGGAAGGTGCGATGATCCTTGCGCGCGCGATGAACGACATGGATCTGTTCCAGCGTGTTACGGGGGACTTACCGGCAGAATCCCTGCGCTCGTGACAAACAGGTCTTGCGGGGCGGGTCAGGACGGATATTTTGCAAACACCTCCCGCAGCAAGAAAGGACAGGCCATGCCAAACCCAACCGCAGCGATGCTGGTGATCGGGGATGAAATCCTGTCCGGTCGCACCAAGGATACCAACACGAACTTTCTGGCTCAGGAACTGACCAAGCATGGCATCGATCTGAAAGAGGTGCGCGTCGTCAGTGACGATGCGGATGCAATCGAAAACGCGGTCAGGGCATTGTCCGACAGTTTCGAACACGTCTTTACCAGCGGTGGTATCGGCCCCACGCATGACGACATCACCGCGGACTGCATCGCTCGCGCGTTTGGTGCACACATTGATGTGCGGGATGATGCCCGAGCCTTGCTTGAGGCACATTACGAGAAATCCGGGCTTGAGCTGAACACTGCGCGGCTACGCATGGCACGCATTCCGGATGGTGCCGCATTGATCGAAAATCCGGTTTCAACCGCACCGGGTTTTACTATCGGGAATGTGCATGTGATGGCCGGGGTGCCTTCGGTGTTTCAGGCTATGGTGGCAAGCGTTTTACCCACACTGACCGGGGGAGAGCCGCTGCTGTCGCAGACTTTGCGCGTAAACCGGGGCGAAGGCGATATCGCTGCAACCCTGTCGGTGTTGGCCGAGGATTTCAGTGATCTGGCAATCGGCAGTTACGGATTTCAGGTCAACGGCGTGTTCGGTGCGAATGTGGTTGTGCGCGGCACCGATGGCGGACGTATCGATGCGGCAATTACCCGGCTGGCCAGGGAGCTGGAGCTTTGAGCGTCAACTGGGCTGACGTGGTCGACGGCACCTGGCCTGCAGCGCGGTATGAAGAACAAGGTCCATTCCAACTGCGTGAAGGGCAGGGCGGCGGCTCGCGCGTGTCTGCTGCGAGCAGGATTGGGGATGTGACCGACGCTGATCTGGACAATGCCGAACAGGCGATGCTGGCGATGGGACAGAAACGCATTTTCTGCCTGCGACCAGGGGATGAGGTGCTGGACACCCAACTGGCTGCCCGCGGTTATGAGGTTCTTGATCCGGTCAACATCTATGACTGCCCGGTTGCGCAGCTGACGGATGTTCCAATTCCTCGTGTCACGGTTTTCACCATCTGGGAGCCATTGGCCATCATGCGCGAAATCTGGGCGCAGAGCGGCATCGGGCCGGAACGTCTGGCAGTCATGGATCGGGCCAACGGCCCGAAGACTGGACTGCTGATGCGTCAAAAGGATCAGCCCGGCGGTGTGGGTTTTGTCGCGGTCCATGATGGAATTGCCATGGTGCATGCGCTTGAGATTTTGCCCAGTCACCGTCGTCAGGGTCTGGGACAGTGGGCCATGCGTGCCGCGGCCTTTTGGGCGCTGGACAACGGCGCCCATACCCTTAGCGTGATCTGCACAAAGGCGAATGAAGGGGCGAATGGCCTCTATCATTCTCTCGGGATGCAGATCGTGGGAGAGTATCATTACCGCCAGCTTGTCTGAGGGGAGAAAGACAATCGTGACTGATCAGAAGATGCCCACTGCGCTGGATTTGCCGATGGTGGATCCGCTGCCGCCCGAGACGCAGAAATACTTTGATATCTGCGTCGAAAAGCTGGGTATGGTGCCGAATGTTCTCAAGGCGAATGCGTTTGATATCAACAAGCTGAACGCGTTCACCGCCATGTATAATGACCTTATGCTGGCAGACAGTGGGCTGTCCAAGCTCGAGCGTGAGATGATTGCCGTTGTCGTCTCATCGATCAACAAGTGCTTTTATTGTCTCGTGGCTCACGGGGCTGCGGTGCGACAATTGTCGGGCAACCCTCAGTTGGGTGAAATGCTGGTGATGAACTATCGAGTGGCTCCGCTGGATAGTCGTCAGCGCGCAATGCTGGATTTCGCGGCCAAGATGACTACGGCCAGTGCCGAAATCGAAGAGCAGGACCGCCAGCATCTGCGGGATGTGGGGTTCTCGGATCGTGATATCTGGGACATCGCCAACGTCACCGGTTTCTTCAACATGTCCAACCGCGTGGCTAGCGCCACGGCGATGGTCCCGAACGACGAATACCACGCGCAGTTCAGATGAACCGATTTCTCGCCCTTTGTCTTTGTTTGCTGGCCGCACCGGTAGCGGCTCAGAACCTGACCTTTCCGTCCAGTGCGCGGCAGGTCAGTGAGCGCGTCAGCGCTCTGGACAGCTATGAATTGCCGATCGGGGCCTTTGCGGATGGCAAAGTACCCTCTCGCAATGTCGAAGGGCGGGTGGAACGGTATACTTGGCGTTTGCAGGCAGGCTCCAGCACGACGTTGCAGATACTGGCCCCGCTACGCGAACAGATCGTGGCGCAGGGCTATGACATTCTGTTCGAATGTGAGGCCCGCAACTGCGGAGGTTTTGACTTTCGGTTCAACACTGAGGTCGTGCCCACGCCGGATATGTATGTGGCGATCAACGACTACCGGTTCCTTTCGGCCTCGCACGGCGGGGATGTTCTGAGCTTGCTGATCAGTCGCAATCCACCTGATGGTTACGTACAGTTGATCCGTGTCACACCGGTCGGGGCAACCACGCCTCCACCACTGGTGATTGAGGAAACGGTGCAGGGATCAGGTGGCCTGCTGACCGAGTTGCAGCAGGATGGCCACGTTATTCTGGACGATCTGCATTTCCAGACCGGCGAAGTTGCGCTGGGCGCAGGGCCTTTCGCGTCTTTGTCTTTGCTGGCCGGTTATTTGCAGGACAACCCGGACACCCGGCTCGCGCTGGTCGGGCACACTGATGACACTGGTAACCTTCAGGCCAATACTGCCGTCAGCACCAAGCGCGCACAGGCCGTGCGTCAGCGTCTGATCGATGCTCATGGCGTAGCGGCAGACCGGATCGAGGCGCAGGGTGTCGGCTATCTGGCCCCAATCACTTCTAACGCGACAGCGGAAGGGCGCGATCTGAACCGGCGGGTTGAGGCGGTGCTGCTGGTCAACTGAACGATCAGGCTTAGTTGATTTGATAATTCCCAAACAGTCTCTAACCTGAGGCAAAAGGAGCTGTCATGTCAGATCATGAACTACTTCCAAAAGCGTTGATTATCGGCGCGGGCGCAGGGCTTTCAGCATCATTTGCGCGCGCTTTGGCAAAGGCTGGGTATGGTCTGCATCTGACTGCCCGCAACATCGACGATCTTGAGCCTTTAGCGGCAGAAACAGGTGCAGAGCTCCATCAGATTGACGGAACCGACGCTGACGGGATGGTATCGCTGGTTACAGATTTGCCGGGCGAACTTCGCGTTGCCTGTTACAACCCTTCGGCCCGCCAGCGTGGTCCGATCACTGAACTTGATCCTGAAACAGTTCGCAAAGCTGTCGAAGTAACTGCCTATGGGGCGTTCCTGCTGGGGCAGGCTGCGGCGCGTCGAATGCTTGAGCAGGATCTACAGGACGATCGGCGCGGGACTATCCTGTTCACCGGTGCCTCGGCCGGGGTAAAAGGGTTTCCCCTGTCTGCACCCTTTGCGATGGGCAAGTTTGCACAACGCGGGCTGGCGCAATCCATGGCGCGCGAGCTTCATCCCAAAGGCATACATGTCGCTTGGGTCAACATTGACGGGGCCATCCGGAACCCGGCACGTGCAGGATACAGTGACAGTGCCGACAATCCGGACAGCTTTCTGAACCCGGATGCAATCGCGCAGGAATATATGCACCTGATCCAGCAGGACCGCTCGGCCTGGAGCAATGAACTGACGCTTCGGCCTTGGGTTGAAACATTCTAAGCCTCTGCTGGTTACACCGGACTACACAAAAAAAACCCGCGCAAAGTTCGCGCGGGCTGTGCAAGTTTCACCGGGAGAAATTACCAGTCCATCGGACCCTTTTCGGCAAAGGATTCGACAAGAAAATCTATGAAGGCCCGCACTTTAGGCTGGGTAAAGCGGCCGGGTGGGTAAACTGCGTAAACGCCCTGAACCTCATCCGGCAAGGATGGCATTGCATCCACCACCTGTCCTGTTTTCAAAGCCTCCGCATAGAGGTAGCTGGGCAGATAGGCGATCCCCAGACCTGAAATCGCTGCATTCAGCAGCGACTGGCCGTCATTGACGCTCAGCCAGCCTGCTGTACGAACCTGCCTCTTTTCGCCCGAAGGCGCAGTCAGCTTCCAGACATTGCCGGAAGACTGGCTGGAGTAATGCAGCAGTTTGTGCTCGTTCAGATCGTCAATCTTCTGCGGCCGCCCGAACTTTTCGATATAGCTGGGGGCAGCTACCATGCGTTTGACAGTTTCTGTGAGTTTACGCGCACGCAGAGTGCTATCTTCCAGTTCACCGATGCGCACCGCAACATCGAATCCTTCGGAAATCAGCTCAACATAGCGGTTGTTCAGCACCATGTTCACAGTGATGTCGGGGTAGGCAGACAGGAACCCGGACAATACAGGTGACAGGTGATTAACGCCGAAATCGGTTGCAACGCTGATGCGCAGCAGGCCTGAAGGCGCTGACTGCATCGAGGTTACCAGCGCATCCGCCTCGCCTGCATCATTCAATACGCGGCGCGCGCGGTCATAATAGGCCAGTCCGATCTCGGTCGGAGATACACGGCGTGTGGTCCGGTTCAGCAGGCGAGCGCCGAGTCGTGCTTCAAGGCTCGACACGTGCTTTGACACTGCCGATTTGGATATGCCCATCTTTTTGGCCGCATCGGTGAAGCCACCCTGGTCCACCACATTGGCAAAGGCCTCCATTTCGGTCAGTCGATCCATTCTCGTTCCCCAGGTCTTTGTTCGTTGAGGTACCTTCGCGTCAAATCTGGGCAAGAACGCGGCAGACATGGGATAATATCAGGGATTTGAATCGGATCGTTTGCACTTCGGAAACGCGGAAACAGTGGTTTCCAGTATCGCTCCAGACCCTTATTGGGCGGGTTTTCTGGAAATTTCTTAAATCATGCTATCCTGAGAATGGCATTTTTGTGACGAGGGAGGAGATCATGAAAGCCATTATTGCAGCCACTTTATTCACCCTTTCAGTGTCCATTGCGTGGGCCGGAGGGGAAACACCATCGAACCCGGATGCGAAAGTCTATTTTGTAAATCTCGCGGATGGCGACACAGTTCAGTCGCCCGTTACCGTTGTTTTTGGCCTGAGTGGCATGGGTGTCGCCCCATCAGGTGTTGAAAAGGAAAACACAGGTCATCACCATCTGCTGATTGACCGTCCGCCGATTGGCGAAGGCGAAGATGGCGCGGATGAACTGGCCTACGGCCTGCCCGCTGACGACAACCACCTGCACTTCGGTGGTGGCCAGACCGAGGTGACTCTGGACCTGGCGCCGGGCCCCCACACCCTTCAACTGGTGCTGGGTGATGCCGGGCATGTGCCGCATGCGACCCCGATTGTGTCCGAAGTCATAACGATCACTGTCGAGTAACGCTCAGGTCCCGAACTGTTCTGAGAATTTTGCGGACCCGCTGCGTGAAAACTGAATGATACGGCTGCCCGGTTTCCGGGACAGCCACCCCAACTCTTCCATTCGGGACAACATCGCGCGCCCCAGCTTGCCAGCCAAATGGGTTTCGCGTTCGCTCCAATCCAGACAAGGACGGCAGAGCGGTGCGCGACTTTTGTTCAGATCATCCAGATCGATTCCGAAATCTGTACAGAAACGCGCGCCGGTTTCGGTCAGCGACACCAGATCATCCGAAACATCAAGGAAACCCCGCGTCCGCATTGAGGTGAACAACTGAACCCCCCTGCTGCCCGCGAGATGGTTATAGCAAACCCGCGCCTCGCGCATTTCCAGATCATTGGGTCCGGTACGTGTCCGCAAATGACCGTGACCGGCTGCCAGACCCATCAGGTTTTCCAGCGTATGCGCCACATCCTCGCCTGACAGGCCGTAATACTTGTGCCGACCCTGTCCCTTAACCCGCAGCAACCCGCCATCCAGCAGCTTTTTCAGGTGTGAGCTGGCGGTTTGCGGGCTGATTCCGGCCTCTCGCGCCAGTTCCCCGGCGGTCAGGGCCTTTCCCGACATGAGTGCGGTCAGCATGTTTGCGCGCGCGGGGTCTCCGATCAACGCGGCGATCTGGGCGATATCCGGTCCGTCTTTCATAGTTCGATCATAGTCGAAACATGCACGTCAGTCGAGCGTGTAATCTATGGTGGCAAACAAAGGAGCCTTTAATGCTGACCTGTATCATCCGCTATCAGATCGACCCGACCAAAAAACAACAGTTCAATACCTATGCTCAAAACTGGGGGCAGGCGATACCGCGCTGTGGGGCGGATCTGATTGGCTATTTCGCCCCGCATGAGGGGTCATCGACCCTGGCCTATGGTATCTATAATGTCGAAAGCCTCGCCGACTACGAAGCCTATCGCACGCGCCTGGCTGCGGATCCTTTGGGGCAGGAGAACTATGCCTTTGCCCAGAAAGAGCGATTCATTCTGCGCGAAGACCGGACCTGGCTCAAGCTCGCCTCGACCCCGCACGGAGGACAATCATGATTGCTGTCATCTTTGAAGTGGAGCCTGCCGAGGGTGAAACGCAGACCTATCTCGACATTGCAGCCGATCTTCGTCCCCTGCTGGATGATATCGACGGGTTCATTTCCGTTGAGCGGTTTGAAAGTCTGGTAACGCCCGGTAGATATCTGTCGCTTTCATTCTGGCGCGATGAGGATGCCGTTGCCGAGTGGCGCCGCATGAATGAGCACCGCACAGCACAATCGCGGGGGAAATCGGGTCTGTTCAAGGGATATCGGCTGCGTGTAGCCGCGGTCATGCGCGACTATGGGTTGACCGATCGTGAACAGGTGCCGACCTCAGGCCGCATCGGGTAGCAGGAAAACACCGCGGGCAAGATCCGAGTTCAGCCTGTCATTTCCGTACCACTTGCCAAGGACATTCTTCGACATCAGATCAGGGTTTTCACTGACAAACTCATTGAAATTCTGATTGGAATTGCCAGCCATACGTTCGGCAATCAGGCTCATGAACGCATAGGTGATTGTCAGGTTGAACTTACCGGGCGCACCGGCGTTTGTGGCCAGTGTGCGAATGCCCTTGGCATAGATCGCAGCCGCATCGATGAAATCATATTTCCTCAACAGGTCAAAGGCGACCTGTACATGCTCGGCATGAGCAAAAGTCGTATTGTCGATGGCATGTGCTTCGAACGCGCGGGTGATCTCAGATACCTGAACTGCTTCGGTCATTCTCCGGTCTCCTTGAATTTGTGGCTGTGCTCGGCGGTCCAGTCCAGCTCGTAAACCTCTTTCAACTGGCTGATCTTTTTGAGCGTCTCAGGCGAGAATGGCGGTTTGTTTTCAAAACTGTGCAAGGCGATGCCCTCAATCAGGTCGCCAACGGACATATCCAGCGATTCTGCCAGCCCCTTCAGGACTTTCAGCAATCGCTTTTCGATTCGAATTCCGGTCTGGGTACGTTCAATTCTCTCACTCATGAGTTACCAATGTACCAAGGTAACAAAAGAGTCAATGCGAAACCAGAAAAAGGCCGCCTCTGCAGAAGCGGCCTTTTAGTGTCTAAACAACGTGATTCAGCGGATGCGCGTTGCCACGGCTCTGAAAATCAGAGCGCTGCCGCCAGCCGCGTACCCTGATTAATCGCACGTTTGGCATCCAGTTCAGCCGCCACATCCGCGCCGCCGATCACATGAGGTGTGATCCCGCGTTCGATCAGATCATCCGCCAAACTACGGTCTGAGACCTGACCGGCGCACAACACAATGGTATCTGCCGCGATTACGGTCGGGTCCGACCGCTCCTCGCCAAAGCTGACATGCAGGCCTTCATCATCGATATGTTCGTAATTCACCCCGCCAACAAAGTTGACGTTCTTCATCTTCAACGTCGCCCGGTGAATCCATCCGGTTGTTTTACCCAACCCCTTGCCATGGGCCTGTTTCTTGCGCTGCAGTAGCGTGATCTCACGTGCGGGCGCTTCGGGTTGCGGGCCTTCGGGTGCTAACCCGGACCGATGTTCGGCGGGGTCGGTCACGCCCCATTCCTTCATCCACAGCGGCAGATCGGTGGTTGGGCTGTGGCCGTCCTCAAGCAGGAACTCCGAGACATCAAAACCGATGCCACCGGCCCCGATCACCGCGACGGACTCTCCGACCGGAGCCTTGCCGCGCAGGACGTCGATGTAACTCAGGACATTGTCACGATCCTGCCCGGGGATCTGCGGGTCGCGCGGGGTGACACCGGTGGCAATGATCACCTCGTCAAATCCACTCAGATCGTCTGCGTCGACTTCGCGACCCAGTTCAACCGTGACGCCCAGATCAGCAATCATGGTCCGATACCAGTCGACCAATCCCCAGAATTCCTCTTTGCCGGGAACCTGCTTGGCCATGTTCAGCTGTCCACCGATCTCGTCGGCCCGGTCAAACAGGGTGACGTCATGGCCGCGCTGGGCGGCTGTCATCGCGGTGGACAAACCCGCTGGTCCTGCGCCTACGATGGCGACCTTTTTCGTAGCATCGGTTTTGGCAATCACCAGCTCTGTTTCATGGCACGCACGCGGGTTCACCAGACATGATGTCAGTTTGCCGCCGAAGGTGTGATCCAGACAGGCCTGATTGCAGGCGATGCAAGGGGCTATCTTTGCCCCATCTCCTGCAATCGCCTTGTTGACGAAATCCGCATCCGCCAGCATCGGACGTGCCAGTGAGACCATGTCGGCGCAACCGGTCGACAGCACCTCTTCGGCCACTTCCGGTGTGTTGATCCGGTTTGAGGTGATTATCGGGATCGATACCTTGCCCATCAGTTTTTTGGTTACCCAGGCAAATGCCGCCCGGGGTACAGAGGTTGCAATCGTCGGAATGCGCGCCTCGTGCCAGCCGATACCAGTGTTGATGATGGTGGCTCCGGCCTTCTCGATCTCTTGCGCTAATTGGACGACCTCATCATGGGTCGAGCCATTGGGCACCAGATCGATCATCGACAGACGGTAGATGATGATGAAATCTGTTCCCACCGCCTCGCGTGTGCGGCGCACTACTTCGATGGGCAGGCGCATACGGTTCTCATAAGAACCACCCCAGCGGTCTTCGCGCTTGTTGGTATGGGTCACAAGGAACTGGTTGAGGAAATATCCTTCCGACCCCATGATCTCGACCCCGTCATATCCGGCTTTCTGAGCAAGCACGGCGGCGTTGACGATGTCGCTGATCTGCTTTTCGATCCCGTCTTCGTCCAGTTCGTTCGGCGGGAAAGGTGAGATCGGGGATTTCACCGGGCTCGGCGCTACACATTTCGGCCCATACGAATAACGTCCGGCATGCAGGATTTGCATGGCGATCTTGCCGCCCGCCTCGTGTACGCGATCCGTCACGATGGAATGATTGGCGACGTCTTTGTCGGTCGTCATCATCGCAGCACCGGGCAGCACCGAACCTTCCAGATTTGGACCGATTCCACCGGTCACCATCAGCGCCACACCGCCACGCGCCCGGTCGGCATAAAACTCGGCAACACGGTTCCAGTCACCAGTCTCTTCCAGTCCGGTATGCATCGAACCCATCAGGACGCGGTTCTTCAACGTGGTAAAGCCCAGATCCAGCGGGGCCAGCATGTTTGGGTACGCAGTCATCGCAACTCTCCCTGCCTGCAGTGCACAACTAAATTGACGTGCACGTAACCTTTGTCACGCGAAACCTAACGTCACCCCCTTTGCTGCCGTCGCGACGCTTGTTAGAGGTTGGTAAAACAAACCCATGAGGCCGCGCATGACCCCTGAAGACATTGCCAAACTGCCCTATCGTCCCTGCGTTGGCCTGATGCTGATGAATGCTGACGGCAAGATTTTCGTGGGTCAGCGCAATGACCGCCACAAGGACGCCTGGCAAATGCCCCAGGGCGGCGTAGACAAGGGCGAAAACCCCCGCGATGCAGCCCTGCGCGAACTATGGGAAGAAACCGGTGTGACGGCTGATCTGGTTGAGATTATCGCCGAGACAGACGGTTGGCTGCCTTATGACCTGCCCCACGACATCGTGCCGAAGATTTGGAAAGGCCGATACCGCGGACAGGAGCAGAAATGGTTCCTGATGCGTTTCACTGGTCGTGACGACCAGATCGATATCCAGACGGAACATCCCGAATTCACGCATTGGAAATGGCAAGATCCCAATCGTCTGATTGAAGAAATCGTTCCCTTTAAACGCGCAGTGTATGAGCAGGTGGTTGCTGCTTTCGACGCTCACCTGTCATAATCCGGGCTGAAACAGCCGCAGAGTCGTGACATGCGTATTGATGATATCTGGCCCAAGTACCGCGCCCGCCTGAAGGCGTTTCTTCATTCGCGGGTCTCAAACCCTGCGGATGTGGATGACCTGTTGCAGGATATCTCGATCAAGGTGTTCACCGGTCTGCCCGGTCTGCAGGATCCGGCCAGGTTGCAACCTTGGTTGTTTCAGACCGCTGACCGAACCATCATTGATTTCTACCGCAAATCCGGCCGGACCGCCGCGCATCCGGATGATCTTTGGTATCACCGGGATGATCCGGAAACGCGTCAGGATCTCGAGGGCTGTGTCGAACCCTTCATTCTCGGCCTGCCTGAAGAAACTGCAGAGATGCTGATGGCCATTGATATACATGGCATGTCGCAGCGAGATTATGCTGAGCAACACGGTCTGTCCTACTCGACCCTGAAATCACGCGTTCAAAAGGGGCGGGCGGAATTGCGCAAGGCATTTGAAGCATGCTGCAATATCTCGATGGACGTGCGGGGAAACATCTCAGACGTTCAGGAAAAACCGGCCAGTTGCAAAAATTGTTGATCTGAACGTCGTCTTTTTGGCGTGGGCTTCGTCTGACAGATGAAATCACCAAAAGGAAAGACAAATGATCCGTATCATTAGCTTCAAAATCTGCCCATTCGTTCAGCGTGTGACCGCCATGCTCGAAGCCAAGCAGGTACCCTATCAGATCGACTATATCAGTCTCAGCGACAAGCCGGACTGGTTTCTTGAGCTGTCCCCGACTGCGCAGGTTCCTGTTCTGGTCACCGAGGGTGGCCTGTCCTTGTTCGAATCCGATGCGATTGTCGAATACATCGATGAAATTACCGCCCCTCTGCAGGCAGAGCTGACGCCCGAGCAGCGCGCGCTCAACCGGGCATGGAGCTATCAGGCCAGTAAACACTATCTCGTACAATGCAGCACCATGCAAAGCGCGGACAAAGCTATCTTTGATGAGCGTATGAAAAAGCTGGGCAAGTCCTTCGAGAAGGCCGAAAGCCAGCTTGGTGAGGGCCCCTATTTCTCGGGGGCGACGCTTGGCAATGTGGATATGGCCTGGTTGCCACTGCTGCATCGTGCAGCGATTGTGTCAGACCACAGCGGCCATGACATGCTTGCCGCCTATCCAAAGCTAAAGGCATGGCAGCAGTCATTGCTGGACACAGGACTTCCGCAGAAATCAGTCTCTGAGGATTTTCTCGGCCGGTTTACTGACTTCTATCTGGCGGAACGCACATGGCTGGGTCGTGGTGCGAACACGGATGAAGCACAGACCGTACCGGCTGCCAAAACGTCAGGTGGTTGCTGCGGCTGATATGATCACCGCCCAGCACGTTGCCGTGAGGGGGCGTGGCCCGTCGTAAACTGCAGCTTTAGCTTGGCGCGTATGAAAGATATCGCGCCAGGCCATTCCAATGTCGTTCCCGCAGGCCGAGTATTTCGCGGCTCCGACCGTCGTGCGACTTTGCGGGAAGGTTTGCAAGGATGTGGCGAATACGGACATTCTCAAACCGCGGGCCGCTTTTATCCGATCGCCTGTGTTGCGCTTGAGGTGACCCAGCGATGCAATCTTGATTGTACGCTCTGCTACCTCTCGGATCGGGCGGAGATGACCTATGATCCGCCTTTGTCGGTTCTCTTTGCGCGGCTGGCCACGATCCACAGCCATTATGGCCCGGGTGTTTCGGTGCAACTCACCGGAGGTGACCCAACCCTGCGCAAAGTCGAGGATCTTGAGGCGCTTTGCCGTGAAATTCGCCGCCTTGGAATGCGGTCGTGTTTGATGACCAACGGTATCCGCGCGAGTCGCGCGTTCTTGTCCCGACTGGCAGCGGCAGGTTTGGACGATGTAGCGTTTCACGTGGACATGACCCAGGAGCGCAAAGGGTTTGACAGCGAGATTGAGCTGAACACGGTACGTCGCAACTACATAGTCGCAGCGCACGGGCTTGGTCTGCGCATTTTGTTCAACACAACTGTGTTTGATGGCAATCTGTCCGATCTCCCCGCATTGGCGCGGTTCATGCGGGACCAGCCCGAGATCGCATTTGTCTCCTTCCAGATGCAGGCCGACACCGGCAGGGGTGTTCTGCGTGAGCGACCGGATTCAATCACACAGAGCAGTGTCATGCGGGCGGTGGAGCAGGGGTATGGCACCCCACTGCATTTCGATGCGGCGGCGGTCGGGCATTCCGGATGTAATCGATACGCTTCTGTCCTGACCGCCGGTGGGCGGGCGATTTCCGTCCTGTCGCATCAGCGTCTGGTGCAACAGGTAATCGCCGCATTGGAGCAGATGGACAGATCGGCGGATGCATATCTCGACACGCGCGACAGCGTTCGGCGGTTGGTTCTTCGGAGGCCGGGCCTTGCCTTGCGGGCCGCTGCGCATCTTGCGGGCTGTGTCCTTCGATTGGGGATGGGTCTGTTGCGTGGTCGGGTCAGGCGACAGGCGGTATTCATCCATAACTTCATGGCTGCCGACGCGCTGGAGGAAGATCGCTGTGCGTCCTGTGTGTTCATGGTCGCCACGGGCAACGGCCCGTTGTCCATGTGTGTTCACAACGCCCAGCGTGACCTGCATCTTGCCATGCCTGACAAAGTTGACGGCCCAATGGGGACGTATTGGTGGAACTCTGCCATGCGAGATCTGTCTAACCACCCTGAGTTGCCCGGTCTGGATAGTCCTGAACAGGCCCCGATCAAGAAGCTCAAAGGTCAGCTGCGTGCGCGGCGTCAGAACCGGAAGGGAAAATCATGAAAGCTCTTTGGCTCATCCTGCTTCTGCCTCTTCTGGCGGCTTGCGCCAGTGTCGAACGTCTGGCGCTGCCCAGTGCTGTGCCGTTTGCCGACACCAATCTGACCCGCTCGGCGCAACCGCCCGGTGATCGTGTCGATCATCGCGATTGGAGTAGCTTTCTCGCGCGCTACGTCGCTACCGACACACAAGGAGTGAACAGAGTCGCCTATGCGCAGGTCACGCAGGCTGATCAAGCTCGATTGGACCAGTACCTGAGTGATCTTCAATCGGTTGATCCTGCCCGTCTGACCCGGGATCAGCAACTGGCCTATTGGATCAATCTCTATAATGCACTGACCGTGGATCTGATCCTCGAAAACTATCCCGTCGCTTCGATCCGCGACATTACAGATGGTGCGTTTTCCTTTGGCCCGTGGGATCGGCCTTTGGCGCAGGTCGCGGGTCAGACACTGACGCTGAACGATATCGAACACCGCATCATACGACCTACATTCAACGAACCACGAATTCATTACGCGTTGAACTGCGCTGCAGTTGGGTGTCCGAACCTGATGGATCGGGCGTGGCAGGCTGAGACGCTCGAACGTGATTTCTCGGTCGCCGAAAATGCCTACGTTAACGACCCGCGCGGCGTCAGGTTTGACACCCGCGGGCGGCTGATCCTGTCAAAGATCTACATCTGGTTCCGAGAGGATTTCGGACCAAACGACCAGGCAGTTCTTGCGTATCTTGCAACTGCGGCGGATCCGGCTCTCAGCGCCCGTCTGTCTCAAACCTCCCGCATCAGCGGATATGAGTATGACTGGGCGCTGAATGATGCCGCCGCTGGATTCTGAAAGACCGCTTACAGCAGCCCTTCTTCGCGCAGCAGCTCCAGCATGTTTGCTTCGGGCCGCGGGCCGATGTGGCTGATCACTTCACGGGCACAGACATTGCCGATACGGGCACAGGTTTCATAGTCGCGGCCTGTGGCCATTCCGAACAGGAAGCCGGCAGCGAACTGATCGCCTGCGCCGGTTGCATCCACCGGTACAACCTTTTCCACTGCCACGTCGATGCGCTTGCCTTCGTTCAGAACGGTCACTCCGTCACCGGAACGGGTGCAAACAACCAGCGGGCAGATCTCACTGGTTTTGGCCAGTGCTTCGTCCAGATCATCGGTTTCGAACAACGATTTGATTTCCGCTTCGTTGCCGATGACGAAATCCAGCTCGTTCTCGATCAGCAGCAGGAAATCGACCCGGTGGCGTTCGACGCAGAACGGATCGGAAATCGCGATGCCAGCCTTGCCTCCGCCCTTGTGGCAGTTGCGCGCTGCCTCAAGAAATGCGGCTTTGCCTTTTTCCTTGTCGAACAGATAGCCTTCCAGGAACATGATCTGGCTGTTGCCTGCCACATCCCCGGACACGTCCTCGGATGACAGTTCCGAGGAAATCCCCAGATAGGTGTTCATCGACCGTTCACCATCGGGCGAGACAAAGATCATCGAACGCGAGGTTGGCAGCTCGCCGCCCGGCACTGGCGGGTTCACAAAATCAACACCGTCCTCATTCATTGCATCCGCATAGAACCGACCCAGCGCATCGTCATGCACGCGGCCGATAAAGGCTGCATCCAGTCCCAGCGCACCGGCACCCGCAATCGTGTTGGCGACCGAGCCGCCGGGCGTCTGCACCCGTGATTCCATCGAGGCATACAACACTTCGCCGCGTTCCTGCTCGATCAGCTGCATGATGCCTTTTTCAATGCCCATCAGCTCCAGGAAACTGTCGTCGGCTTGGGAAATCACGTCCACAACGGCATTCCCGATGCCCGTCAGCTGGTAAGTTTTCATAGGTTTTTATCCTCAAATTCGCAAAGATCGCGGATGATACAGGTGGGGCACATCGGTTTGCGTGCCTTGCAGTGATAGCGGCCATGCAGGATCAGCCAGTGATGCGCATGCAGCTGAAAATCGGTTGGTATGTTGTCCTCGATAGCGCGTTCAACAACGTCGACGTTTTTACCGGGACAGATACCGGTGCGGTTACCGACCCGAAAGATATGCGTGTCTACTGCCTGCGCCGGATAATGCCACCACATATTCAGAACCACATTGGCGGTTTTTCGCCCGACGCCGGGCAAGGACTGCAGGGCAGCACGAGAATTGGGGACTTCGCCCCCGTAGTCTTCGACCAGAATGCGGCTCAGCTTGATGACATTTTTGGCTTTCTGACGGAACAGGCCGATGGTCTTGATATGCTCGATCAGACCCTCTTCGCCCAGATCCAGCATCTTCTGCGGCGTGTCAGCAATTTTGAACAGTTCGCGTGTCGCCTTGTTGACTCCCGCATCGGTCGCTTGCGCTGACAGTGCCACTGCCACGACCAGGGTGTAGACGTTCACATGATCAAGCTCGCCCTTGGGTTCCGGGTCGGCCTGTTGAAAGCGTGTAAAGATCTCGCGGATCGTGTGGTAGTCGAGTTGTTTAGCCATCCAGCACGGTATGCCCTGCCGGATCGCTGCTCGCAATTGAAAAGGCCGGGAATTGGCAACACGAATGGCCGAGTGTTGGGTCGCTGCTATAGGAGTATCACGCCGATAGCCCTCGGAGTTCCGCCCCCTTTACCTCCAGTTTCTCTTTAACCTTCGCCCAATGTGCTGGATTGGCTGCTAGAACAGCTGTCGGATCGATGTGTACACGATAGCCCCGGTTCAGCGCCCCCTGCGCTGTCTTGTTGACGCAATGGCATCCATCAAGTCCGGTCAGGATCAGGGTTCCGATCTGGTTGTCTTCCAAAAACTGCTCAAACGCGGTCGAGGAAAAGGCATCGCCTACGGTTTTTACAAACTCCGCATCCGCATTCAGCCCGAGGCGCGGATCGGTCTCGATCCCGGCCGACCCGTCATTGCCACGCCCCTGATTGAACCAGCCGTTCAGCAGGTTCGCCAGCTTGCCCTTGAAAACGTGTCGAATGGCGATCACGGGCATCCCGTCCTCGCGGGCCTGCCTGACAGAATCCTTTATGTTTGAAATGGCAGCATCCAACTCAGCGGCATCCCATCCGGGTGCCGAGGTGAAATCAGTCTGCATGTCGATTACCACCAGCGCCGTTGCCGGACGGGCAGCCAGATCAATTGCTGGACCGGTTGTTGGCGTGCCAATTCTGCGAATTTCATTTAGAATATAGAGAACCGCGATCACAATTCCGGCGAGAATGATCCAAAGAACCGGCATCTCAGACCTCCTCAGCCAGATCGGCAAAAAACCGTGTGAGCGCCAGTTGTACCTTATGGTAAGTCGCAAGCTCTTCGGGAGAGAAGTCTTTGGAAAAACTGGCCAGTTTTGACATCTCATCTGTTCGGATCGCAGTGATGATGTCCTGGCCCGTGGGTGTCAGCCGATAGCAGTAAGAACGCGCGCGCTTGGGGTTGGCGCGACTGTCGACCAGACCGGCCTTCATCACTTCCTGCAGGATGCGCGCGACGTATTGCCGTTTCAGCTGCAACTCGGTGCATAACTGCGGGGCTGTCGCTCCGGGGAAAAGGGATAGCCCCTCTAGGATGGCACGTTGTCCTACAGTTACGCCTTCACGATTGCTGCCGCGTTCAACCGCGGCGGTAATGTTGCGCAGCAGGGGCCGCGTGGCCTGAACTGCCTGATAGAGTTGATCCAATGGTTGTTCCATGCCCTTAATCTAGATAGGCGTAAAGCGATTCGTCAACTCAGTTGACAAATATATGCGCAGGTTCCGGGTCGCGGCATTGGTCAGGGCGAGGTAATGTTTATGTAAGCGAAGAGGTGCAACATGAACGTACAGAACCCAGAAACCGGCTATCACTACAACGTCATGCGGCGCGCGATCGAGTTGATCGATCAGGGCGGTGAAACGCTCAGCCTTGATGAACTGGCACGTCAGATGGATATGAGCCCCGCGCATTTTCAGCGGCTGTTCTCACGCTGGACCGGAGTTTCGCCAAAGCGATATCAGCAATATCTGACCCTTGGGCATGCCAAGGCGCTGTTGCGGGAACGGTTCACGACTTTGGAAACCGCCCACAATGTGGGGCTGTCCGGTAGTGGACGCCTGCACGATCTGTTTCTCAAATGGGAAGCGATGAGTCCCGGCGAATATGCCCGCAAGGGCGAAGGCCTGACCATCTATTGGGGTTGGTTCGAAAGCCCGTTCGGCCCTGCATTGGTCATGGGCACCGACAAGGGTATCTGCGGCATGGCTTTTGGTGCGGAAACTGGCGAGGAAGAAGCGATGGAAGACATGCTCTCTCGCTGGCCCAAGGCCAGATTTGTCGAAGACCCGATGCTTCTGCGACCATGGGTGCTTAGTGCATTTGGTGCGGAAAGTGAAAGGTTAGAGCCTACGCCGCTCTTTCTGATCGGCTCACCGCTGCAGATCAAAGTGTGGGAGGCGTTGATGCAAATACCATCGGGCCAAGTCACGACATATTCCGCGATCGCCCAGCGAGTGGGATCGCCACAAGCCGTTCGCGCGGTGGGCACGGCGGTCGGACGCAATCCGGTCAGCTGGCTGATCCCCTGCCATCGCGCCTTGCGCAAATCCGGTGGCTTGGGTGGTTATCACTGGGGGCTGCCCGTCAAGCGTGCGATGCTGGCCTATGAGGCAGCGCAGGCCGACGCATAGGCGTCGGCTGAAAAAAGCCGCCCTCAAGCTTGACCCTTGTGGTAGACGATAGGGGATGACGCAAGAAATTAGGCTGATGTCTCAGAAGTTTGCTGCCTGGTCCATTCCGGTGTCCCTTGCCGTGTTGCTGCTGAAGCTGTTGGCCTGGTGGCTGACCGGCTCGGTGGCGCTGCTTTCGGATGCGCTCGAGTCCATTGTGAATGTTGCGGCCGCACTTCTGGCCTATTTTGCGGTTCAGATTTCGGGCCGACCACCGGATGAGAAACACCCTTTTGGGCATAAAAAAGCCGAGTATCTCTCGGCCGTTGCTGAAGGGACGTTGATCGTTCTGGCGGCGCTATTGATCATTCGCGAGGCTGTCTCGGCGCTGCCATCTCCGCATTTGGATCATGCTCCGATGATCGGAATAGCTGTAAACGCCGTCGCGACCTGCATCAACGGCGCTTGGGCTGTCATTCTGCTGCGCGTTGGAAGACGCGAGAAATCGCCCGCGCTGGAGGCCAGCTCAAAGCACATTTTCACCGATGTCATGACCTCTGTCGGGGTTGTTGTGGGTCTTCTATTTGCGCTGGCTACGGGCTGGCTGATCCTTGATCCGATTATCGCTATTCTGGTCGCGCTGAACATCCTTTGGGAAGGCTGGAAAGTCATTCGTTCCTCCGTTGACGGGCTCATGGATGCCTCATTGTCCGAACAGGATCTGCAAACCGTGCGCACAGCGATCGATGCCAATCTCGGACCTGCGCTGGAGTATCACGATCTGAGGGGTCGCAGGTCAGCAAGCGTCATTTTCGTCGAGTTCCACCTTGTCGTGGCCGGCGATATGTCGGTGGCTGCTGCTCATGACATCTGCGACGATATCGAAGAGGCGCTGCTGAAAAAATATCCGGGGTCGGTATTTGTAATCCATCTCGAGCCGGATTCTGAGCTGAAGGCAGCGGTGGCCGATTGACAGTTCGTGTGACCGATGTCAGGAATTGCGCAGGTTCGGAAACCCTGCCGTTCGCGGTCGTTGACCATGGTGAAACCCGATTGAACTAACATCTGATGCTCCATTTCTGGCGCGCGGATGGCAATGCGAACACCGTCCAGACTTCGCGCCCGTTAAAGGAAACGAGGCAAAGAATGGCAAATACGAAAAACATCGCTTCGATTGAAGAATTGAAGACGCAGGCGAGGCGGCTGCGTGAACGACTGCGCGGCGCTGGTGTTAAGCTGTCCCACAGCGAGGCGCTGGAAACAGTTGCGCATCAGCATGGTGTAAAGGACTGGAATACGCTGCATGCGATGGCGGGTAACCGGATGCGGCTTCGGGTCGGCGACCGGGTCGAGGGCCGCTATCTCGGGCAGTCTTTCTCGGCAGAAATCCGGGGTTTAACCATGATGAGCGACGGCTCTCATCGACGGGTAACCCTGCATTTTGATACGCCGGTAGACGTGGTTCAATTCGACAGTTTCTCGGCGTTTCGTCAGCGTGTTACGGGCGAAATTGGCTGGGACGGCCGATCCACCCGACATACATCGAACGGAGAGCCACAGTTGATCGTGCGACCTGCCTGACAGAAAAAGCGAGGCACGAAACCGTGCCTCGCCTTAAATCATCAGCAAGCGGAGTGTTTACTCTGCAGTCCAGCCGCCAACCGCTTTGACCTCAAGGAAGTCTTCCAGACCCCAGAGGCCGCCTTCGCGCCCGTTGCCGGACTGTTTCATACCACCAAAGGGTGAGCCAGCCGCACGGGACTGGCCATTCATCTCGACCATGCCCGAGCGCAGATGCCGTGCCATCCGATTGGCGCGTGCGCCATCCTGTGTCTGGACATAGTTGGTCAGGCCGTAAGGGGTGTCATTGGCAATCTCGATGGCTTCCTCTTCGGTGTCGAAGGGGATCATGGTCAGAACCGGGCCAAAGATCTCTTCGCGCGCGATGGTCATCTGGTTGTTCGCATCGGCAAAGACGGTCGGGCGCACATAGTAGCCCTTGTTCAGGCCTTCGGGTCGTCCGGTGCCACCTGCAACCAGACGCGCACCTTCATCGATGCCCTTTTGGATCAGGTCCTGAATCTTGCCCCACTGCACCTCGTTCACGACGGGACCGATATGGCGACCTTCGTCCTGAGCGGGGCCAACAGCAACCTTGTTTGCAACCTCTGCCGCAGTCTCAACAGCCTGATCGTAGATCGGGCGCTGCACCAGCATACGGCTGGGTGCGTTACAGCTCTGGCCGGTGTTGTTCATCATGTGCAGAACACCCCGCTTGACCGCCTTTTCATCGGCATCGGCAAAGACGACATTCGCACCTTTGCCACCCAATTCCAGATGCACCTTCTTCAGCGTATCGGCTGCATTTTTGGAAATCGCGGTTCCGGCGCGGGTCGAACCGGTGAAGCTGACCATATCCACATCCGGATGTCCCGAAAGCTGCGAACCAACGCCGACACCGTCCCCGTTCACCAGATTGAAGACACCGGCGGGGAAACCTGCCTCATCCATCATCTCGGCAAAGATCATCGCGTTCAGCGGGCTCTGCTCGGATGGTTTCAGCACCATCGTGCAGCCTGCGATGGCTGCTGCACCGACCTTGAGCGTGACCTGATTCATCGGCCAGTTCCATGGCGTGATCAGCGCGGCTACACCTACGGCCTCATAAATAATGCGGTCGTTAGGGGCATGATCCCCCAGCGGGCGATCGAACTGAAACGCCTTGGCTGCTCGGATGAAGTTTTTCAGATGCCAGGTCCCGGCACCAACCTGCTGTGTGCGCGACATGTCGATCGGCGCGCCCATTTCCAGCGACATGGCCTGCGCTAGATCTTCGGCGCGGGTCTGGTAGATTTCGATCAGCTTTTCCACCAGCGCGATACGCTCTTCCACTGGCGTTTCCATCCAGCCGGGCAGCGCTGCCTTGGCAGCTGCGACCGCAGCATTCGTATCAGCTTCGGAACCCAGCGAAATCACGGCACAGGGCTCTTCGGTCGACGGGTTGATTACCTGGAAATCATTTGCCGCCGAGGGGGCGACCCACTTGCCGTTGATATAGAAATCGCGTTTTTCGATCATGGCTCATCCTCCGGAGCAGAAATCAATCGACCGATCGGTCGGTTTTCTAGGGCACTCTGTCACCCGACCCGATGCGGGGCAAGTGGGAAATCATAATTTGATCAAATTATGTATCTGCCAAATCTTCTGACAGAGCAACATGAATGGTTTAACCTCTGCGCAAAGTGATTAGGTTGGCATCAACCGACTCGGAGTTTTTCACAGGAAAGGAGATTCCCAATGGGTTTGCGCATCAACGATACCGTCCCGAATTTCACCGCTGAAACGGATCAGGGCACCGTTCAGTTCCACGACTGGATTGGCGACAGCTGGGCCATCCTGTTCTCGCACCCCAAGGACTTCACCCCTGTCTGCACCACCGAGTTCTCGGCCGTTGCACAGTTGAACGACGAATGGGCGGCGCGGAACACCAAGGTCATCGGTGTGTCGGTCGATGGTGTCGAGGACCACAAGAAGTGGAAAAAGGACATCGAGGAATACGGCAAGGCCAACCCCGGTTTCCCGATTATCGCTGATGATGGTCTGGCCGTGTCGAAAGCCTTCGACATGCTGCCGGCCGAAGCCTATCTACCCGATGGCCGTACGCCTGCCGACAGCGCCACTGTGCGCTCGGTCTTTATCATTGGTCCGGACAAGCAACTGAAACTGTCGATGACCTATCCGATGACTGTTGGTCGGAACTTTGCCGAAATCCTGCGTGCGCTGGATGGTCTGCAGATGAGCGCCAAAGGTGTTGCGACGCCGGCGAACTGGGTTCCGGGTGAGGATGTAATCATTCCGCCGACCGTCTCGAACGAAGACGCCAAAGAGAAATTTGGCGAGTTCGAGACAATCTTCCCCTACCTGCGCAAAACCAAAGCGCCTGAGTAAGGGTTAAACCTGTTTGAAATTCCGCGTGCCCTGATCCTTCAGATACCGGGCACGCGGGTAGAGGAAACGGAACCGAGACGTTTCCCCTGTGCTGCGTTCAGAAGCTGTAGCGCAGACCGAAGTTCACGCTGAACGTATCCAGATCATCCTCAACCGTGCCGGTCGACGCTCCGTTTGGTGCCAGCCGTTGCGAGGACACATCGAAGGCACGGGAATAGCGGGCATCGACGGTAAACGCGGTTGAGCTGTTGATGTCATAGGCCACACCCGCAATCAGCTGTGCCGCAAAATTGGTGTCGCTGTCATCCAGTGCCACGCCGGGTCCATAGACAAAGTTCAGATCAGAATAGGTGGCGCCCAGACCAAACCCGGCAAAAGGGGTGACCTTGCCGCTCTGTTTGAAGTCAAACAGCACGTTGGCAAACAACGAGGTCTGGCTGACATCGCCCGACACGTTGCCTTCGGGCGCCGGGCCGTTGCCCGAGAAATTCACACCATCCACATCATTGTCTCGATAGGACAGCTCCAGCTCGATCCGTGTGCCGACATTGTCGTTCGACCATTGCGGTATTTTCTTACCGATGGCCAGGCCAAGCCCGTATCCGCCATCAAAATCCGTATCGACCGACTGGGTCGCAGCGCCGATCGTGCCCGAGAAGTCGCTGTCCTGCAGTTGGCTGTATCCAATAAAGCCCTGAATATAGGCGCCGTCCGACAGGCTTTGGGCGGCCAATGCTGATGCGCTCAGCGTCAAGGCGGCCGATGTCAGGAGAAGACGAGTAACCATAACTGTGTCCTTTGTTCCAAATGGTGCATGGCGCACATGTGGGAGAGAGGGCAGCAAAAGGAAGGCTCCGGGCCTTCACACCGGGTCACTCTTAGTTGGCGCTGCGTGAGCGAATAAATTCTGCCCGTGAATTGTTCTTTGCTTTGCCGCCAACCGGCAGTCATTCGCCACCTGCAGTGCGGCATGGTCGTTGATGCCATTTTAGGGATTGCTCTGAAATTCCAAACGGGGGTAGGTCAGGTTGAGGGCAGGGGTCTCAGCAAGGCCGATGTAAGAGCTTAAAATGCAACTGGAACCGGGCAAAGATATCAGGAATTGGACGAGACGGGTCTTCGTTTCGGTTATGGCCCTGTCACTGCTCGTCTGGTCGCTGGCCCCGTCGTTTTCGCACCCAACAGATTTTCTGCTGACCGAAGCCCGTGCTGAGGCTATTCACGACGATCACGAGCATTCACATGGCGACAGCGTCGATCGTTACTGGTCGTTGCACGGTCACAGTCATGATGTGGCCGATCACGACCACAGCTCGGCCATTCTGATCCGCAATGGTTCAGCCCTGCCGGTTACGGAGTACCGGCTGGCCGGGGTTCTGGACCCGTTCGTCGACCCACCCAATCCGGTTTATCGGCTCGAACGACCTCCGCGCGTCTGATCTGTCCCGCCCTATGGCGGGCTCAAAGATCATTCCTACAAAAAGCGGAGATATTCTCATGCACGCAGTCCAAAGGGGCTGGGGCGGGTTGGCGATGCGCCAATTCCTGCTTCTGGCAACCCTTATCCTTGCGGCGCTCGGGTTCAGTGCAACCTATGCCGCCGCGCATAATGTAACCGCCGGTGATGCCGGCTATATCCAGCAGATCTGGGGCGTCAAACTGATCCCCTTTGCCTATCTTGGCGCCAAGCACATGGTAACGGGATATGACCATATCCTGTTTCTGTTCGGGGTCGTGTTTTTCCTGTACAGGGCCAAACACGTTGCCACCTATGTCAGCATCTTTGCCCTCGGGCATTCCACGACCATGCTGGCAGGGGTTTACTTCGGTTGGAACGTCAACGCCTATATCGTTGACGCGATCATCGGCCTGTCCGTCGTCTACAAGGCGTTGGACAATCTGGGCGCCTATCAGCGCTGGTTCGGGTTTCAGCCAAATACCAAGCTGGCGACGCTGATCTTTGGCTTTTTCCACGGCCTCGGTCTGGCGACCAAAATCCTTGATTATGACATTCCGCAGGACGGGCTGCTGCCCAACCTTATGGCCTTCAATGTCGGGGTCGAGATTGGCCAGATGCTGGCCCTGGCGATGATCCTGATCGTCATGGGTTTTTGGCGAAAGTCCCCATTCTTCTGGAAACACGCCTACACGGTCAACGTGATGATGATGTCAGCCGGCTTTGTCCTGATTGGCTATCAGCTCACCGGCCTTTTCACCACAACCTGAATTCGCGGAGAAACACATGTACAACTCTGAAAAACCTTCCCCCGAGGAGCTGCCAAGCTCGCAGCAACTCATCCGATCCACCATTATCGCTGCGGTTGCGGCCGTGGCCATTCTGATCACCATCGTTTTGCCAGCAGAGTACGGTATTGATCCCACGCGGATCGGCCGGGTTCTTGGGCTGACCGAAATGGGTGAGATCAAGACCGAACTGGCGGATGAGGCCGCCCGAGATGCCCAAGCGGCAAGTGACGAGCAATCGAGTCTGCTGCTGGATATCATGGGGGCCTTTGTTGGGGCCGCCTATGCACAAGAAAGCATTGAGCCCTGGTCAGACGAATTTTCATTCACCCTGGCACCGGGCGAAGGGATCGAGTGGAAGTTGGTCATGGAAGAAGGTGCCGTCGCAGAATATGAGTGGGTCGCCGAAGGTGGGCGCATCAACTTTGATCTGCATGGCGACAATTCGGATCAGTCGATCAGCTATGAAAAGGGCAGGGGCAAGACCGACGACCGCGGCGATCTGGTTGCAGCCTTTGACGGCAATCACGGCTGGTTCTGGCGCAACCGTGACAAGCAGGACATTATGGTCACCGTGAAATTGCGCGGCGCCTACAGCGATCTGAAACGCACTTACTGATCAGGATGCCCCGGCTCAATCGCGAGTCGGGGCAACCACGGGCTTTGGCTTGTACTTACCAAGTGCAATCATCGTGTATCAGGGGGCCAGTTGCTGCCCGGTTCAGCATCATGGCTGACTAGCCGTGCAAATTGTCTTTCAAGTAACGCAAACCGGTGTCGATGATCACGGTCACCACGGTTTTACCCGGTCCAAGTTCCCGGGCTTTCTGCAGGGCAGCCCAAATGTTCGCACCGGACGTAACCCCGCCAAGCAGACCCTCGCTATGGGCCAGCGTTCGGGCGCCCCAATAAGCGTCTTCATCCTTCACCGGGATAACCGAGTCGATAAGGTCCCGGCGTAGTATCGCAGGCACAAAAGAAAGCCCGATCCCTTCAAGCTTGTGCGTGCCGCCCGTATCACCGCCCGAGATGTTGCGGACATGGTAGGGTTCGATCGCAACGATTTCGGTTCCTGGATTGTGGGCTTTCAGAACCTCGGCATTGCCAGAGATACAGCCACCCCCTCCGGCAGCCATGACAAAGGCATCGATTGGGCGGCTGGCCTGTGTCAGGATCTCCTGCGCCATGCCGTGGTAACCCAGCTTATTGTCCATGTTGTTGACCTGATCCGGCCAGAATGTACTGGGTTCACCGGTCAGTTCCTTTGCCCGTGCGATCATCCGGTTGATCACGTCGGCAGTCAGCACTCCGCCTTCAGCATGAATAATCTCGACTTCGGCGCCAAAGGCCCGCATCGTCTGTAGCTTTTCTTCGGAAAACCCGTTCGAGGATACAAAATGCGCCTCATAACCGCGCGTTGCGCAAACCATTGCAAGCGAACTTCCGGTGCTACCGCCCGTATATTCGACGACGCGCCCTCCGGGTTTCAGTTCACCGCGCCGTTCTGCGCCTTCGATCATCGACAAGGCCATGCGGTCTTTCATGCTGCCCGTCGGGTTTGCCCCCTCCCACTTAACATAGATGTCGGCGTGATCCGGTCCGGTCAGACGGGTCAGCTTGATGAGGGGCGTGTTTCCGATGGCGAGCATGATCAAGTCTTTCGAAGGTGAGAGTAGAGACTTCCATAAATTAAGTTACTATTTGCATCAAGCTTCCATTTTTTAAGTTACCAGGGTAAACCGATGTTTGCATTGCCTGACCAGAGGATGACATGACTCAAGCCGATCATGAATTTCGCTCCCGCTGCTCCATAGCGCGCAGCCTTGAAATCCTGGGGGATAAATGGACCCTTCTGGTGGTGCGCGACCTGATGTGGCACGGAAAACATACGTTTCAGGAACTCCAAAACAGCGAAGAACATTTGCCGCCGAACTTGTTGTCCCAACGTTTGAAACGACTGATGGAATGGGGATTGGTCGAGCGCGAGGCCTATCAGGACCGGCCTGTTCGCTATCGATATCAGCTTACACCCCGGGGGCGAGAGTTGGAGCCTGCCTTGTTGCAGATCATGCGCTGGGGTTATGCGCACTTGGGTGGCGGGCTTTATGATCCGGACAAAGGTGCCACAGTGGCAAATGTTTCCAACTAAGGTCGCTTTGTACGGCTATGAAAGCCTGACAGCCTCTGGCGCGGTGTAATCAGCTGACAGTGCCACTGGAACCGACAGTTCTGATTGCAGCGCGCGTACCTCATAGGGTTTCAGGACCGGCAGCACAGTCGGACCGTAACTCTTCGCATTCAACGTCAATTCGGGGAAAAGCTCGAAAAGCTCGCGCCTGGTTGCCGGTGAAACCGCACTCATCGTGGTGTCACCGGGATAGAATGATTCAGACCAGACGCCTTCAACTTTGACCAGCTCGTGACTGTCGAACAGCAGATGGATGTATATGACATCCTGATCGGGCGGCATCTGCGTGATATCCCGGCCATCGACCATGCCCTTTGCAGGGGCCAGCATCATGCTGTCGGCATAGTACAACTCCATCGACGCGGATGTGACCGCGATCCGATGTTGAGGCGAGATAAGCAAGTCGCGCTGGGGGCAGCCTTTGGAAAAACTGTTTGCCCGAATGCGAATGGGGCAAAGATGAGAGTCGATCTTCAACTCATGTGCTGACAACCGGCGTTTGCCGACCCAGCGCAGGGGTTTGCAACTGCCATCAGCGGTTACCACGTGGTCACCGGGTTTCAGTGTTTCTATCCGGCGCAGACCTGCCGGGGTCAGGATTCTAGAGCCTGCAGTGAAACACACGAAGGTGGGTATTGTGTCATATTCGGTTGGTGGCGCAGTAACGATCGAGTTGTTGGTATTCGCAATCGTGTCCCCAACCGACACTTCACCGGAAGTGACGACGACATATTGGGGATTTGAGAACTGAAGCAGCGTAAAGGTGACAGGATTCCCGCCGACATTGCCGCTGTAAGTCTCAAACACCTGAAAGTTCGTAGAGTTTCCGATGAAACCGGGAACACCGCTGACATCAAGCTGCGGGTTTCCATCCGCATCCGGGTCTTCGAGGCTGTCATCAGTATCGATGATCTCGACCTGATAAGCGTTCAGCACCACGACATTGGTGTTACTCAGAGGATCGCTGTTGATCTCGTAAATTGTGATAAATTCCATGGCTGAAAGTCATCCAATCACAACAAGAGGTTAAATCTATAATGAAATGATACACTTTTTGCGTGTGTCTTCCTAGGGACTTTCACGGCTTGTTGGGTGTGGCGTGATCTGCAGTCGTGCAGTACAGCCAAATTGCGAAAGGTCGTGCTGGCACAAAAAAGGCCCCGGTGTATCCACCGGGGCCTTCATCAGTCAAAAGGTGGGCAGATTATTCTGCGCCTTCCTCTTTCT
>NZ_SMMF01000953.1:51986-57283 GCF_009711355.1 Roseibium sp. RKSG952 | reverse complement strand
CGATCGTCAAAGCCCAGCAGCTTGACCTTTACTTCCTGACCTTCTTTCAGAACATCCGACGGATGGTTCAGGCGGCGGTTCTCGATCTGGGACACGTGGACCAGACCGTCGCGCTTGCCAAAGAAGTTCACGAAGGCGCCGAAGTCGACGATCTTGACCACTTTACCGGTGTAAACTTGGCCTTCTTCTGGCTCGGCCACGATCGAATAGATCATGTCATAGGCCTTCTTGATCGATTCACCGTCAGGCGAGGCGATCTTGATGACGCCGTCGTCGTTGATGTCGACCTTGGCACCCGAGGTTTCCACGATCTCGCGGATGACCTTGCCGCCCGAGCCGATTACTTCACGGATCTTGTCGGTCGGGATGTTCATGGTCTCGATGCGCGGAGCGTGGACCGAGAATTCGTTGGTCTCGGACAGGGCTTTGCCCATCTCGCCCAGAATGTGCATCCGGCCTTCTTTGGCCTGTGCCAGAGCGGTTTCCATGATCTGCGGCGTGATGCCTGCGACCTTGATGTCCATCTGCAGCGAGGTGATGCCGTTCTCGGTACCCGCCACTTTGAAGTCCATGTCGCCTAGGTGGTCTTCGTCACCCAGGATGTCGGTCAGAACAGCGTAATCACCGTCATCTTCAAGGATCAGACCCATGGCCACACCGGCAACCGGTGCTTTCAGCGGAACACCCGCATCCATCATCGACAGCGAACCGCCGCAGACAGAAGCCATCGAGGACGAACCGTTGGATTCAGTGATCTCCGACACCACGCGGATGGTGTAGGGGAAGTCGGTCGGTGCGGGCAGAACAGCCTGTAGCGCGCGCCATGCCAGCTTGCCGTGGCCGATTTCGCGGCGACCGGGCGAACCAACGCGGCCAACTTCACCAACCGAATACGGAGGGAAGTTATAGTGCAGCAGGAAGTTCGATTTGAAGTTGCCGTGCAGTGCGTCGATGAACTGTTCGTCGTCACCGGTGCCCAGCGTGGTCACGGCCAGTGCCTGTGTTTCACCACGGGTGAACAGGGCAGAACCGTGCGTACGCGGCAGCAGCGAGGTTTCAGCATCGATCGCACGGACATCGGTGGTCGAGCGACCGTCGATGCGCTTGCCGCCTTTGACAACGTCGCCGCGCAGGATGCCGGCTTCCAGCTTTTTCATCGCCGAACCCAGGTTGCCGTCTTCCAGCTGTTCCTCGGTCAGCGCTTCCTTGATCGCTTCACGGGCAGCGGCAACAGCGGCGGTGCGCTCTTGCTTGTCGGTGATTGCGAAGGCGGCGCGCATCTGCTCTTCACCGGCGGCTGCAACGGCAGCGTACAGTTCCGAGTAATCGGGCGCTTCGAATTCAAACGGCTCTTTGGCGGTTTCTTCGGCCAGATCGATGATCAGGTCCAGAACCGGCTGGATCTGCTCATGCGCGAAGTTCACGGCGCCCAGCATTTCAGCCTCGGACAGCTCGTAAGCTTCGGATTCAACCATCATCACGGCGTTCTTGGTGCCGGCAACAACCAGGTCCAGACGCTGTTCCGGGTTCAGGCGCAGGTCCTGCATGTCGTCCACGGTCGGGTTCAGGACATATTCGCCATCCACGAAACCAACGCGGGCACCTGCGATCGGACCACGGAACGGTGCGCCCGAGATGGTCAGGGCAGCCGAAGCGGCGATCATCGCAACGATGTCAGGGTCGTTGACCAGATCGTGGCTCAGCACGGTGCACATCACCAGAACTTCGTTTTTGAAGCCGTCAACGAACAGCGGGCGGATCGGACGGTCGATCAGACGCGCGGTCAGCGTCTCTTTCTCGGTCGGGCGCGCCTCGCGCTTGAAGAAGCCACCCGGAACTTTACCGGCGGCATAGTATTTCTCTTGGTAGTGCACGGTCAGCGGGAAAAAATCCTGACCGGGCTTTTGTTGCTTGGCAAAGGTTACGTTCGCCATGACGCTGGTTTCGCCCAGCGTGGCAATCACGGTGCCGTCGGCCTGGCGCGCAACTTTGCCAGTTTCCAGTGTGAGCGTCTCTTCGCCCCACTGCATCGATTTCTTAGTTACATCAAACATATGCGTATCCTAGATGGGAGCACTCCCGGCCCTCCGGGTCTCCCGTTTGCATGGCGGCCCCATTGCCGCCGACCCCAATTTATCTTCCATTCGAGTGCCGGGGTCAGGGCACAACGTCTCAGATACCGCGCGCATACATGAGAATGGGCCGAATTAAAAGAGGTCTCACTTTCGTGGGCGATCATCAGCCTCGACAGATCGAAAATCAGCCGAACACCTGCCCAAACTCAAAACGACCGCTCGCGAGATTTGCGCAGCGCGCGAATGTCAGTCTCAGTTTCAGGGCCTGTGGGTTGCACTGGTTTCCTCTGGGCCTCGGGGCTTCCGTCAAACTTCAACAGGGCCAGAGCCGATGCCGACCAGATCCACGAATTCAGCCACAAAAGCCCGGCTAAGGCGGCTATGCCTTGGAGTATGATATCCAGGTCAAAATCCGGCAAAGCCTGCCCCGTAACGATGGAAATTATGGATACGACGAGTGGTAGAACCGCGAACAGAAGCGTTAACAGTTCAAAATAAAACTGCAGGAAGAAAGACACGAAAAAGATGCAGAACAGCGGCAGAAAGCTGCGTCCGAGGCCATAAAAGAAACCATTGCTTGGCGTTCTGTGGCCCGCTTCTCTGGCAGCATTTGCCAGCGGCACCGCCATGATGGCGTAAGTAACCGTCAGAACCACGACGACGACGGCTATCTTGATGCTCACCGCGATCAAGGCAAAGGCAACTTGGGTGGATTGCGGTGTGTTCTTGAACGCATCCAACGAAATGGGTACGCCGACCTGCCACATGGCGACCAGAACAGCGATGGCGTTAGCAAGCAAGACCAAACCGCCCACCACGACAAAAAAGAAGACCCCGTACATAAACGAGTTCAATGCCAGAATCTTGAAGTCAGTATGGCGTAAATCACCCTTTACTGCCAACGCCACGCGAATGCCGAACAGGCTGATGAACATGGCTGTGACTGGTCCGCTGACGTAGCTTGCGAAGCCGAGTGTAACGATACCCAGTACAGCCCAAACCACAAACGAAGCGGCGCTGATCAGGATCACGGGAACAACCATTCGCGCAAAAACGCCAAATGACAGAAGTAACGAACTGAATATGAGGGTCATTGGTAGGCGCCTTTGAAAGAAGGGTGGTAAGCGCGCCAGACGGCAATCCGGTCCGCCCGACGGTTTTATAAGTTCTGAGTAATAGCCTGAGTGATCGAATTCTTGTTTTGCGGGAATCTACCTAAAGGAGATTTGTTTGCAAGATCAACCAAACCCGAAGTTGGTGAAGCGCTACCCTTCTCAACAGTAAAATTAACATATGGAATTTTGAAAATATGATCTACCATCCGATCAGGGATCGGAGGGAGTGAGATGAAAGCACGTGCAATCGGACTTGCGTTTGGCCTTTTGGCATCCGCCGCTGCGGCACAGGATGCGCCTGAACAAACGTTGTTCACCAATGTCCATGTTTTTGACGGTTTAAATGAACAACGGATTGAGAATGCAAGCGTTCTGGTCGAAGGCAACCTGATCAAAACCGTTTCGACAGATGCGATCGATGCGCCGGATGCCACGGTGATTGATGGTGGTGGGCGCACCCTGTCACCGGGTTTTATCGAAACACATGCTCATCTGATGCTGATGGGGCCAAGCATTCCTGCGATGGAGGCAAACGCCACTTGGGAAGACTTTGGCATCCACGGTACCCGCATGGCCGAGATGTATCTGATGCAGGGTTTCACGACCGTGCGGGATGCCGGTGGTGCAAACGGCGGATTGCGACGGGCAATTGATGCAGGCCAGATCCTCGGCCCACGCTATTATCCCTCTGGCGCATTTCTGGGCACGCGTGGTGGTCACGCAGATTTCGCCAGCTTCACCTCGCCACCCGGTGCCTCGACCAATTTCGGACGCCTGAACATGGCGCAGGAGGTGGACAGCGTTGCAGATGTTCTGAAGTTTGGTCGAAACAATTTCCGCATGGGTGCAACCCAACTGAAATACATGCAGTCAGGTGGTGTGGTTTCGGCCTTTGATCCGTGGCAACTGCTGGCCGGTTCCCCCGAGGAAATCGAGGCCGCCGTGCAGGTTGCGAATGAGTATGGCAGCTACGTGATGGCCCATTCCTATCGGAAAGAAGCGATCATGAATGCCCTGAATGCGGGCGTCAAAAGTATCGAACACGGGTTCTCTTTCGACTGTGAAATCGCGGCACTGATGAATGAGAAAGGGGCTTATATCACAACTAATCTGACGGCCTTTGATCCCGGCCTTCTGGAAATCCCCGCCGTAGCAAGCGTTCCTTCGAGCCTTGCCAAGGCCAAGTCCGCATCCGAAACCTTTGCCGGCTATATCGACAACATGCGCGAATGCCCCGTCAAACGCGGTTTCCAGACGGATTGCGTCGGCTCGGTCGAGGCGTGCAATATTCAGATTGCCTATGAAAAGAAGCTCAACAATGACTTCTTCGGGCCTCTCACTTCGATGGTCACTTTGACCTCAACAGGGGGTGAAATCGTTGCACTGTCCGGTGATTTCATGAACCCTTATCCCGCAGGTAAGCTCGGCGTGATCGAAGAGGGGGCTTATGCGGATATCCTGCTGATTGACGGCAACCCGCTAGAGGATTTCTCGGTCGTGGGAACAGGCGATCAGTGGTTTGGCGCTGATCCAAGGCCCGAAAGCCCGGAAACGATCCGGCTGATCATGAAGGATGGCGTGATCTATAAGAACACGCTGCAATGATCTAAGGTGGAACTGCCGCAATACGCGATGCGACGGAGAATGCAGATGAAAACCTTGTTTCGGCTGATTACGGTGGCTGCGCTGCTTTTGGCGGGGCAAGCCTCTTTTGCCGCGCCAGGTGTCGCGCTGGACTGGTCCGATCTGCCCGACCCGTCTGTGCAGGTCTTTGAGGATCCGTATCGCGACCTCAGCCCGGAACAGTTTGATGATCTGCTGTTTGTCGTCCGGCTGCGGGGCAGGTTGGCTCAGGATACCGGCAGCGCGGAAGAGCGGCAGAAGTGGCAGGAGTTGCTGACTGAGACCGAAGAGGCGCTGGCGGCGGATAATGTCGATGTCGACTGGCTGTTGGACCAGCGGCAGGTGGTGACCGAGCGCCGCAAGAAAGCCGGAACCGCAGGTAACCCGGAATTTGATGGTCAGACCATTACGCTTGCGGGATTTGCCATTCCCGCTCCGCCTGATCCGGATGGTCAACCGGTCGCCTATCTGGTGCCCGAACGTG
>NZ_SMMF01000953.1:32853-51795 GCF_009711355.1 Roseibium sp. RKSG952 | reverse complement strand
CCCCCACCACCCAACCAGATGATCCGGGTGCGGCTGAACGGTGACTGGGCGCCCGCATACTTTCACGAACCCGTGCGTCTCACCGGGCTGCTCACCATCGACCCCACGGATCAGAAAATGGTCGTCGTTGACGGCCTGATGCCGATGCGCGCGACGTTTCAATTGAATGCAGACAGCGTCGAGACACTTGAAACCCGTGGTGATCAGCTCGAGTGGACACAAAGCGTTTCTGATCGCATTCGCGCTGCGGGCAATCGTAAAACCGGTGGCCCAAAGGTTTCTGAATGATCCGGTCTCTGGCCCTTGCACTGCTGTCTTTGGTGTTTCTGGACAAAGCGGTTGCGCAAGGTTTGTCCGGCCCGTCCTCGGTCGAAGCCGAACTTGAACCCGGCGATGGGCTGACCGATCCGCAATACCGTTCGGATTTCCCGCGCAATATCGCCCCCGGCTGGTTCGCTTGGAAAGATCGGCTTGCTGAAAGCGGGTTCCGTTTCAATATCGACTATCTGGCGCTGGGCCAGACTACAAATGCAGATATTGGCACTGGTGAGGCTGCCAGCGGTATCGCCCGGTTCTACGGCAGTTGGCAGGCAACCGAGAGGGGCTCTTTGACCTTCAAGATCGAGAACCGGCACAGCTATACCGAGGTTGCACCGCAATTTCTGGGTCTGAACGGTGGCGCACAATCGATCACCGGAACGGCTTTTAACGACAACGGGTTGTTACTGACCAACCTGTTCTGGACGCAGCGGGCTGCAGACGGATCCTGGACGCTGCAGTTTGGTCAGATAGACGTGACAGACTTTGTTGATGTTTACGGTCTGGTCAGTCCCTATAGCGGGTTTCAGAACCTCGCATTCAACACCAACCCAACGATCAACGCTCCGAATCCGGGGCTGGGGATTGCGGGGGGCCTCAAGCTCAGCAGTAATTTCTACGCGGTGGCCAGCGTCGCGGATGCCAATGCAGATCCTTCGGACCCGAATTTTGATGTCTTCAGCGACGGAAACCTCTTCAAGTCACTCGAAATCGGATACACCTCGGGTTTTGATCGCATCTATTTCGACAACGTGCATCTGACGCTCTGGCATGCAGATGCTGCCGATGATGGCAGTCGCCCCGAAGACTATGGTGGTGCATTTTCTGCCGCGTGGTTCGTGGACAACAAATGGATGCCCTTCTTTCGTGCAGGCGCAGCCAAGGGAACGGCTGCTCTGTATCAGCGCTCGGTTTCGGCCGGTTTGGGATATTACGGGCGCAATACCGACCTTGCCGGGCTGGGCCTGAACTGGGCAGAGGCACGCGGGGTCGATGGGGATCAGTTTACGCTCGAGGCGTTTTATCGGTTCTCGATTTCGCCCGGCTTGCAGATCACGCCGTCGGTACAGCTCATCTCAAACCCGCTGCTCAACCCCGATCAGGACAGTATTGCCCTGTTCGGATTGCGGACCCGGATCGTGTTCTGAGCCTGCCTCTCACATCGCCAGCTTGCGCAATTTCTGCCACAGCAGATCTACGGCCGGCTGATCCAGATCGGTTTTTCGGGCTGCGCAGATATTCCATGTAATCTGCGGCTCGGTTTCGATCAGTTTTACCGAACCGGAAGAGGCCAGTTCGCTGAACGTCTCAGGCATTCCACCAACCACGAAAGCGCTGTCATCCAGCAGCGAGGCCAGAAAGGCGTAGTCGTCACTTTCGATCTGGGGCAGGGTTCTGACCTTTTGTGCCGCCTCTTCGTTCCCGCCCAGTGCCTTGGTCAGTGCCGCGCGCCAGTGTTTGTGCAGATGTGGTGAGGCAAAGGGATACTCAAACACGTCGCGTAATTTGCAAACGGGGGCGTCGTGCAGCGGGTGACTGACATGCGCAGCAAATACCACGGCGCGTTTTTCGAACATCATCAACTCGATGTTCTCGGTTTCCGGCGTATGGGTCAGATCACCCACATAGATATCGATTTCGCGGTTCTCCAACATCTCGATCGGCGCTTGCCGCGCGCTGACCGACACACTGACCCGCATTCCTGGAGAAACTTGCAGCGCTGCTTGCATCGCAGGTTTGATCAGGGTTCGGGGCGTCAGCGGTCCGCACCCGATCCGCACGGCTTGTCCCGCATCTGATCGGATATTCGCAATCTGCAGCTCGCAGGTCTGAAGTTCCGACTGCAGTTTTCGGGCAATGGGCAGAAATTCCTGTCCCTTGCGTGTCAGACCGCTGTTGCCACGCTTTCGGTGAAACAGGGGAAACCCCACCTGGTCTTCCGCCATTGCGACATAGCGTGACAAAGACGCGTTCGACACGCCCATGCGTTTGGCAGCGTCCTGAAAGTTACCGGTATCGGCAAGATTCAAGAAGGCGGACAGGGATTTCTCATTCAGCATCGCGGTCTCGAAAATTTCAGATTTCGCGTATTACGTTTCAGAATTTGCAAAAATGTAAACCCGCATTGCGAGATGAACGAGCCTGCCGCTAGGAAATATCTAATCTGGCCGTTTGGTCATTTTTCATCGTTCTCAGGAGTTTAACCCGGTGCTTCAGATCAAATCGATAGCGTATACCGCTGCTGCCGCATTCTGTGCGCTCGCGTCGGCAGCCGTTGCAGAAACCGAAAAACCAAACATTCTCGTCATCATGGCCGACGATGTCGGCTGGGCCAGTCTTGGCAGTTATCATCAAGGCATCAAAAGCATCCAGACCCCCAATCTTGATCAGCTTGCGGCTCAGGGTGCGCGTCTGACAGATTACTACGCGCAACCCAGTTGTACGGCGGGCCGGTCGGCCTTCATCACCGGCCAATATCCGGTACGGACCGGCATGCACACCGTTGGTCTGCCGGGTGACCCGGTGGGTCTGAGCGACGAGGACCCAACACTGGCCAATATCCTGAAATCTTTGGGTTATACGACCGGGCAGTTTGGCAAGAACCATCTTGGTGACCTCAACAAGTTCCTGCCAACGGTCAAAGGCTTCGATGAATATTGGGGCTGGCTCTATCACCTCAATGCAATGGAATACACGTCAGACCCAGATTGGCCCAAGGACCCGGAATTCGAACAGCAATTTGGTCCGCGCAACATCATTCATTCTTTTGCGACAGACACCGTGGACGAAACCGTCGATCCCCGTTGGGGCGTGGTTGGCAAACAGCGCATCGTTGACGATGGTCCCGCCCCACCGGAGCGCCAGAAAACGCTGGATGACGAGGTCACGGCCCATACGATCGACTTCATCGATCGTGCGGTTGAAAGCGAAACACCGTTCTTTGTCTGGATGGCCCCGGCGCGTGCGCATGTCTGGACCCATCTCAGCCCAGAATACGAGGCGATGCTGGGCGATGGTCGTGGGCTGCAGGACGTCGTGATGAAAGAGCTGGACGACAATGTCGGCAAGGTCACCGCTCATCTCGAAGAACTGGGGATCGCAGACAACACCATCGTCATTTTCACTTCGGATAACGGTCCCGAAACGATGACATGGCCCGATGGCGGTACCACGCCGTTCCATGGGGAAAAAGGCACGACGTGGGAAGGCGGATTCCGCGTGCCGGCCATCATTCGCTGGCCCGGCAAGATCGCGGAAGGCCAGGTTTTGAACGGTATCTTCGACGGCATGGACTGGATGCCCACACTGGTCGCCGCAGCCGGTGGTCCGCAGGATTTGCCTGCTGATCTGCTGGACGGGTTCGAAGGCTACAAGGTGCATCTGGATGGCTACAATCAGCTTTCCTATCTGACCGGCGACACGCCGAGCAATCGCAAGGAAATTGTCTATTACGAAGGCACGGATCTGCAGGCAGTACGCTACAACGACTGGAAGGCACATTTCACCATTCAGGAAAAAGGCTGGGCCGGCCCCAAAGAAGAACTGAATGCGCCGCTTCTGTTCAACCTGCGCCGCGACCCTTACGAAAAGGCAGCCGAGGAATCGGGTATGTACACGCGCTGGATGGGCAACAAGATGTGGGCATTTGGCCCCGCAGCCCGTCTGGTTCAGGCGCATCTGGGCACCTTTGCCGAGTTCCCACCGCGTGGCGCGACTGTTGGCAACGAAACGCATGTTCAGGAACAGGTCAGCAGCGAAGGCGGGATGTCTCAATAACGGCCGACGTCGAACCTACTATGCAGAAAGCGCCCGTCGAAAGATGGGCGTTTTTGCCTTACTTATTCTGTAAAATGAATGCATTTGGTGAAATTATGCTGTCAGTGTAAGCTGTTACCACAAAGCCCGCGGTCGATATGACGGTAACGCGCCAAGGGGGTAATAGACTCATAACCGTCCGCTGACCGAATACCTTGGCGTTTGCACTTGGCGAACAGAAGGGCAAACGAATGGCGGAATCAAAGAAAATGCTGGATCCGGATCCACGGATCTATGACTTCGAAACGGAATATGAGCTGGGGCAGGATAACGTCCGGCCTTTTGGCTTGGACATTCACAATCCGGTTTTCCTGATCTCGAGCATCGTGATCTTTGCATTTGTGCTTATCGCGCTTGCAAATCAGGAAGCGGCGGCCACATTCTTTGGATGGCTAAGGCCTTGGCTAACCAGTACTTTCGACTGGTTTCTGGTACTCTCGGTGAATGCAATCACCCTGTTCTGTCTGGTCCTGATCGTACTGCCGGTCGGCAGCGTCCGGATCGGGGGCAAAGACGCTACACCGGACTATTCCTATCCCGGATGGATCGCGATGATGTTCGCAGCCGGTATCGGTATCGGTCTGCTGTTTTTCGGCGTGATGGAGCCTGTCTATTACAACTTTGCCGAAGATGGCGGTGCGCGGCCTCTGGGTCTGGATATAGCGGTGCCCGGCAATGAATATGTGGGTGTTGTCGGTACCATCCACCACTGGGGTCTTGAGGCATGGGCGGTCTATGCGGCAGTCGGTCTGAGCCTTGCGATATTCGCCTACAACCTTGATCTTCCGCTGACTCTGCGCTCGGCTTTCTATCCGATCCTCGGCGAGCGGGTCTGGGGCTGGTGGGGTCATATCATCGACACGCTGGCTGTATTTGCCACGCTGTTTGGCCTGACAACCTCACTGGGTCTGGGTGCTCAGCAAGTTGCGGCAGGGCTTTATGAGGTGTTTGGCATCGAACCCAGCCCGACGGTTGTTGTTCTGCTGATCATCGGCATCACCATGATTGCATTGGGATCGGTGCTGATGGGTATGGATGCAGGCGTCAAGCGACTGAGCGAGATCAACATGATCATGGCGGTGGGGCTGTTCATCTTCGTCATTGCAGTGACAGGAATTGGAACCGCAGTCAGTCGCTATTTCAGCGTAATGGCTGATTATGTGCGTCACCTGCCAGCCCTGTCCAACCCGTTCGGTCGTGAAGACACCAGCTTCTTCCACGGCTGGACGACGTTCTACTGGGCATGGTGGATCGCATGGTCGCCCTTTGTGGGCATGTTTATTGCGCGTATCTCGCGCGGTCGCACGGTGCGCGAGTTCATCATCTGTGCGCTGCTGGCTCCTACCGCTGTCTGCGCCCTTTGGATGTCGACATTCGGTGGCGCGGCGATCGACATGCTGAACGCTGGCGGTGCCGAGGGCGTCCGCGCAACGGTCATCGATAGCTATGCACCCGAAGGTGCTTTGTTCGGCTTCCTGAAAGAGTTGCCGCTCTATGGCATCGTCGCCCCAATCGCGCTGATCCTGATCGTGGTGTTCTTTGTGACGTCGTCAGACTCGGGCTCTCTGGTGATCGACACGATCACGGCAGGTGGCAAGATGGACGCCCCGGTCGTACAACGCGTGTTCTGGTGCACCCTCGAGGGTCTGGTGGCCATCGCCTTGTTGCTGGGTGGCGGGCTTAGCGCACTACAGGGTGCCGCGGTCTCGACCGGAATTCCCTTCACGCTGGTTGTTCTGATCATGTGCTATTGCCTCTGGCTGGCTCTGAGATCGGAACGATCAAAAATGTAGCTTAGCGACAGAGAAACGCGAAACACCCGCCTTCGGGCGGGTGTTTCCATGCTTATGAGATTACAGGCCTTTGATTGTTTGAATCTGCAGGCAATCAGCGGACCACCACCCAAATCTTCGTTACACAATGAATATCGTGCGGTTTTGAGCTTCTCCCGCAACACTAGGCCCCTGCTTTTCACGTTCTGTGAGAGCAGAGCCTAAGTAGTATTGAAACAGGAAAAAACTCGGTTTACGCAAAATGAAATTGATCTGTACGAACCAGATTGTTCTGTTCGCAGCGGTCGCAAGTATATTAGTGATTGGATGGATAAATGGTCGCAATAAACTTCGTTACACTGCTGCAAAATGGCTCGCAAACTGTGGTTGACGCGGATGGTGACACGGTTGTTGTCACCGCGACTTTCACAAGCGATTTTTTCGTCAACGGGTCCGGTGCTGTTCAATCCGACAATGCTGTAGATACGAGTGCAGACTCATTTACCCTATCGTTTTCAAAGCCTGTCGAGGACTTCACATTTACGGTCGGTGACGTCAATTCCAATGGATTTGCGGGCGGGTTCAATGACCGCATTGTGGTTGAATCCACGCTTAATGGGACACCGGTCGTCACCAACCTGAACTTCGGGACCAGCGGCACCACGGCAGAATATGAAGCGCCCTTTAATACCAATGTCACCGAAACCGTCACGGTGACAGGGCCCTTCAACCAAATCACACTGACGAATTTCGACCCGGACCGGCAACACGGCTGGCTGTTCCTGACAACCGGTGATATCGGCGATGTCGTCTGTTTCGTCAGTGGCACGCAGATTGAAACGGAAACCGGGTTGAAAGCAGTTGAAGATCTTGCGTCGGGAGATCTGATTTTGACCCGTGATAATGGCTACCAGCCGCTCCGATGGATCGGTAAGAAAAAGGTATCAGTCGCACGTCTCAGTGAAAGTGAGAAACTGCGCCCCGTCCGGATCAAGGCCGGGGCACTGGCATCTGGGTTGCCGCATCGTGATCTGGTTGTTTCCCGCCAGCACAGGATGCTCGCCGTTTCCGATGTGGCCAAACGCATGTTCGGAAGTTCGGAGATTTTGGTTCCCGCTCACAAACTGACCGCACTACCAGACATCGAGATTGAAACCGCAGCAGAGCCTGTCACCTATTACCATCTTTTGTTTGATGATCATGAGATCATCTATGCCGAAGGGACACCAACCGAGAGCTTGCACACGGGTCCGGAAGCCCTCAAGACGCTTTCATCGGACGCGATAGAAGAAGTTCTGATGCTGTTCCCGGAATTGGCCGAGCGTGGCAATTCACAGGATCTGGCGCGCTATGCCCCGCCTGGGCGTCGCCAGAAGAACTTCATTGCCCGACTCGGAAAGAACAATCGACCGTTTGTCGCGCAGAATTGAAACACCCACACAGGCCGATACGCTCTCCTCAAGGGTCGGCGAACTCGGTCTGGAGAGCTTTGCCACCTGCGAAGTTGCGCTGCCGTTCGTATGAAGGGCAATTGAAAGCCTGTACTCAAAATAGGTGAACGCTGTCAGAATTCGGCGACAACCCGGATCGGTCGCGAGATAGGGTTGTTGGTGAACTGCAAGTAAATACGCCCACCAAAGTGGCGGGCGTACGAATCATACAACTGGGCTTCAAACCCGGTACAAATCACACAAAGGCGATTAGCGGCGGATGCCCAGCTTCTTGATCAGGTCCTGGTAACGCGCTTCTTCTTTGCCCTTCAGGTAGTCCAGCAGCTTACGACGCTGTGCAACCATCTTCAGCAGACCACGACGACCGTGGTTGTCTTTTTTGTGGGTCTTGAAGTGCTCGGTCAGGGTGGTGATGCGCGAGGTCAGGATTGCAACCTGTACTTCAGGCGAACCGGTGTCGCCGTCTTTGGTTGCGAATTCTTTCATGACGCGTGCTTTTTCAGCGGCAGTGATCGACATCGGGGTCTCCTTTAAAGGTTAGAGTTGATGGCGCAGGCCGGGATGTCGTCCAGCACAGGCCCATGGAGAAAACCGCACCGATTCCGATGCGGATGCGCGCGTATAAGCGTATTTCGGGTAAATGGCAAAGGGATTCTGTGTCCCTAACCCTACACGCTAAATCGCGCAAGTTCTGCCTGAGTGATGAGTTGGATGTCGTCGAGCGTCATACCCTCGGCCCCGAAAAGATGCGCCACCTCATGACCATTGACCGTCACCCGGGTGAGGGTTTCGTTTTCGTCGTCCCGTTGGATGCTGATTTCCGGATCATCCCTTTCTTCCCAAGTGATCAGCAGTTTGTCTTCACCCGGCTGGAAACCCATGACGGTGACTTCTTCGTCGTCGGTGTCGGTATCCAGAATAATATCGTCAGCGCCCGCACCGCCCGTGGCCACATCTCCGCCATTGGCAATTATAGTGTCATCGCCGGAACCCCCATTCAGGAAATCTCTCGTCTCGGTTCCGTCACCATCGTCACCCGATAACGTGTCATTGCCATCTCCGCCGAACAGTGAGTCCGCGCCCTCACCACCTGCCAGAATGTCGTTACCTGCGCCCCCTTGCAGGGCATCGTCATCACCGCCTCCTAGCAAGGTATCGTCGCCCTGTCCGCCAAACAGCTCGTCTTCGCCGTCACCACCGTTCAATTCGTCGTCGCCAGAATGGCCGAACAACTGATCATCCCCGGTTTCGCCCGCCAGCAGGTCGTCGCCTGCCTCTCCGTGCAACAAGTCATTGCCGGTGCCACCAGTCAGTGTGTCCTCTCCATCTCCGCCATGCAGGATGTCATCCCCAGCGGCACCATCGATGGTATCGTCACCGCCATATCCATTGATTTGATCGTTCCCGTCCTGTCCTGACAGAGTGTCTGCTTCATCCTGCCCAACCATGACGAGATTTCCGTCACATTCCGAGATCACCTGCCCGGTGTCTTCGGCGGTAGGTTCATCGACATTCTCGTCAATTTCGAGAAACTGACCGTTTGAAAAACCATCCTCCGGCGCATCGTCGTCTACGTCGTCAGAATTGCTTTCATCGGTGATGAAGACGTCGCTGAGTGCGTAGGCCGCGCCACCAACAGCGGCCAGACCAAGAAACCCGATCAGAAACATGGAACCCCTCCGAAAGCACAGTGCTTCTTGGGTAAAATGTCCCATGTGTTCAGTGAGTTGGTCAAAGCCAACCTGACTCTGTGGTTAACCCTTTGTCACCCGTCCCAGCGTTCAGGTTGCTGGGTGTAAGCGATGTAGAGGGGGTGCTTGGGGTGGCCATCCTTGGTCAGTCCAAGGTGATAGAGCGGGTGCCCCGTTTTTCGCAACAGATGCTCTACGGCAGGACCGCGATCCAGATGCGCACCGTGGGTGCCCCATGCTGCGATGACCTGATCAGCCCATTCAACACCGTCCAGAATAGCCGTGTCATTCTCCGGCCCAACCGGATCGCCGGCGGCACGCATCTTGCGGGGGTCGGTGTCGCGCCATGCAAAGATGTTGGTCACCTGAAACGCGCCAAATCCCAGCGCGCGCGCGCGGCGTTCGCAGCGTTCGACCGTGGGGTCGTTTTGCACCTCGGTCGCGGTGGAGGGGTTCAGCATGACGAATAACGCCTTGCGCCCGGCCGGGTCCCAGATGCGGGTCAGGCTATAGCGATAGTTCTCGCAATCGGAATAAATGGCGGTCGAGGGCGCGTCGCCCTTGGTATGCGTTCGGGTGATCATGCCCTTCGCCTAACACGCCGTTTAATCGACGAACACCCGGTTGGGATGCAATTCGCCGGATTTGTAGATACCTACAGCAACGGCCTTGCCGTCCAGCGAGGCCCAGGCCTCATCGCCGTATTCCACGTCCGAAGCCAGCACCATACCGGGATTGCCATTACGCAGACGGGTGGCACCTTCGGGTGTGCATTTCAGTTCCGGCAAATCTGCAAGCCCGGTTTCCAGCGGGTGCAGATACTCGTCCAGAGCAGTGGTCTTGGCCATCTCGTCGATCTGTTCGATGCTCAACCCGTCTTCGACTTCGAACGGGCCGGACCAGATACGGCGCAGTTCCTTGACATGGCCGTGGCACCCTAGCGCCGCGCCCAGATCGCGGGCGATAGATCGCACATAACCGCCTTTACCGCAGGTCATTTCCAGCACCACGTGGTCTTCGTCGGGGCGGTCAACGAGGATCAGCTCTTCAACCCACAAGGGCCGGGCGGATAGCTCAATATCCTCGCCATCGCGGGCCAGCTTGTAGGCGCGCTGCCCATCGACCTTAACAGCTGAGAACTTGGGCGGGACCTGCATGATGTCGCCCAGAAACGGGGTGAGCGCCTGTTTGATGTCGTCATCCGAAGGGCGCGCATCGCTGCTCGCAATCACTTCGCCTTCGGCATCATCGGTGTTCGTCGCCTGCCCCAAACGCACGGTGAATGTGTAGGCTTTCAAAGCATCGGTGATATAGGGAACGGTCTTGGTCGCCTCACCCAAAGCCACGGCCAAAACGCCAGTCGCCTCGGGGTCCAACGTGCCCGCATGGCCCGCTTTCTTCGCGTCCATCGCCCAACGTACCTTGTTGACCACCGACGTAGAGGTCATGCCAGCAGGCTTGTCCACCACCAGCCAACCGGAAATGTCACGACCCTTGCGTTTGCGTCCCATCTTGCACCTTGCCCTTTGCTGAGGCGCGCGAGTTAGCGGATCACCTTCGCCCTGTCAATTTCAGGGTGCGTCTTCAACCACGCCCACGATTGGTCCCAGCGAAAACCCGACATCTGATCGATTGCTTGCACGGTCATACATGCGAGAGATATTGCCATCAAAGAACAGCGCATTCGGAGTGTCTAGCACGTCGCGGAAAAGGCTGCCGAACTCGTGGAATGTGACGTAGTCCTCTGAGATCGCGAACACGGCGCGGGTGCCGTCGTTGCTGGTGCCTACCCCGTTTCGGACATAGCGCGATGTCGAATCGGGCAGAAAGCGCGGATGCAGTTCACCATCAATGACCAGCATCGGGCCAGATTGGGTGGCAAAGCGGCATTCGGGCGTCTGGTCGACAAAATCCAGCGTTTCGAAGACGTCAGCGCGACCTTCCCGGATGCAGAACACCCCGTTCGGCAACAGGCCAAAATTGCCAGGGCCAGGGTTCGGGATCACTCGCATGACCTCCTGACCATTCTCAACGTAGTGGCCCACAGGCGAGCGGTCGTCGTGATACATTCCCGCGTTCATCGCAAACGCCAGGCGTTTACCTCGAGGTTCAAGCGTCTCGTTTACCGAAGAGAAATGTCCTAACAGGTCACCGTTTCCATCGTTGAGAAACAGCTGCAGGTCTTCGTTGGCGGCATCCACCTCGCAGACAGTGTACCGCTTGTCCTCATGGGTCAGCTTTTCACAGGTGACCGCAGAAGCTTGCGCAGCCCAAAGGGCCGCGCCCAAGATGACAAATGCTCGGATCACTCGTCCAGATCGCGGCGCACCGCGTCCTGATTGAACATGCGCCGCGTGTCGTCCAGACGGTCAAACGTGTCATCCAGACGGAATCGCAGATCGGGTGAAAACTTCAGGCCGACCTTTTTGCCAACCATGCGCCGCAATTCGCTCTTGTTACGGGCCAACAGTTCGATCACGTCCTCCTGCCCTTTGCCGCCCAGCGGCAGCACATAGGCGGTGGCGATTTTCAGATCGGGCGAGGTGCGCACCTCACCCACAGTGATCGACATACGGTTCAGGTCGGGGTCGTGGACATCTCCGCGCGCCAGAACCTCGGACAGGGTGCGGCGGATCAGTTCGCCGACGCGCAGCTGTCGTTGGGACGGGCCGGGGCCATCGTGGAATTTGTTCTTTGCCATATCCCCGATCTAAGCCCAAAGCAGGGCTTTGCCAAGCGGGCGCGAACGGGGTAGGAGGCTTTGAGCCGACTTAACGAGAGGGACCAGCGCAATGACCCATATTCCGGGGATCGTCATTACAGGGGCTTCGGGCCGCATGGGACAGATGCTGATCAAGACCGTGACGGACAGCGATCAAGCGCGTCTGGTCGGAGTGGTCGAACGCGCAGGCCATGACTGGATCGGTCAGGACGTGGGCGAGGCGATGGGCGGTCAGGCACTGGGCGTGCAAGTCACCGATGATCCGCTTGAGGCGTTTTCGCAGGCGCAAGCCGTGATCGATTTTACCGCGCCAGAAGCGACGTTGGAATTTGCCGCTCTGGCTGCGCAGGCGCGTTGTGTTCATGTGATCGGCACCACCGGCATGACTGACGAACAGATCGCCGCGCTGGAACCGGCTTCGCGACACGCTGTCATCGTGCGGGCAGGCAACATGAGCCTCGGCGTGAACCTGCTGGTGCAACTGACCAAAAAGGTTGCCGCTGCGCTGGATGAGGATTTCGACATCGAGGTCGTCGAAGGCCATCACCACCACAAGGTCGATGCTCCGTCGGGCACCGCATTGATGCTGGGCGAGGCCGCTGCCGAAGGGCGCGGTGTGAAGCTGGAAGATGTATCCGACCGGGGCCGCGACGGCATCACGGGTGCGCGTCAACGTGGCAATATCGGTTTCCATGCTATTCGTGGCGGCGACATTGTGGGTGAACACGACGTCCTGTTCGCAGCCCCCGGAGAACGCATCGTTCTGCGCCACCTGGCCACCGATCGCGCCATTTTTGCCCGCGGTGCGCTGAAGGCAGCGCTGTGGGGACAGGGTAAAGCGCCCGGTCAGTATGACATGGTGGATGTGCTGGGGCTGTAGGCGCTGCGCTTAGATGAAGGCGGTCACAACAACAAAAAATATGAACGCTACTATCCAAAAAAGTACCGCAGTAAGAAACGACGCCACGCCAACCATGAAAAAGTGAAAGTAATTGGAATTGGGGACGATCCGTAACCCGTTAGGCACGTTTAGATCGTTGCATATTTCCGACATGAAAAAATAGTTGCATGCCCCATAGGCGTTCAGAAGCAGCCGTCTGCGTGATGGTGGCGTGCCGCGCGTTCGAATGCAGTAGTCAACAAACTCTTCCTTGAATTTGAATATCGGAAAAACCGAAGTCAGAAAAATCATGGCTGCCCATGATGATAGGGACGCCAACAACATAAATCCTAGCTGGAACCAAAACAGAGTCAGCAATTCTATACCCTCGTAGTCCTTGCTAACATGCTGTTGTAACTATTGAAATGCAACTAGGCCGGGCGGTTCCGCGCCTTCCTGTTCGATCAGATCAAACAAAGCACCCAACCGCTGATCCCAAGTCGGAAACTGGCCGGTCACCGCATAGGTCAAACGCTCGGCCCCGATTGAGATGCCAAGGGGCGCGGCAGTGCCGTCGATTACGATCTCGCCGATCTCAGTCCAGTTGGGCGACGGGGGATAGGACGTCGGCGCGGGCTCATCGGTTTCGCCGACGCGGTAATAGACGCCCATCGTTACGATGTAGTCTTCGCCAAACGGATCAGGAAAGAAATAGCCCGAGGCGTCGCGGGCGGCCAAAGCCTCGGCCTCATCGCGCAACAGGACTTTTTCCGCGAAAGGCAGGCCCATCTCGTCCAGCACCGGGCGCATGGTGTCGGCTTGCGGCACGCTGACAAGGGCGATGCGGGATGGATCAAGCCCAAAGCTTTCGGTCAAAAGCCGTATCATCAGGCGGGTTGTGGTTTGGCCATTGGCGTCACCCTCCGGATGGCAGCCAACTTCATGAAACAGTGGTAAAACATCTACTCGGGATTTTTCACCGACATCTCCTACTCGGGCCAGCGGCTGGATCACGAAGGCATTTGTGGGGAGCGCGTCTTGATCAAAATCGTGCCGCAGGCCTCCGTTATAGTCGTCGGTACCGGTCGCAATTGGAAGCGGCGCGGCTTCTTGTAGCCCAAGTTCGGAAAATGCGGATTTCAGACGGTCCAACGTTTTTCTGAACTCCAGTTCAAACGCCTCATGTTGATCTGTTGCTGCGATTGCAATCCGGGGCAGCATTGCCCCAACCGTGGCAGCGGTTCCAAGTTGCACAACTTTGCGCCTGTTCAAGCCCATAAGATGCCTCCCTGACATGACGTTCGCGAAAGATATGCCGAGAGTAACACAGAAGAACCGGTCAGGGGTTAAGGGATTCTTAAGTCCGCGCGGCCAGCCCTGCGAGCAGGTAGTCAGTTGCCGTTTCAGCGTAGATTGCCAGTTCCTCTTCAGTCGGTATGCCGCGCCCCAGCATCGCGGCTTCTTGATGCGCAAACAACATGGCCGTCCACAGGCGCATCGGGATTTCCGGGTGGTCGACACCCAGCCGTTTTCTGAAGAATTCGTGCAGACGCTCCTTGGTGTCGCTCGGTCCCATCGCAAAGAATGAACGTACGATTTCTGGTGCTTTTGGTGCCTCGGCGATCAGCAGGCGGATTGTATCCAGATGTTCCTGCCTCAGGTGCGATCGCATGAAACCGGTGGCGAATCCGATAAGGGCTTCACGCGTATCTGGCACCTCCAGACTCTCCAGAAAATCCGCCTTGGGTCCTGGGCCCATGTGCCTGAGCGTTGCTTCAAACAGCTCCAGCTTTGATGGAAAATACCGATAGACCGTCTGTTTCGTGACCTGCGCCCGAGCTGCGATCGTATCCATGCTGGCCAGAACGTAACCTTCTGTCAGAAAGACAGATTTCGAAGCATTCAGGATTGCTTGGCGGGTCTTTTCTTTGCGTGTTTCCTGCTTGCTCATGCTAGCACCGTAAAATCATACCACTTGGTATGATAGTCTTGAAATCTACGCAAGTGAGTAATAATCATACCGATCAGTATGATTCTATTCGGTGGCTATCATGAAACCTTCCTCTACCCTCGCTCTGCGATCCCAAAACCCACGTATGACCGGCATTGCGATTGCCCTTCTTGGCGCTTTGCTGATGAGCTTTGATCCCATTTTTATCCGCCTCTCGGGTGTCAGTGGATTTGACACCGCCTTTCTGTTCGGATTGTTCACGGCGATCTCGATGGCGGCGTTCATTCAATTGCGGGATGAGCGTGGATTGATCGAAGTCCTTAAGGCCGGCGGCTGGCCAATCTTGCTGTCGGGCCTGTTGATGCTGGGCAGCGCCTCGGCCCTTGTTCTGAGCATCAAGAATACGTCGGTCGCCAATACGTTTGTGATCCTCAGCACCTCGCCCGCGCTGGCTGCTCTGTTCAGCTGGTTCTTCCTGAAAGAAATCACAAAACGGTCCACCTGGATTTCGATCGTGTTCGTTATGCTGGGGATCGCAATTGTGGTGTCGGGGTCTTTTGGCTCGGGGAACCTCAAGGGCGACTTGCTCGCGTTCTTTGCGGTGATCTGCCTGTCGCTGAACCAAACTCTGTTGCGCAAATATCAGGACGTCAGCCGCATGGCGAGTGTCGGGCTGGGCGGGTTGTTCCTTGCACTTGCGATGGCAATTGTGGCGGAACCTTCGGGTTACAGCCTCAGCACATGGGTCATCATGGGGGTCATGGGACTGTTCACCGCGCCGTTTGGCCGAGTGATGTCAGCGGTTGCGACCCGCTATATCACCGCGCCGGAAGTTGGCATGATCCTGATGACCGAAGTGGTCTTTGCGCCGTTATTTGCCTTCGGGTTCTTTGGAGAAATTCCGCCTGTCGCAAGCTTTATCGGGGGTGCAATCATTCTTGTGACTGTGCTGATCTATGCCGGGTTGTCCGCTAAGCAGAAATAATAATCGGTCAGTGGATATCCGATCGTTTGCAGGGCCGGTTCCAAGTGGAGCCGGCCCTGCCAAGACTTTGTGTTGTCAAAGATCCCGAACCTTGTCCGCGCGCAGCGGACAGGCGAGGTAAACTCCGAATTCCTTACCGATATCGGCGCTGACCCGGGCATGCACCCGACCTTGCCGGTCGAGGAAACGTTGACTGTCTTCGACAGGGAAAATCCCCTCATGCCAGATGCCGGGATGGATATAGAGACCGCGTGAGCCATCGCACCAGAACGCCACCACCTTTTCTGGGGTCAGGTTGTCGCCGGATAGCGCAGCGGGCACGATGAACGGCTTGTTGTCCAGCGGCCAAAACATTTGCCCACCGTCGGGGTGGTAGTTCATATGCCACAGCAGCACCTGATCGCGCGGTGCAGATTGCCTGTCTGTCTGTGCCTTTTGCGGATCGGCGGACCAGCCCAGCACATAGTGGCCTTTGACTGCTTCATTCTCTCCATAAAGCACGTCACCCTGCCAGTCGCATTTGAACGTACCCTCGACCCAGCCCGCCTCGTCACCGGTGCCTTCGTCAATCGGCCGCCAGCCCTGTTGGGGCCAACGGACGATTTCGATTTCAAAGTTGTCAGGATCATCGACCAGGCAGCCATAGCCTTTGACCGATTCTTCAGTGGCCCGGATCAGTGGAACTTCGTGCCACGGTAGAGATGGTTTCGAACTGGCCTCAAAGATGTACTCTGGCGCGCTCATGCCGACCCCAGATGCTTGTCCACCATACGCTGCACCATTGGTGCGAAATGGGCAAAGTCCGGGGTTTCCATGTCCGCGCGTTTGCCTGCCTCGTCCAGATAGCGGACCTGAATGATCTCTTTCAGGTTCGGGTTGCTTTCGAACTCAGCGACTTCTTCGGCGTTCATCGGGCCGCCTTGCAGTTCCAGTGTATGGACTGAAGCGGTAGACAGGCGGTTGAAGTATTCGGGCTTGGTGGCGCAGAGATAGCGTTTGGCTGCCACGTGATATCGGCAGCAGTCGGTGATCACCGACGGGAAGAACTGCTCCAGTACTTCCGCGCCCGCGTCTTCATGATGACGATCTTCGGTGTCATCCGGGTGATACGTCCCAAACTCGGATGTGAAATGACCGATGTCATGCAGCAGGGCACCAACGATGATCTCTTCGGACTGACCGTTCTGCTCGGCAATGGTGGCGCCTTGCAGCATGTGCTCGGCCATGGTGACGGGTTCCCCCAGATATTCTTCACCGCCCCGGCGGTCGAAGATATCTCCGATGAAGGCCACGATATTGTCTCGGTTCAGGGTCGAGAAATCGGGTTTCATTCCGCCGCCTCCGGCTGGGCCATTTCCATTGCGGCCAATGTGGACAGCAACCCGTCTTTGTCGGCATAGCAACCCTGCAACCAGCGTGAACCCGCGCCGGAATAGCCTAGGCGCGCATGCAGAACGCGGGTGTTATCGACGATGAAGCTCTCCCCCGGCTCCAGCTTGAACGATACACCCATGGCTGGATCGTCGATGATCTCGCCCAGCTGGCGATAGGCAGCGTAGTAGGCCTCCATCTGGTTAAAGGGCACATCGACGAAGGGTGCGGAAGAACGGTTGTTGAAACGGATGCCAATCAGCTCACCATCTGGCGACAGTTCGATCATCGGGCGGCGCGAACGCAGGCATACGCCATCCGAGCCTTTGTATTCGAAACGTGCGGGATAACCTGCCAGAAGGGCAAAACCCTCTGGGTTCTGATCACGTAGCTTTTCAGCGGCTCGGAAGCCATCCACTACGATGGAATCACCACCTTCGGCACTGTTTTCCAGACAATAGAGGATTTGCAGCGTAGGCACCGGATCGCGATAGGGATTGTCGGTGTGGGCCTGCAGACCAAGGCCGGTATAGGCGAGGTTAGTGGGGTTAACTTCGGTCCGTACCTCAAAGTAGGGGCCGTAATTTGTCTGGCGGACATAACCGAACAGATCAGCCACTTTGAGCAGAGATTCCGGCTCGGTTGGGCCATTGGTAAGCTTGGCAAAGCCAAACTCTGCTACAGCAGCCAGCCAATCGCGTTTGGCGGCTGGATTTTCATGAACCTGTGTCCAGTCACCGCTTGGGGCGTCGATGCCGCGCTCCCATGAAGTGATACCGGGCGCAAGCCTGCCGGCCTGTTGGGTGTGATCGCGATCGTACACGTGACCTGCCAGCCAATCGGCCGGGAAGGTGACGGTTTTGTCTTCGGGTGCGAAGGTGATCTGCAGATCGCCATTCACGGCCTCAGCAGCGCTGACCGAGATATCTGTAGGGATATCGCCGATGGTGATCAGGCGCTGACCGTTCCCCGTTGCGCGGGTTTCGGGGTCCAGCGCGTTATCGCGCAACCAGATTGCATGGAAACGAGCCTTCGTGCCGTCGCTGAAGTCTACGGTGACGACCGACGAGTCATGGGTGGCGAGGCGCAGCATGGGGATTCTCCTGTTCAGCGCGAGCTTTGATTGAGGAGATACGCTGGTTGTGGCATTACGACAATTAATCCTTCTTTCTGCTGAGGCTTGGAAAATCTAATGGCTAAGAAAAAGGTCGGACTGCCCCCGCTGGATTGGTTGCGCGTATTCGAAGCCGCCGGGCGGCTTGGTGGCTTTTCCGCGGCCGCGCGCGAGTTTGGTCTGACACAGGCGGCGGTCAGTCAGCGAATTGGAAACCTCGAGGTCTGGCTGGGCCGGTCGCTGTTTGTCCGCGAGGCGCGTGGTGTGTCGCTGACGGTCGAGGGCGAAAGCTATCTGCCGCTGGTTCAGGACAGTCTGCAGGCGCTGGAGCGAAACACCGAGGATCTGTTCGGAAAGTCGCCGCGTGAGTTGCGGGTGGCGGGTTTGTCTTCGCATATCCACGCGCTTGTTCTTCCGTGCCTTGCGGCGTTTCACGCGGAAAGGCCTAAGGTGCAGGTGACAACGGATTCGGTCGCCCGCAGGACGTCATTGGATGAGGAACGCACATGGTTGCAGTTACGGTATGGTCGCGGGGCGTGGCCGGGCCGGGATTCGGCCCTGATCGCGCCTGAGGTTCTGGTGCCGATGGCTGCCCCCGGTATCGAATGGGGGACGCCCGTGATTGACCTGCGTGGTGAGCGGCCAGGCTGGCGCGAGTGGGCGCGTCAGGCGGGCGAAGGCGAACCTCCTCTCACCAAATTCAGTTTTGACTCGATGGAGCACGCGATTACTGCGGCGCGGCAAGGGCTGGGTATTGTCCTGGGGTCTATCCCGCTGGCTGCAGGTGATTTGCAGGCGGGCAGATTGCGCAGGCTGGATCTACCGGAGCTGAAAACGAAGGACGGATATTGGCTGACCTGGCCCGAGGAAC
>NZ_SMMF01000953.1:0-32738 GCF_009711355.1 Roseibium sp. RKSG952 | reverse complement strand
TTTAACGGATTTTCTAAAGACCCTGCGAAAGGTTGCCTGACAGGTCAGAAATCGATCGCGATTCCCTTTTTTTCCCAATCGCCAAAGCGTGCTGGATCCGGGCCATCGCGACCGCCAAGTTCTTTGGGTAATGCCTTTGCATCGGCTTCGGCCTTGCGACGACGTTCTTCCGCTTCGGCAAGTGCGCGCTGCGCGGCAGGTGGCAGGTCTTTGCGGTCGTCACTCATGACTTCGGGTTCCTTTCCGTGCACAGCCTTGATATACGCCCCCGTCCGCCAAACGCAATGCGGGCACAAGTCACAAAGGCGGTTTCATGTCCAATAACGCAACAGCAGCACGGCGCAGCACAGTATATCTGCTGGATCAGATTCTGGGCGAGGGGCGACTGTTGTCCGAATGTCTGGCTGCGGGTGCGCTGGATCGACTGACGCCCGAGGATCGTGCCCGGGCACAACGCCTGACCCTGGAAACCCTGCGCGGTCTGGAACGTGCGGACCGGCTGCTTGAAAGCCACCTGAAGCGTACCCCGGCATTGACTGTTCATAACGCGCTGCGCCTTGGCACTGTTGAGCTGTGCCATGGTGAGGCTGCGCATGGCGTAGTGAATTCGATGGTCGAGATCGTTGGAAGGTCGCGCAAACACGGTCGGCTTAAAGGGCTGGTGAATGCCGTGCTGCGCAAAGTGGCTGACGAAGGCCCGGACGCCTGGCCCAAAATGCGTGTTCCCCGCTTGCCGGAATGGTTGCGAGAGCCTTTGATCGCCGCATGGGGTCAGGATGCCATCAAAGGGATGGAACAGGCGCATTTCACAGGCGCACCATTGGATGTCACGCTGAAGCCGGGTGCCAAGGCGCCGGGAGGAGACGCCCTACCAACAGGTTCGGTCCGATTGCAGGACGCAGGCCAGGTTTCTGCCTTGCCCGGATACAAAGCTGGCGATTGGTGGGTGCAGGATGCCGCGGCCGCCTTGCCGGTTCGCATTCTTGGGCCACAACAAGGCGAGCAGATTTTGGATCTGTGCGCAGCGCCGGGTGGCAAGACGCTGCAATTGGCCGCTGCAGGTGCCGATGTAACAGCACTGGATGTTTCCGAGGCTCGAATCGCCCGGGTGCAGGAAAACCTCAAGCGTACCGGCTTGAAGGCCAATGTAGTTGTTGGCGATGCGCTGGAGCATCGGGGGCAATACGACGCGATCCTTCTGGATGCGCCTTGCTCTGCCACCGGCACAATTCGCAGGCACCCGGATCTTCCTTTTGCCAAGGACGGGTCTGAGTTTGGTGGACTGATCGAGTTGCAGGCCCGGATGCTCGCCCACGCATGGACCCTGTTGAAACCCGGCGGGAGGCTGGTTTATTGCACCTGCTCACTGCTGCCGGATGAAGGCGAAGTGCAGATCGAAGAGGCGCTGGAGATGTATCCGGACATGCGGGTAAACCGTGAAGCTCTGGATGTTCCGGGTGTCGAAAGTGACTGGATCACCGAAGAAGGAGGCCTGCGTCTGCGGCCGGACTATTGGCCAGAACGCGGTGGAATGGATGGGTTCTATGTCGCCTGTCTCAACAAATCGGTCTGAGCAGGCCGCTTTTCGGTGACTTGACCTTCGTCGCTCGCTATCGTTGGTTCAAGCGCCAGCAGAGCGTTAGGGGCAGAGTAACGAGCGTCATGTCGAATACGGACACCATGGCCAGCCGGTGGATACGGTTTCAGAACCGTCTTTATGCGCGGCTTAGTCAGCGCCGAAAGGCGGTGACGGGGTTCGTTGGACAACCCGAACCGCGCACAATTGGTTCCTATGCCCGAGGACGGCAGCTGGTTGCAGGAAACTTGCTGTTTGCGGGGTATCTGGTCGAGGCTCAGGATACCGATCTTTGGGATGTCATAGCTCCAAATGCCCCTTTTGATGATGAACGGCACGGTTTTGCCTGGTTGGATGATCTGGCCGCTGTTGGAGACATGCGTGCGCGGGAAAAGGCGCAGCGCTGGGTTTGGGGCTGGATTGAGACGCATGGGCGAGGGCAGGGCCCTGGCTGGGCGCCCGATCTGACAGGCCGGCGGTTGATCCGCTGGATCAATCACGCCCTTTTCCTATTACGCGGGGCGAATGATACGCAAAGCAAGCTGTTCTTTCGTTCACTTGCGCAACAGACCTGGTTTTTATCCAAACGCTGGAACGCGGCGACACCGGGGCTGCCCCGGTTTGAAGCCTTGACCGGGCTGGTACAGGCGGGACTTGCGCTCGAAGGGCTCGAAGCGATGTCAGATCCGGCCTTGCGTGCACTGGCCCGGGAATGTGACCGGCAGGTGGATGAACAAGGGGGAATACCGACGCGGAACCCCGAGGAGTTGCTTGAAGTATTCACATTGCTGGCCTGGACCTCTGCGGCTTTGCACGAGGTGGGCCGGGGAACGCCCGCAGCCCAGACCAGAGCGATCAAACGGATCGCCCCAACCTTGCGCAGCCTGCGTCATGCGGATGGCGCACTGGCCCGGTTTCATGGCGGCGGCCGAGGTGTCGAGGGACGGTTGGATCAGGCATTGGCGCAAAGCGGTGTGAAACCGCAACTGTCGACAGGGCTGTCGATGGGGTATGCCCGATTATCCGCCGCGCGCACAACTGTGATTGTCGATGCCAGTGTTCCGCCGAAAGGGGCAGCCTCGTACAATGCGCATGCTTCGACTTTGGCTTTCGAACTGACGTCGGGACGCCGCCCGCTGATCGTGAATTGCGGGTCAGGCGAGAGTTTCGGGCTGGACTGGCGTCGGGCGGGTCGGGCCACGCCCTCGCATTCGACGCTATGTCTTGATGGCTATTCCAGCGCACGTTTGACCGAGCCGCTCAAAGGTACGGCGCATGAGGCGCTTGTGGATGCGCCGCAAGATGTACCCCATGAGTTTGAGGAAGCCTTTGAGGGCACCCGCTTTATGGTGGGGCATGATGGATATACCAAGGTCTTTGGCCTGACCCATGCCCGCACATTCGAGCTGCGCTTTGATGGGCGCGAACTGGCGGGCGAGGACATTTTGCTGACCGCCACTGACAAGGCGAAGCGGCAATTTGACCGGGCAATGGACAGCTCGGGCCTGAAAGGCATCGCCTTTGACATCCGCTTTCACCTGCATCCGGACGTGGATGCGGCCATCGATTTGGGTGGTGCGGCGGTATCGATGGCGCTCAAAAGTGGTGAGATATGGGTTTTCCGCCATGACGGTGTGGGAAAATTGTCCGTTGAACCAAGCGTTTACCTTGAAAAAGGCAGATTAAAGCCCCGCGCGACAAAACAGATCGTTCTATCCGGGCGCGCAATGGAGTATGCGACCCGCATCCGGTGGACGCTGAGCAAGGCTCAGGATACAGCCTATGCCGTACGCGATCTGCACCGGGACGAGCCCGAGTTTGACTGACGCCAAAAGGACCTTTGGACCCATGACCGATCTTCACCCCGTGCGCCGCGCGTTGCTTTCCGTTTCCGACAAGACCGGGCTGATCGAGCTGGGAAAGGCGCTGGCCGAGCGCGGGGTCGAGCTATTGTCGACCGGCGGCACCGCCAAGGCGCTGCGTGATGCGGGGCTTGAGGTGAAGGACGTCAGCGAGATTACTGGCTTCCCCGAGATGATGGACGGCCGTGTGAAAACCCTGCACCCGATGGTGCATGGCGGCCTGCTGGCACTGCGCAACAACGACACCCATGTCGCTGCGATGAATGAACATGGCATCGGCGCAATCGACCTGCTGGTCGTGAATCTCTATCCGTTCGAGGCGACAGTCGCCAAAGGCGCGGGCTACGACGAATGCATCGAGAACATCGATATCGGCGGCCCCGCAATGATCCGTGCGGCCTCGAAGAACCATGCCTTTGTGAACGTGGTTGTGGATGTTGAGGATTACTCTTCGCTTCTGGATCAGTTGGAAGAGAATTACGGCAAAACCTCTTATGGTTTCCGCCAGTGGCTGGCGCAAAAGGCTTACGCCCGGACCGCAGCGTACGACACCGCGGTTTCGAATTGGATGGCCGACGCACTGCAGCTTGAGGCGCCCAAGCGCCGCGCCTTTGCCGGTGAGCTGAAACAGACTCTGCGCTATGGTGAGAACAGTCATCAACAAGCGGCTTTCTACACTGATGGAACCAACCGCCCGGGTGTGGCGACCGCCGTTCAGCACCAGGGCAAGGAGCTGAGCTATAACAACATCAACGACACCGACGCAGCGTTTGAACTGGTGGCCGAGTTCGATCCTGCAAAAGGTGCGGCCTGTGCCATCATCAAGCATGCCAACCCTTGCGGCGTAGCCACAGGCGCGACCTTGCTGGACGCGTATAAGTTGGCATTCGACTGTGACCGGACATCGGCCTTTGGTGGGATCGTGGCACTGAACCAACCGCTCGACGCCGAAACTGCACAGGAAATCACCGGGATTTTCACCGAAGTCGTGATCGCTCCGGGTGCATCGGATGAAGCAAAGGCGATCTTCGCGGCCAAGAAGAACCTGCGCCTGCTGACCACTGAAGCACTGCCGGACGTGACAGCAGGCGGCAAGACCGTGCGTCAGGTAGCGGGCGGTCTGCTGGTGCAGGACAAGGACAATGGCTTTGTCGGCATGGATGATCTGAAGGTTGTCACCAAGAAGGCGCCGACCGAAGAGCAGATGCGCGACCTGCTGTTTGCCTGGAAAGTGGCGAAACACGTTAAATCCAACGCAATCGTTTACGTGAAAGATGGCGCGACTGTTGGCGTCGGCGCGGGTCAGATGAGCCGCCTGGACTCTGCCATGATTGCCGCCAAGAAGGCCGAACGCATGGCCGACGCGCTCGGCTTGCCGCAACCGCTCACCATCGGCTCGGCCGTTGCGTCTGATGCATTCTTCCCCTTCCCTGACGGGCTGATGGAAGCCGCCGAGGCTGGTGCGACCTGTGTCATCCAGCCGGGTGGATCGATGCGTGATGACGAGGTGATCGCGGCCGCGGATGAGGCCGGATTGGCCATGGTCTTCACCGGCATGCGGCACTTCCGTCACTGATGCGGTATCGGTTTCTGTTCTGGGCCGGGTTGGCCGCGTTTCTGATCGACCAGATCAGTAAGTACCTGGTCGTTCACGTGATGCGCGTTGCTGAACAACCCGGTGGTATCGACGTTCTGCCACCGCTGGTCGTTTTCAAATACGGAGAGAATCGCGGTATCAATTTCGGCTTGTTCCAGGGCAATAGCGAAGCCGCGCGTTGGGTATTGATCGGTATATCGATAGCCATCAGCCTGGCTGTATTGATCTGGCTCCGCCGTATAGCGGCGTCCAAGTTTATGCTGATCTGTGGCGGATTGTTAATCGGTGGCGCATTGGGCAACGTGGTGGACCGCCTGTTATATGGATATGTTCTGGATTTCCTGAACATGTCCTGCTGCGGGATCAACAACCCGTTTGTGTTCAATCTGGCGGATGTCTTCATATTTGCGGGCGCTCTCGGTCTGGTGTTGTTTGACAGCAAAAAGGCCTCGTGACGCGCCCGATGATATGCGATAAAAGCGCCTGAAACAGGCTGGAGACGATAATGCGGATGCCGCGTGCCCTATTTGCTCTGACACTCGCTGCTTTGGTTGCGGGATGCTCCGATATCGGCTTGCGCAATCTGGAACCGCCCGGCGCGGGACCGGATGAATTCTCGGTTCTGCCAGTCAAACCGCTGACAGAGCCCAAAGATTATCAGTTTTTGCCGGCTCCGACGCCAGGCGGCGCTAACCTGACGGATCCTAATCCGAAAGCAGACGCTGTGGTGGCCCTGGGTGGAAACGCAGCTGCTCTGAATCCAAACACCTCTGTCCCATCCTCTGATGCGGCGCTGGTTACAGCATCCAGCAGATATGGCGTTCCGGCAAATACCCGTCAGACCGTCAATCAGGAAGATGCTGATTTCCGCGACCGTCAGAGCCGTTGGACACGCCTGCGTTTGTTCAAGATCGACCGTTATGCAGAAGTCTACAAACGTGACGCGATCGATCCCTATCAACAGACCGAAGCGTTCCGTCGCCGCGGGTATGAAACACCGTCCTCCCCGCCGGATGAATAATTTTTAACTTTCCGTCATCTCACTTGAACCCGGCGGGCGCCACCGTAGTTTGATTACTGTAACGAAACGGAGGATGCCCTATGGTTCGGGCTCTGGCCTTGTCGGCCGCCTTATTGTCTGCGACCCCGCTTTTGGCTGAAGACGGGCACGAAGCAGTCACTACATTTACTTTGGATAACGGCATGGATGTCGTCGTGGTCGAAGACCATCGCGCGCCGGTTGTCCAGCACATGGTCTGGTATCGCGCCGGATCAGCCGATGAACCTGTTGGATCGTCAGGTGTTGCCCATTTTCTGGAGCATTTGCTGTTCAAGGGTACGGATACCATGGCGCCGGGTGAACTGTCGGCGACTGTTGCTGCGAACGGAGGCAATGATAATGCCTTCACCTCGTATGACTACACCGCCTATTTTCAGAGAGTGGCCGCAGACCGCCTCGAGCTGATGATGCGGATGGAAGCGGACCGGATGCGCAACATCCGTCTGACTGAAAATGATATCGCCACAGAGCGTGATGTGATTCTCGAAGAGCGCAATCAGCGCACTGAAAACAATCCGCGATCCTTGTTCGGGGAACAGATGAGTGCGGCCCAGTATCTCAATCACCGTTACGGCGTGCCAATCATCGGCTGGAGGCACGAGATGGAAACGCTGGACATGGAAGACGCGCTGTCCTTCTACCAGACCCATTATGCCCCCAATAACGCGATTCTGGTCGTCACCGGTGATGTGGAGCCGGATGAAGTCAAAGCGCTGGCTGAAGAGTATTATGGTGTGATCCCCGCCAACCTGGAGCTGCCAGAACGTGTGCGCTCGCAGGAGCCGCCGCAAACGGCCGAACGTCGCCTGACCTTTAAAGATTCGCGTGTCGCACAGCCATATGTTCAGCGCAGTTATCTGGCCCCGGAACGAGACGCCGGCGCACAGGAGAAAGCCGCCGCCCTCTACCTGCTGGCGGAACTGCTGGGTGGCAGCACGACCTCATACCTGAATGAGAAGCTGCAGTTCGAACAGCAGAAGGTCGTCTATACCGGGGCGTTCTACCGGGGTGTATCTCTGGATGACACCACCTTTGATCTGATCGTTGTTCCGGCCGAGGGCGTATCTCTGCAGGAAGCTGAGGATGCAATGGATCAGGCGGTCGCGGATTTCATCGCCGAAGGCGTGAACCAGGAAGATCTGGACCGGATCAAGATGCAGTTACGTGCGGCCCAGACCTATGCACGCGACAATGTGGATGGGATCGGAAACCGTTATGGGCGGGCTCTGACCAGTGGCCTGACGGTCGAGGATGTGCAGGCCTGGCCTGATATCCTTCAGGCTGTGACGGCGGATGAGATCATCGCCGCCGCGCGTGAGGTGATACAACCCGAAACGTCAGTGACCGGATGGCTGATGCGCGACGATGAGGTGACGCAATGAACCGGATTTTCGCGACGCTGATCGCCTTCGTTATCGCCCTGCCAGCCTGGGCTGAGATCGAGATTGAAGAGGTCACCTCTCCAAGCGGCATCAAGGCCTGGCTGGTCGAAGATCACTCGATCCCCTTTACCGCGCTAGAGTTGCGTTTTCGCGGAGGCACCTCACTGGATGATCCCGACAAACGTGGTGCAGTCTACCTTATGAGCGGCCTGATCGAAGAAGGTGCAGGTGATATGGATGCCCGCACCTATGCCCGTGAGTTGGAAGAGCTGGCCGCCTCGTTCAGGTATAATGCTACTGATGATACGGTTTCGATTTCCGCTCAGTTCCTGACAGAAAACAGGGATGAGGTTATCGATCTTTTGCGTACCACAATTCACGAACCCCGGTTCGATCAGGATGCGGTGGATCGGGTGCGCGCTCAGGTGCTGTCTGGGCTGAAATCTGACCAGACTGACCCGAATGATATTGCAGGCCGAAACTTTGCCGAAATGGCATTTGGTGATCATCCATACGGGTCAGAGGGCAAGGGTACGATCGAAAGCGTGTCGGCTTTGACCCGCGATGACGTGATCGCAGCTTATAACGGCGTGTTTGCCAAAGATCGCCTTTATGTTGGTGCGGTCGGGGATATCACTGCAGAAGAACTGGGTGTTCTGCTGGATGAGCTGCTTGCAGAGCTGCCGGAAACCGGCAAGCCGATACCTGATCGGGCTGATGTGACGATCTCAGGTGGCGTCAATGTTGTGGAGTTCGATACGCCTCAATCCGTAGCATTGTTTGGGCAGAAGGGCATCGATCGTGACGATCCGGATTTCTTCGCTGCATACATCCTGAACCACATCCTCGGTGGTGGTGGGTTCGAGAGTCGGCTGATGCACGAAGTCCGGGAAAAGCGTGGCCTGACCTATGGCGTGGGAACTTACCTTGTGCCCAAGGATCTCGCTTCGGTTTATCTGGGGTCGGTTTCGTCAGCCAACGACCGTATCGCCCAAGCGGTTGAAGTGATCCGCGATGAATGGGCCCGCGCCGCGACCGAAGGCGTGACCCAGAAAGAGCTGGACGACGCCAAGACCTACCTGACCGGTGCCTATCCGTTGCGATTTGATGGAAACGGGCAGATTGCGGGAATTATGGTCGGGATGCAGATGGAAGACCTGCCCATCGACTACATCGCCACCCGTAATGACAAGGTGAACGCGATAACGCTGGAAGAGGTCAACCGGGTCGCCGCAGAATTGCTCGACCCGGAGGGGCTGCACTTCACCGTAGTCGGCAAACCAGTGGGTCTGGACACCACGAACTAAGAAATTGGGGCTGAGCAGCGCTCAGCCCTTTTTCATGCTGCGCAGCATCTGCCCCATCATCTGGCCGAACTTGCCTGATCCGCGCTGATACAGCGCGCCGTCAACGGCCAGAACCGTGCCGCTGATATAGCTGGCCAGATCAGAGCTGAGGAACAGGCAGGCATTCGCCACGTCCTGTGGCTGACCCCAGCGACCCAAGGGAACGTCCTTGCGCAGCGCTTCGCCGGCATCCGGAGTTGGGGCCAGACGTTTGGCCCCTTCAGTGCCTTCGATAAAGCCAGGCACGACCGAGTTCACGCGGATGCCTTCGACGCCCCATTCCATCGACAATGTGCGGGTAATCTGATCGACGCCTGCCTTGGCGGCACAGACATGAGCCTGACCTTCGTACGGCAGATACGATTGCGGAGCCGAGATGTTGATGATGCTGGCTCCCGGGCGCTTCAGATAGGGATACGCCCCCTTCATCACGTGGATGGTGCCCATCAGGTCGATATCGATCACGGTTTTGAACGCATTGACCGACATTTCCGCTGCCAATGCCGGGAAATTGCCTGCTGCGCCAGACACCAGAACATCGAAGTCACCGAATGCGTCGTGGAATTGCTTAAGGCCCTCGGCTACCGCCTCAGGGTCACGCACGTCAAACGCCGCACCGATTGCATCCTGTGCGCCCGCAGCTTTCAGTGTGGCAACGGTGTCATCGACCTTTTCCTGCGAACGGCTGGCGACAGCAAGTTTGGCACCCGAGGCCGCAAAGGCCTCGGCAATGCCGCGATTGATACCGCTGGTACCACCAATGACGATGACGGTTTTTCCCGAAAAATCCATGTAGGCCTCCCTTGGAGGGGAGCCCTACTCGCCGTAGGGCACCCAGATGTTCTTGATCTCGGTCGAAGCCTGAAGGAACCGGCGGGAATGGTCCATGCCCCAATCGAATGCCGTGGCGTTATTCACCCAGGTCCGTTTCAGGTTCCCGGCCGAGACGACCTCGATCTCTTTTGACAGGTCGGTGGATGAGAACGACCAGACCGCATCGACGTTCAGATGCGATGCCAGCGGTTTCGCCAATTCCGCATGGCTGCCGGTCAGGATGTTGACTACACCGGCGGGCACGTCCGAGGTTTCGAGGATTTGGTAGAAATCGGTAGCCGCCAGCGGGTAGGGCTCTGAGGCCACCAGAACCGTCCGGTTGCCCATCGCAATTGCCGGAGCCATGGCCGAGACCAGACCCAGCAGAGGCGCCTCGTCCGCACAAAGCGCGCCGATGACACCAACGGATTCTTTCATGGCAATCGCCACGCCCCGGATCGGAACCCCATGTACCTGACCGTCGTACTTGTCGGCCCAGGCGGCGGCTGTGAACAGACGCTGGATTGAAGCTTCGACCTCTTTCGCACCGTCCTTTTTGCCGGTCATCGCGTCGATGCGAGCGGCAAACTCGTCGGCGCGGGCCGAGAGGTTTTCGCCGATGTAATACAGGATTTGCGCCCGCAGGTGGCCGGTGGTCTTGGACCAACCTTTGGCCCCCGCCGCAGCCTCAACCGCATTGCGGATGTCCTTGCGATTGGCGAGGCCCACGTGGCCCAACAGCCCGGACTTGCCCCAAACGGGTTTCGAATAGCCGCTATCAGGCCGCGCCTGCTTGCCTCCGACATACATCTTGGCGGTACGGTCAATTGGATCGACCGGAGCGCCTTCGCCGGTCCCCGCTTCAACCTTCGCCAACGGCTTAGCTTTGCCCTTGGGCTTGGTGTACACAGTCAAGCCTTCCCAGCCGCCTTCACGGCCAAAGCCGCTTTCGCGCACGCCGCCGAATCCGGCCGCCGCGTCGAACAGGTTGGTGGCATTCACCCAGACCACGCCCGCGACCAACTTAGGTGCGATATCCAGCGCCAGGTTCACATTCTCCGTCCACACCGTCGCGGCCAACCCGTAACGGGTGTTGTTGGCCAGTTCGACTGCCTCTTCCGGTGTGCGGAAGGTTGAGGACACCAGAACCGGGCCAAAGATTTCTTCCTGCATCAGCGGGTCGGATGTTTCGAGGCCTGAGATCAGCGTCGGCGGGTAATAACAACCGTTCGCAGGCAGATCGCAAGCCGCCTGATGAACATGCCCAACTGTGTTGCTTTCGACCATGCCCTTGATGGTCTGCAACTGCACGGGATCCACAACGGCACCCACGTCGATGCACTTGTCCAGTGGGTCACCAACGCGCAGCTTGTCCATCCGGGCACGCAGCTTGTTATGGAAGCGATCTGCGATGCCTTCCTGCACCAACAGGCGAGAGCCCGCACAGCAGACCTGGCCCTGATTGAACCAGATCGCGTCGACCAAGCCTTCGATGGCTGAATCAATATCCGCGTCGTCAAAGACGATGTAGGCGGACTTGCCACCCAGCTCCAATGTCAGTTCCTTGCCATAGCCAGCGGTCGCCTCACGGATACGACGACCCACGACGGTCGAGCCGGTAAAGGCGATTTTGTCGACGTCCGAGGACACGATCATCTCGCCCACGGCGCCGTCACCAGTGACGATGTTGACTACGCCTTTGGGCAGCCCGGCCTGTGTGCAAATGTCAGCAAACAGAAGTGCGGTCAGCGAAGTGTATTCGGCTGGTTTCAGAACCACGGTGTTGCCCATCGCGATCGCAGGCGCGACTTTCCACGCCAGCATCAGCAGGGGGAAGTTCCACGGAATGATCTGTCCACAAACACCCAGAGCCTCGGCATCGGGCAGTTCGCTTTCCATCAGCTGCGCCATGCCTGCGTGATAGTAGAAGTGACGCTGCACCAGCGGGATGTCGATGTCGCGCGATTCACGGATCGGCTTGCCGTTGTCGAGGCTTTCCAGCACGGCAAACAGTCGCGAGTGCTTCTGCAGCAAACGCGCAATGGCATAAAGATACCTTGCGCGGCCCGCGCCGCCCAGCTTCTCCCATTTCGGTTGCGCCTTGCGTGCGGCAGCCACAGCAGCGTCCACGTCGGCCTGTTTCGCCTGTGTCAGCTTGGCCAGAACCTCTCCGGTCGCGGGGTTGCGGCTTTCGAACCCTTTGCCGGGCTTGGTGAAGGCACCGTCGATATAGTGACCGAACTTGTCGCCCTGATCGACCAACCAAGCAAGCGCTTCCGCGGCGCTTTCGGGGGCAGGGCCATAGTCCATGGTTTCAAAAATCTCTTTGACTGTCATTTTAGTTTTCCCCGCAGTTGAGGGTGAGGAATCGAACTGTGGTCTGATCTTGGGGAATGCGTACAACTTTACGTGGTTTGGATTTCACGTTTTCTGTGGAGTTTGTACGATTCAAGTAAGCGAAGTAGACTTCGCCGTGTCCCGCAAAGATTTGACCAAGTGGCGTTTCATCGACCATTGGAGCTTTGAACTCGACGTGCCCGTCGGTCCAAATGAGTTGTTGATCGGTTATATCGATACTCACAGTATCGCCGTTGGTTTTGCCATCAACGATCCACGGGCTGCATTCCATTGCCTCAGAATAGGCAGGGCCAAATTGCAATAGAAGCAACGAAGTGGTTGTGGCTAGTTTGAACATTGAAACTATTCACCCCATGGAGTGACGGTAGCCGGCTGAGTAAGACCCGGTGACATAGTGTTCCAACTGCCGCTCGATATCGCCCAGCAGCGATGAGGCACCAAAGCGGAACAGGTCCGGCTCCAGCCAGCGGTCGCCCAGCTCGTCCTTGATTAGCGACAGGTAAACCAGCGCGTCCTTGGCTTTCGAGATGCCGCCTGCGGGTTTGTAGCCAACGCGATACCCGGTGCGGTCGTAGTAGTCGCGGATTGCGCGGATCATAACCAACGAGACGGGCAGGGTGGCGTTGACGCTTTCCTTGCCAGTCGACGTCTTGATGAAATCAGCGCCCGCCATCATGCAAACCAGTGAAGCACGCGCGACATTACGCAGGCTGCCTAGTTCTCCGGTGGCGAGGATGGCTTTGACATGGGCATCGCCGCAGGCGACGCGGAAGGCCTTCATCTCTTCATACAACGCCTGCCAGTCGCCCGACAGGACATGACGGCGCGAGATGACGATGTCGATCTCTTCGGCTCCAGCTTTCACGCTTTCTTCAATCTCGGCCACGCGCAGGTGGAATGGAGACAGGCCTGCCGGGAAGCCCGTCGATACGGCTGCAACCGGAATGCCGGTGCCGTGAAGCGCGTCTACGGCGGTTTCGATCATGTCGTGATAGACGCAAACGGCCCCTGTGGTGATCGGCGGCATGTCCAGCGCCTGCCGAACCGAAGGTGCCACGGGTTGCCGGGCTTTGGCGCAAAGGCGGCGAACGCGGCCCACCGTGTCGTCACCTGACAGTGTGGTCAGGTCGATCATCGTGATCGCCTTCAGCAGCCACGCGGCCTGATACTCTTTCTTCACCGACCGTCGACCGGGCAGGGTCGCGGCGCGTCGTTCTATGGCCGAGGTATTGACCTGCACTGCGCGTACCCAGTCCAGATCGAGGTCCATACCGGGGTTTCTGGGCTCGGTCACTTGCGGCAGATGCGCGGTGCGCACGGGGCTTTCTGAGCTCTGCGTTTCCATCTTCACATCCTTTGGGAGGTTTGCGCCAAAATCGCACGGGACGCGGCCAAATGGAAGATGTGTAACATTCTTCAGGCCACATTTTTTGACCATTTGGACAAATATAATAGGTTTTCTTGCGAATAATTCTCAATAGCGTTGACTTAGTTGCGAATGGTTCGCATATTCATTCTCAAGTGGATACCAAAATGGGGTCGGAAATGATTCGTCGCAGTTTTCTTGCAGTAATCGCGTTTGCCGTGGCTATGCCTTTGGCGGCGTGGGCTGAAGCACCTCTGAAGGTAGTTGCCACAACGGGTATGATCGCAGATGCCGCGCGTCAGGTGGGTGGTGATCAGGTTGAGGTCAAAGGCCTGATGGGACCAGGTGTCGATCCGCACGCCTATCGTCAGACCCGCAGCGATATCGTGGCGATGACCCGCGCCGATCTGGTGCTGTGGCATGGTCTATATCTGGAAGCGCAGATGGAAGAGTTCTTTCATGATCTTGATCGCAAACGGAACGTGGTCGCCGTGGCAGACGGTGTCGATAAATCCAAGTTGCGTGCGCATGACGATTACGCAGACAAATACGATCCGCACCTGTGGATGAGCCCGGTTTTGTGGAAAGATGTGGTGGTTCAGGTACAGGAAGCACTAACCGAAGCCCGCCCCGAAGCAGCCGAAACCTTTGCCGCCAATACCGAGGCATTCCTCGCAGAAATCGATCAATTGGACGCCTACGGAAAACAGGTTCTGGCTGCGGTGCCGGAAAACAGCCGTGTACTTGTCACCGCGCACGACGCGTTTGGATATTTTGGCGAGGAATACGGTTATGAGGTTCTGGGTATTCAGGGTATTTCAACCCAGTCCGAGGCTGGCCTGAACCGGATCGGTGAGTTGGTCGATACGCTGGTGGACCAGAAACTGACGGCTGTGTTTGTCGAAAGTTCAGTCTCTGACCGCTCAATGCGCGCCCTGATCGAAGGGGCTGCGTCCAAAGGTCATGAGGTCGGCGTCGGTGGAGAGCTGTATTCAGATGCCATGGGCGAGCCGGGATCATACGAAGGCACTTACGTGGGCATGCTGGATCACAACATCACCGTGATTGCAGGTGCGCTGGGCGCAGATGTGCCAGAGCGCGGCATGAACGGCAAATTGTTGGCGGGGTTCTGAGGCTATGTTGGAGCTTGCGGCTGATCAGGGTGTATCGGTGGAAGAGCGGGGCGTGGAAAACAGCCCGCTCGCCATTCGCGGCCTGACCGTTTCCTATGGGCAAAAACCGGCAGTGTTCTCGGTTGATATGACTGTAGAGCCCGGTGCGATGACCGCGATCATCGGCCCGAATGGGGCGGGCAAGTCAACCATGCTCAAGGCAGCGTTGGGAATAGTCGCGCCGTTGTCCGGACAGGTGACAGTCTACGGAAAGCCGCTGGATGATCAGCGCGCCCGTATTGCCTATGTTCCGCAACGCGCCAGTGTCGACTGGGATTTCCCAACCCGTGTTATTGACGTGGTGTTGATGGGATTGTCGCGAGAGTTGGGCTTGTTGGGCCGTATCCGCGCGCGCCACATGTCACGGGCAATGGATTGTCTGAACCGGGTCGGAATGCGCGACTTTGCTGATCGTCAGATCGGCCAACTCTCAGGTGGTCAGCAGCAGCGTGTCTTTCTGGCACGCGCATTGGCGCAGGACGCGGACCTGTATCTGCTGGACGAACCGTTTGCCGGTGTTGATGCGGCAACCGAAAAAGCCATTATTGCTGTTCTGAAATCGCTGAAAGAGGCGGGTAAAACCGTGGTCGTCGTACATCACGACCTGGCAACCGTTACCGACTATTTCGACCATGTATTCCTGATCAATACCCGTAAGGTAGCCGAAGGTCCGGTGGCCGAGGCCTTTACTGCCGAGACCCTGCAAGCTGCCTATGGTGGTCGTCTGGCTACGGCGCAGATCGATCAGATTTCACGCGCATTGGGGTAAATCATGCTTTGGGATGCTCTGACGCTGCAGCTTGGCTATAACGCCACGCTGGTGGCGGTTGGTGCCACGTTGCTTGGTATTTCTGCTGGCGTGACGGGCACATTTCTTTTCCTGCGCAAGCGGGCTCTGGTCAGCGATGCTATCAGCCACGCCACTTTGCCGGGTGTGTGTATCGCCTTCATGATCCTGGTCGCACTAGGGGGTGACGGGCGCAATCTGCTCGGGTTGCTGGCTGGCTCTGCAATCTCGGCCTGGATTGGTCTGGTTGCGATGAACTGGCTCACGCGCCATACGCGTTTGGCCGAAGATGCCGCAATAGGCGCGATCCTGTCGGTGTTCTTTGGTTTAGGTATCGTGCTTCTGACAGTGATCCAGACAATGGGCGTGGGCCGTCAGGCCGGCCTAGAAGGTTTCCTGTTGGGATCGACTGCGGGCATGCTCTGGGCTGATGCACTGATCATCGCATTTGGTGGCGCAGCTACGCTGGTTTTGGTGATGATCATCCGACGCCCCATGATGATGGTGGCCTTTGATCCAGAATATGCTGCCGCGCGCGGTTTGCCCGTGCATCGCATAGACCTTGCCATGATGGGGCTGGTCATGGCTGTGACGGTGGTTGGCCTGAAGATTGTAGGCCTGATCCTGATCGTGGCGCTTTTGATCATTCCACCCGTGACGGCACGCTTCTGGACCCAGCGCGCGGATCGCGTTGTGCTGCTCTCTGGTCTGGCTGGTGGCCTTGCTGGATATATTGGGGCGGCGTTGTCGGCTTCGGCACCGAATTTGCCGACAGGCCCGATCATCGTCCTGGTCAGTTTTGCCTTCTTTGCCCTGTCGCTGTTCTTTGCACCCGTTCGTGGCGTATTGGCTGCGGTTCTGCGCCATTTGCGGTTTCAACGCCGGGTTCATATCCGGCAAGGGTTGTTGGCACTGGCACAAGGCCAAAAGATCTATGAGCCTTTGACTCTGCGCCTGTTGCGGCGTGAGGGGATGGTACGCGCCGATGGCGTGGCGACTGAAACCGGAAAAGCACGCGCGGCCAAAGCGCTGCGCGACGAAAAACGCTGGGAGATCGTGCGCGCTGATCAGGCCCATGAAGCCACCGCAGCGCTCTATGACGGCCTACGCGATATCGAGACCGTTCTTACCCACGACCAGATCACGGAAATCGACCGTCGTATTGGCGGCCCGCAGGAGGTTCGGCCATGAGCGGAGAAGAATTTGTCCCGCTGTCCCTCACACCGATGCTGATCGGGACTTTTGCGGCCATTGCCTGCGCTTTGCCCGGCAACTTTCTGGTGCTGCGAAAGCAGGCGCTGATCGGGGATGCGATCAGTCATGTGGTGCTGCCTGGTATCGTTGTTGCTTTCCTGCTGACCGGTGCAATTTCAACCTGGCCCATGATGCTGGGCGCTGCAGGGGCCGCTGTGGTTGCCGTCGTTCTGATCGAAGCCATTCGAAGGCTGGGTCAGATCGAACCGGGGGCGGCGATGGGTGTTGTATTCACCACAATGTTTGCGGCAGGGGTCCTGCTGCTGGAGCAAACCGATACCTCGACCGTCCATCTAGACGTGGAACATGCGTTATACGGTAACCTCGAAAGCCTGATCTGGCTGGATGCAACGGGCTGGCCCTCTTTATGGGACCTAGAGGCGCTGGCGGGCCTTCCGCCAGAACTGCCCCGAATTGCGTTGACGCTTGCAGGGGTAATCCTATTCACTTGGCTGTTCTGGCGACCACTCAAGATATCAACCTTTGACGAGGGCTTTGCCCGCACCATCGGGATCCGGACGGGAGCGTTGGGCATGGCTTTGGTTATCGTCGCGGCCATTGCTGCAGTTGCCGCCTTTGATGCTGTGGGCTCGATCATCGTGATCGCCATGTTCATTTGTCCGCCTGCGGCTGCGCGCATGATGACCAACAGGCTTGAGGCGCAGATTGCGTGGAGCGTTGTGTTTGCCATTGTCTCGGCCGTGTCGGGTTATGTACTGGCGGGCTATGGACCCTTGTGGTTGGGCGGGGCCGACGCAGTGAGCGCTGCGGGAATGATCGCCACGATGTCCGGGCTTATTCTTGCTACAGCGGCAGTGTTTGGTCCGTGTCGAACCCGCGCTGGCGCTCCATCCGGGGCTTGACGTGGCGCTTTCTTGCCACTCCGTCTCTGCGGAGATAGGCCGATAATTGCCAAGTTTGAACTGCGGTGAAAGCTTAACGAGATTTGTCGATCTGCTCGTGTTATAACTAGTTCAATTGTTAATGAACGACCACCACTCACTTCGGATCGTTCGGATGATTGCGGATCTGTGAGCCTACGATTTGTTGGCCTGCCGCAATCATCCGGACGCCCCCCTCCCGCTAAAATACAATCCTCAAACCGGTGGCAGAATCCCTCAAACCGGTGGCAGAATCGCGTCGGGTCGTGCTAGGTCTAGCGGTATGGTGCAGGCGAACCCCAATATCAGCGAAAATCGACCGGTAATCCGGCAACTCGACGATGCGGCAATCAACCGTATCGCTGCAGGTGAAGTGGTGGAGCGCCCGGCATCCGCCGTGAAGGAACTGGTAGAAAACGCCATAGATGCTGGCGCGACCAGAATCGCCATCGACATCGCCGATGGCGGCAAAACCCTGATCCGTGTAACCGATGATGGATGTGGGATCTCAGCAGCAGATTTGCCGCTGGCCTTGTCGCGTCATGCAACCTCCAAGATCGATGGCTCGGACCTTCTGAACATTCACACTTTCGGATTTCGTGGTGAGGCCTTGCCATCGCTGGGTGCCGTCGGTCGACTAACGATCACAAGTCGCGCTGCTGGGGGCGAAGCCGCCTCAATCCGCGTGGCAGGTGGCAAGATGGAAGCGGTGAAACCCGCCGCCCTTCGCAGCGGAACGGTGGTTGAGCTGCGCGATCTGTTCTTTGCCACACCCGCCCGTTTGAAATTCATGCGTACCGATCGGGCCGAAGCGCAGGCGATTTCGGATACCGTCAAGCGCCTGGCCATGGCGGAACCCTCTGTCACCTTCACTCTGCGCGATGTCTCGGGCGGCGGAGAAGGGCGCGTCGTCTTTCGGGCCGATCGCGAGAATGGAGACCTGTTTGATGCGCTGCACGCCCGGCTAGCCCGTGTGCTGGGCCGCGAATTCGCCGAGAATGCCTTGCAGATCGACGCCACGCGCGAGGGCATTCGCCTCTATGGCTATGCTGCATTGCCGACCTATTCGCGTGGCGCTGCTGTGGCGCAATATTTGTTTGTAAACGGGCGGCCTGTCCGGGACAAAATGCTGACCGGCGCATTGCGCGCGGCCTACTTCGATTTCCTCAGCCGGGACCGCCATCCGGCTGCGGCCTTGTTCATTGATTGTGATCCGACTCTGGTAGATGTGAATGTCCATCCTGCCAAATCCGAGGTCAGATTCCGCGATCCCGGGATAGCGCGTGGATTGATTGTTTCAGCCCTGCGGCACGCTTTGGCGGACGCGGGCCACCGCGCGTCTTCGACCGTCGCCAATGCAACGCTCGGGGCGATGCGGCCGGAACCAGCCTCCCCCGGTCCGGCGCGGGTGTATCAGATGGATCGCCCTTCGCCCGCAGCTCGACATGTCGCGTTTCAGGCGCAGTCTCCGGGATTTGCCGAATTGTCGAATGACTACAGCGGCAGAGCTATCGAACCGGTTCCTGCCCCCGACGCGATCGCTGAGGTACCCGAACCTACGGCCAGCGATCTGCCGCTTGGTGCTGCACGTGGGCAGGTTCATGAGAACTATATCATTGCCCAGACCGCAGACGGCATGGTGATCGTTGATCAGCACGCAGCCCATGAACGGTTGGTCTATGAAAAGCTCAAAACTCAGATGGCTGAGAATGGTGTTGCAGCGCAGGCGTTGTTGATCCCAGAGATTGTCGAGCTATCCGAAGGCGATTGCGCGCGGCTGATGGCAGTAACTGCCGACCTGACCCGCCTTGGGTTGACCATCGAACCGTTTGGAGGCGGCGCGGTGGCAGTGCGCGAAACTCCTGCCATCCTGGGCGAAGTTGATGCGCGCACAATGGTTCTGGATATCCTCGACGAACTTGCCGATCAGGGTGAAAGCCAGACGGTGCAGGCCCGGATCGAGGCGATCCTCAGCCGGGTGGCCTGCCATGGCTCGGTACGTTCGGGTCGCCGGATGCGAGCCGAAGAAATGAACGCCCTGTTGCGCGAAATGGAGGCGACGCCCCATTCCGGTCAATGCAACCACGGGCGACCTACATATGTGGAATTGAAACTGAGCGATATCGAACGGCTGTTCGGGCGCAGTTGATCCAATTTCCTTACCCGGCTAAGAAGGGTAAAACAAAACAAGAACAAATGGGCTGACATGATCGAGATTGCAGGCAACCAGTATAGTTTGAATGACCCGGTGGTCATGGCGGTTCTGATCGGGGCCGGTGTGCTGCTGCTGATTCTGATGTTGCTGTTTTTGTCCCTGCGCGCGGCCAACAGGTCTGCGCGAATGGCCGAACCTCTGGCACGGCAGATGGCACATCTGGGACAGCACGTTCAGCAATTGGGTCAGGGACAAGATCAGCTGCGCGGTGGGTTGCAGCAGGTTTCAGATACACAAGCCAATGCACATGTGCAGGTGATCCAGACCGTCGAGTCGCGGCTGTCCTCGGTGCAGCAGCAGATGAATGATCGTTTGGCAGACAACGCGATGAAATCGGCGCGCGCGCTGGCCGATATGCAGGAACGGATGAAGGAATCCCTGCATGGATCCTCGAAGCAGACTGCTACTTCTTTGACGCAGTTGCAGGAGCGACTGGCTGCTATCGACAAGGCGCAGGACAACATCACCAAGCTGTCAGGCGACGTGTTGTCCCTGCAGGATATCCTGTCCAACAAACAAACCCGTGGTGCGTTTGGTGAAATCCAACTGAACGATATCGTGTCCAAGGCCTTGCCAACAGACAGTTTCTCGCTTCAGGCGACACTGTCAAATGGCCGTCGCGCCGACTGTCTGATCCATCTTCCGAATCCGCCCGGGCCTATCGTGATCGACAGTAAGTTCCCGCTTGAGGCGTATGAAGCACTGATCGGGTCCACAAATGACATGGAGCTGAAAGCAGCGGTTCAGATGTTTCGCAGCACCATTCGCAAGCACATCACCGACATCTCGGAGAAATATATCCTTGATGGGGAAACAGCCGATGGTGCGTTGATGTTTTTGCCATCCGAGGCGGTCTATGCCGAGCTGCACGCCAAGTTTCCGGAACTGGTTCAGGAGAGCTTTGCCAAACGCGTCTGGATCGTTTCACCGACCACCTGCATGGCAACCCTGAATACGATGCGCGCGATCCTCAAGGATGCAAGAATGCGGGAGCAGGCGGGTGCAATCCGCAAGGAGTTGGGGATGTTGCACAAGGATGTTGACCGTCTCGGTGATCGTGTCAGCAATCTTGATCGGCACTTTGGACAGGCGGCCAAGGATATTTCAGAGATCAAGATCAGCGCGGAAAAAGCTGGCCGCCGCGCTCAGCGTCTGGACAATTTCGATTTCGAAGAGCTTGCCCCCGATGAACACCCGAACGTGGTTCCGCTGGGTAAAACTGAGGGCTGATTTCGAACTAAATGCCCGGATTAGACCTTTAGTGCAGCGGTCGCCGCATTGGTGACATTTGCCATGGCTGCCAGATAAGGCGCAGGTCCATGGCTGATCCGCGCGACGCCGAGATCAGCAAGAGTGGCGTGATCCGGAGACTGCCCGATCTGCATGATATTGACCGGCAATGGGGCTTCTGCACAGAATTTGCCGATTAGTTCGGGTGTGATCAGCCCGGGGACGAATATTCCATTAGCTCCTGCATCCGCATAGGTCAGGGCGCGGGACTGCGCCTCCTTCATTAGATCAGCGTGCTCTTTGGGTTTGCTGCCCTGGAAGAAAACATCGGTTCGGGCATTGATGAATAGTGGGATGCTCTTAGCGTCGGCCACACGACGCAAGGTTGCAATGCGATCGGCCTGATCTGATGCAGAGCGCAATCCGACTTCACTAATCAAACGGTCCTCGAAATTGACACCAATCGCGCCCGCGGAAATGACCTGTTCAATATTGTTAGCCAGCGTGTCGAGGTCCCCAGCAAAACCAGCCTCAAAGTCAAAGCTGACGGGCAGATCTACCGAACCAACCATGCGTTCGAGGATTTGCGTGGCAAAGGAAAGCGGCATGTCCTGGCCATCCTTGTAACCCTGTGCTGCCGCCAGTGACCAACTGCCCGTTGCGATAGCCAAAGCGCCGGCTTTGCTGATGGCTTGCGCACTGCCCGCATCCCAAGCGTTGTAAAGGATCAGCGGTTTTCCAGGCTGATGCAGCGCTGCGAAATCGCGCGCCTTGTCGGATTGAGTCATGCAGGATGCCTTTCTTTCGGGGCGTAGTGCCGTTCCAGTTCGATGAGTTTCTGTTTGCGCCAAAGGCCGCCGCCATACCCGGTCAGCGTACCGTCAGCCCCCAGAACACGGTGACAGGGGATAATAATCGCAATCTGATTTGCCCCGTTTGCGCGCGCGACAGCCCGAACCGCATCAGGTCGCCCAAGACGGCGCGCGATATCCGAATAAGACTGCGTGGTCCCAGCAGGCAGTGTTTGCAGAATGCGCCATACCGCTTTGGTGAACTCAGTGCCGTGCAGTGCAAGTGGTAGATCGAACTGGGCCGAGCGGCCCTGAAAAAACGCCTCTAGCTGCGCTTCGGCCTGATCGGTTGGTGCGAAACGGCCAAAACCCAGTGACCCTTTGCAGGCCTTGTGGATCCGTTTTAGCTCGGTAGGCAGCGCTTTGCGATCGGCAAATTCAAGCAGGTGAAGGTGACCCGGATCGCTGATCGCTATCATAGCTCCCAAGGGCGTGTCGAACCAATCGGCCCGCAGCATCGCATTGGCTTCAAAAGCACCGGGCGGCAAACCCAGCAGCTTTGCGAAGGCCTCGCGAAAGGCTGCAGGAGAGTCAAATCCCGCCTCAAGTTGCGCATCGATGACTTTTCCACCCTGTGCCAGAGTGGTTAGACCTGCCTGCAACCGAGCTTGTCGTGCCATGTCCAGAAAGGTGGTGCCGAAATGGCGTTTAAAGGCACGGCGGATGGTAGAAGGGTCATGCCCCATTGCAACGATGTCGGCTTCGCGCCAGCGACGGGTAGGATCGGCCTCGAGTTTCGCCAGAAGCGATGAAATGGCCGGGTCAGATTGGGCGGCCGGTGCCATCGGGCAGCAGCGTTTGCAGGCTCTGAACCCCGCATTCAGGCAGTCTGCGATGGTCGCAAAGAACTGGCAGTTCTCACGTTTCGGTTTGCGGGCCGGACAGGTCAGTCGGCAAAACACACCGGTCGAGGTAACGCCCACGTAAGCGCGCCCATCCCACGAGGGATCGCGTGCCATCAGGGCAGAGTAAAGCGTATCGTCATCGGGCAGATCAAATCTCATGCCCGGAGGTTACCCGAATCCGACGCCATTGCGACGCCGGTTTTCGGGCGTTTATTCAAATTTCCGAGAAACTCAGATCCGAAGGAATGGCTGGAACAAACGCGGCATGAGTTTGGTGAACTTCAACGGCGCGTCAGTCACTGCCAGACAGATACAATCTTCTGAGATATCAGCGACGGGCATATGCTCCAGATCCTGATCCGCAATCTCAACATCACCCCGTGCGAAATGATCAACCTCATCCGAGAACGCGCCCTGCAGAACCATGGTCATCTCGATCCCGCGATGACTGTGATCCGGTACGGCTGCGCCCGCAGGTATGAACAGCAACCGGGCAGTTGCCTCATTGGTCGTTGGCAGGATCGCTTGTTTGACGCCCATACCAACCGGTCGCCACCGAATGTCGTTCACATCTCCGCCGACATAGTCCTGCAATGGTGCGGGCAGCACTGCACATTTCTTGCGCACAGGTTTGGGTGTCGGAGCACCTTGCGAGATCAAAGCCATCGTTGCGGCAAGCGCGCCTGATCCCATCTGCGCCGTCTGGGCCTGGTCTTCCAGAACCTGTCCACCCACAGCCTCAAAGCTCTCGGCCCGTGCGCGGCAGTGGTCGCAGAGCGACAGATGCGTGGCAACCATCAGGTCAAACGCCTCGGGCAGATTGCCGGCAGCGTAGGCCATCAACAGGTCATCCGTCAGGTGATGTTTTATACTCTTGCTCATCGTCGTCATCTCAGTTCATCGCGTGGCGCAAGCGATCCAGCGCCAGCCTAATTCGTGATTTGATCGTTCCCAGCGGTAGCCCCGTCTGAGAGGCAATTTCCCGGTGACTCAGGTCTCCGAAATATGCCTTTTCGATCAGTTCTCTTTGCGCTTCGGGCAAAGCCAGAATGGCCGTTCGAAGCTGTGCAGTTTCCTGCTGCAATGCGATTACGTCATCCTGTTCTGGTTCCGCTTCTGGACCCCAGTCCAGTTCTTCCGGTTCCGGGCGTCTTTGTTTTCGGATCACGTCTATTCGTTTGTTCCGCGCAATCGTGAACACCCAGGTGGCGACCGTTGCACGGCTTGGGTCGAATAAGTGCGCCTTGTGCCAAAGCGTGGCCATGACCTCTTGCGCACATTCCTCAGCCGTTGTCGCGTCAGATCCGGACCGGATCAGAAACGCCTTAACGCGTGGGGCGAAGTGCTGAAACAGCTCGGCAAAGGCCGCCTGATCCTGAGCGTCCCTTATGCGCTTGATGTGGTTCACCCACTCGGCTCTGGTGTCGCAACTCTTTTTTGTTCCGTTCACCGGTTTACCCTTGATGCGTTTATTTGGGCGCCAAGGTTGCGGAGGCACTGAATCCGCCGCAGGTTCATCCATGGTCGCGATGTCAATCTCGGTAAACATAACCGCATTACGGGGCCTTGCCCAAGCCGGATCACTTTGAATGCGAAATTTAATCCGGATTGCGATATTCTTCGTAGTGCACCGTAAGGTATTGCGGAGAAAAGAATGCCATTTGAACAGTTTGAAAGCACACATGCAGAGGGTGCCGTAGTCGGTAACCCCGAACGCTTTCATGACTATGGTTCGCGCCTGGACCGCGTCCAGCATATCGCGGCGCATACCTACCATGGACGCAAAGGCAATATCGAAAACGCATTTCGCTATTCCATCGACTACATCATGCTGGATCCGGAGGATCGACCTGCAACCCCGTCTCTGTTTTCACTGGACCGCTCAAACATCATGGGATGGCGGACCCGGGATCACGGAGGCGATCCAAAGCATGGGCGCGCTGCAAAATGGTTGCGTGAGTGTTTTGATGAACTCGCATTTCCCCAACCTGACCGTATCGAGTTGCTGACGCAGCCCCGGGTATTTGGATATGTTTTCAATCCGGTCAGTTTCTGGTTCTGCTTTGACAATGATGATCAGCTTTACGCAGTGCTTGCTGAGGTCACCAACACCTACGGAACGCGACATAGCTATCTTTGTTGTAATCCCGACATGTCGCCCATTTTGCCAACAGACCGCATCATCGCCGATAAACTGATGCATGTATCCCCGTTTCAGAAGATCGAGGGCACATATACGTTCCGCTTCGACTATCGCTCCGACAGGATCGGTGTGTGGATCGATTACGGTCGTGCGCGGGGGGGGCTGATCGCAACCCTGACAGGATCGAGGTCCGAACTTTCAAACCGCACAATTCTCTGGTCGCTTATACGTCGTCCTTTTGGAGCCAGGCGCGCATTTGCTTTGATCTTGTGGCAGGGCCTGCGGCTTTGGATGAAAAAGGCGAAGTTTCGGCCTTTCAGGAAGGCCCCGGTTCCCAAACAGCCTGTTTCACGATCCCATCGTTAAGATGTATGCGATGCCCCGATTTGTTTGAGTGAGATCAAAGACGCGCATCTGCTTAGCTGTTTGTGATAAACTGAAATCGCGGACAGAGGAGTTTGAACGCATGTTGGAAATCTCGGCAAGAAAAGTTGCCCAGGTCGCCATGATGGGGCGCGAATTAAATCGGGCCGAAGGTGAACTTCGAGCCTTTGTCGACCGGATGAGCGAAGACGAACAGGCCGAACTGGTGGCGATCATGTGGATCGGCCGCGAGAGCTTTTTCGCCGAAGATCTGGCCGAGGCCATAGCAACGGCTAAATCCGAGGCTTCGACCCCCTGCGCCGATTACCTGATCGGAACACCGCACCTGTCAGATCATCTCGAAAACGGTCTGGATGCGCTGGGCATCTCAGCCGAGGACGTCGAAAACGATCTGATGTAGCCAACCATCACGGTTTTGTTGCAACGTTCCACAAAACGGTCCTAAGCGCTTCTCGGACTCAAATTTGTCGCCGAAAACGCTTGGTCGCGCTATCCTTACGCTGATGCAAAGCGGTTTGAAGGCCATTTTTGTTGTAGCCATGTTGTTGGCGCGAATTCTGGATCCGCGCCCCGCTGATGCCTGTGTCGTTTGTATCTCGTTGCCTGAAGCATCGCTTGGGGATCGTCTGCTTTCGGCAGATGTAATTGTTCTGGCACGCCCGTCGCCCGACAACGTATTCAGGTACATACCTGCCGAAGTTCTCAAAGGAACCAAAGAGCAGCTAGAGAACTTGCCCGAGATCCCGTTTCTGGTCGATTCAACAACGCGAAAGATGTTTCTGTCAGATCCAGATCGGACAGTCTTGTTTGTCTACAGTGCTGAAAGTCAGGATCAGGCCGGGCGTAAACTGTCCAAAGGCTGGAGAAAGCTGTTCCTGATGTCGGCGGAACGGTCACAGTTCGTTGAAATCCTGCAAAGTCACGGTATTCACTGGAAACCAGGCATAGGTGGAACGTCCGAACGTATACAATTCTTCGCCAACTATCTTTCGAGTGAAGATCGAGTTTTGCGGGATACTGCGTTGGTAGAGGTCTACCGCGCTCCGTATGCGTTGGTCCGGCAGACGAATGTTTCAGCGCTCACAGATCAACTGCTCGATGATATCGGCAGCATTCAGAGGCTGAACTATGCTCCGGCCTCCATACGGCTTTTGGGTTTGCAGACCGACCCGGATGCGATTGAGGTCGTCCGGTCCCGCTATCTGGCGAGGTTGAAGACAGCGGGGCCGAACCTGCATGAGTGGGCCTTGGCCGGTATCGAGGTGGATGGTACTTTCGCAATTTCCGCTATTGACGGGTGGGTGACGCAAGCTGATTGGCCTAGTGAAGACAAGCTGATCTTGATCCGAGCACTATCGGACGCCGGGTCAGCGATCCCTGAGTTTCGTTCGCAAATTGCTGAAGTTTATGAACGTGTACTAGAGGCCGATGTATCATTGGCTGGGCAGATCGCCTTTGCAATGCGCGACTGGAATGATGACAGGCTTGATCCGTTGTTTCGCGAATTGCTCGCGCGTGAAGAGACGGAACCTGCAACAAGATTTGTTCTTCAACTGGTGCTTGAGCCCGAGGACTAGGTATCGGTTTTAACTGTGACAGGCTTTTCGCATTATCTCCTGACGCAGCTGCGTATTCTAAACATAGATTAATGAAACGGCCCGATTTCGTTAAGCAAGCGTTCCTTTATCTGATCTTACAACCGCAACGAAGATCAGATCAGGAGGAGCACGAAAATGGAAAACGTTCAGTCAATCAAGACGCAAAAAGGTTTGTTTGGTGGCCTGTTTGCCAATTATGCCGAGGCCAGAGTCGAGAGCTTTCGTCGTCGGATCTACACAAAAACAGTTCGCGAGCTGGAGCAGCTCAGTGATCAACGCCTGCAGGATATCGGTATTCCACGCAGCGAAATTCACCGGCGTGCCTATCAGAGCGTTTATCACCATGAGCCCATTCGGCAGAATCTACACTGACCGCTTCTGATTGGTTCATTGAACGCCAATCAACGGGTTATGAGGAGGTACGGGAATTGGACACATATCCGATGCTTGAAACGGTCCCATCCGCCAGCGCTTTGGCGTTGTTTGACCGGGCCATGAGAATACGCGCAATCCGGAAAGATATTGTTGGTGCAGCTCAGGAGCTTGGCCGCTTGTCCGACAGCGAGCTTTCTGATCTTGGGATCAACCGCAGCGATATCGATGAAACGATCGAAAGATACATTTGAATACTGATGTCATTTGATCAGCGATCCGCGCCAGACGTAAAAGCAAAGGGCCATTCCGTAAGTTCAGGAATGGCCCTTGCTTTTTCAGGTATCAGACGCGGCAAATAAGAAATCCGACAGCGTATTCCGCTCGTCCGAGTTTCGTCATTAGGTGTGATCGACGATCTGAAGGTGTTGTGCCAGCTTGTCGATCTCTGCCATCCAGCCCTGCACCAGTTTCGGATCGCTGGGGGCGGCGTGTACGCCGGCCGGGATCTCTCGGTTCAGTACGGCCTCAACCGCAAGTGAAACGGGAATTGAAACCAACCGCGCCATGGCGGTTCCGCGCTCGTCACCCCATGCATCCATCACATAGGTTTTGTTCCAGACTTCGCGGCCTTCGTTCTCTGCCTTAAGCCCAACGCAAAGGACAACCCGGTCCGGCTCGCCTTCGTCATAGGCGTTCTCATCCCAGAACTGATCCGACATTTCCTTCAGTCGGGCGTCACCTTCCGGGCCGGACAAGGTTTCGATTTCGCTGAATACGCCGGACCATGCATCGGACCACCCGTTCAACCGCAATGTGCCCCGGACGAATTCCTTGACCGGCCAGTGCTTTTCGAAATGATATTGTTGCATGAAGGGCAGTGAATCCCGGTTCGGATAAACTTCAAAGCTTTCCGGGGACGGTAGCGGGGCGATGTAGGTGCTGATCGCATCCCAAGGGCGCGCCACGTCAAGCGGGGCGTAATTCCGGATCGATCTGGACGGAGACCGCAAAGCCTTGAGTACGCCGAGTGGTGACCAGCTGAACTTGTAGCGGAACGGATTGGGGTTCTTGGGGATGCCGCCGCAGTAAGAGATAAAGCTCAGATGGTTTTCCGGATCAAACGCATCCGAGGCGCGGTAGTCATCAACCAGTGCGTGGGCCATCAGGTGGTCGATGCCTGGGTCCAGCCCAACCTCGTTCACCAATGCCACACCGGCCTCAAGTGCCTTGTCATCCAACGCACGCATCTCGGGCGCGATGTAGGAGGATGAAACGAAATTCGCACCTTTCGAGATGGCAAGTTCAGCCAGAGGTACATGCCAATCTCCGGGCAGCATCGAGACGATCACGTCGCCGGGTTTCAGAACCTCGGCAATCGCGTCAATGTCGAAGGCATGGATGTCATCGGTCAGATCACCGATTTCAGCCTTTGCCTTTTCGATAGTCCGGTTCCATACGGTAACCTTGTGATCCGCCTCGATCAGGCGGCGAAGGCCGGGGATGGCCGACAGGCCTGTACCACACCAATGAATCGTCATCGCTCAGATCCCTTCGATATGAGTGTTGTAGGTAGCCGCTGCCCGGCCCCAGACGCCGTTTTCCAGATCAGTCAGGGTCAGGAGCGAAGGTAGCAATTGCGCTGCGTAATCTTCGGAGCTTTCGACTGGCAGCATCGACGGTAGGTTGTCGATGGCCGTCACATCCAGAATAGGATCAGTGGCGACACGCTGGGCAGGATGGTTCCAGGTGGTGGCCCGGTCATAGACAGGTACCGGGTTATAGTCGCTGTCCGGATCGCAGGCGACGTCGCCAATGGCAGTCAGATTGCGCTGCGCAGTAAGTGCTTCGCGTGGGACAAAGACCGGCGTGCCGGGACGGGCAAAGATGCAGTTCAGGAACAGATCATGTTCAAGGATCTCGGGAAAAGGCCCGCCGCTTGCGGTTTCTGCCATGTCCCATTTTGTGACACTGACGCCCATAGCCTCGCATAAATCTGCAGCACCGGTGCCAACACGTCCCAGCGCACCGATTACAATGGCGCGCGGGCGCGCTTGCTCGGTCGCATCCAATTCGGCCAACAGTTCGGCGTTCAGGACATCCTTGCCGGGGTAGACGCCGACGGGCGGACATTCTTCACCCCGTTGCTGAGCGGCCCAGGTCTTGAGTGTGACTGCCGCGCCTGCATATCCGGCCCAGTATCCAAAGGCGGCGACGCGCCGGCCATTCTCTTCCACAAGGTATTCCAGATCATAAAGGGTGCCGCCGCCAGCCTTAAACCGCTCTAGCAACGCACGACCGGAATGCTGGCCCTTGTAGGCATGACCAAACATGATGTGGCGGTGGGGCAGGGGTGTGCCATCCTCGGGCAGTTCCTTGAGGCCGAAGATGATCGCATCGGCCGGGGCCTCGGGCCACGAGTTTTCAGCCGCGATCTCACACCCGGCATCCTTGTAGCCATCGATCGGGATTGCCCGGACGTGGCTTTCCTCGACGGTGACACGAATACCCGAGGCGATCAGTGCCTTCGCGCCTTCGGGCGTCAGGCCCACCCGTTCTTCGTTCGGGCGTTGTTCTGCCCGGACCCAGAGATGTGTCATGTATATTCCTTTTGTCAGAGCATTCCGGCGGCACGAACCGCCTGAACCGAGGCGCGTGCCTCCATCGCCTCACGGAAGGCGAGAATTTTCGGAAAGGTCGGGACATCGACACCGTCGCCTTCCAGCCAGCTGCAGACCACATACAGGTATGCGTCGGCCAGCGAGAACGCCTCGCCCAGCACAAACGGCCCGCGCAGTCCGTTCGAGCAGATGTAGTCACAGGACGCTGTCATGGTCTGTGCTACCTTTTCCTTCATGTCTTTCCAGCTGGATTTCTTGTCGGCCCAGCGATGTCCGCGCATTTTATGTGCGTGGTTCACGTGCATGGTCGATGCAAGGTAGTACATCACTTCCCGCATCCGCGCTGCCATCACCGGATCGACGGGAACCAGTCCCGCCTGAGGTGCCTTCGCGGCTACATACTCCAGTAGGGCGCCCGTTTCCGTCAGAATACCGCCATCGACAACCAGTGCGGGAACCCGTCCTTTGGGGTTGATCTGCTTGTAGGCCGGTTGCGTTTGCTCACCGCTTGCGAAATCCAGACGGATTGCTTCGTATTCCTGACCGGCTTCTTCCAGCGCGATGGCCACGGCGACCGAAATGGTTCTGGGAGCGTAGTAGAGCTGCATGAGGGAACTCCGTTGTTTGTGCCGGTCAAAGGTGGGTCTGGGCAAAGTGCCGTTCGGGCGATTCCAGATGTGGGACGGCATTGAACAGGACCGGGCTTAGCTGAGCGCCGATCGGGTAAAGACGGTGCATTGATGTGTTCATGATCGCAAGGGCCACTCGGGCCATCGACTGGATATCCAGACCCATGGCCTGTCGAACCACCATCGAGATCAGGCCGCCCGAAGTTACCACAATTGCCGGACCACCTTCGGTTCCGATGTCTTTCAGGGCATCAGATACGCGTGTTTCGAACTCGTCGAATGTTTCCGGTGCATTCCTGATGTCGCCATTGGCCCAAGCGTCAAAGGTTCGGGGCAGATGCTGCACGAACCCTTCGCGATCTGTTGGAATGGCTACTCCGTGCTGCTCTTCGAACAGTTTCGCAATATTAAAATACTCGATCTCGTTCAGCCGTGCATCCCGGATCGGTTCGGGCAAGCCCATGCTGGCAGCGGTTTCAGCGTGACGTTTCAGGGTGCCGCAATAGACTCGGGGATGGTGGGCGTGAGTGTCCCGCAAATGCGCCCCAAGCCAGCGCGCCTGCTGGTGACCCAGATCGCTCAGCTTGTCATAATTTTCCTCGTCCCGGGCTGTGGTGTTGGCCTGTCCGTGACGAACCAGTGTGATATGTGACATGACGGTCCCTCTTGCAGGCAAGTCTTAGGGCAGGTTCCGTGCCGGGACCAGAGGGGTTTGATCGGCAACGGGCAAAAATCGTCGCATATCGATACATCACAGCTTGCCGGGCCAGATGCCGGGTCTATGGTTGGGCCGTTCGGAAAATTGGGGAACGTCATGACGGTAAATGAAAACCGGTTTCTGGCTGATCTGCACAAGCTGCGTGAATTCGGGGCGTCGGGTATCGCCAAGGGTGTGGTAAGACCTGCTTATTCCGATGCTGATATTGCGGCGCGACGCTGGCTGGCCGGACGGATGGAGGAAGCCGGACTGCGCCCTCATTTTGATCCGGTGGGCAATTTGTTTGGTATGGCACCGGGTACCTCTCTGCTGATGGGATCTCATTCCGACAGCCAGCCCGAAGGAGGGTGGCTGGATGGCGCGCTGGGCGTCATCGCGGCTTTGGAAATCGCGCGTTCCAGTGACAGACCAATCTCCGTCGTCAGCTTTCAGGATGAAGAGGGCCGGTTTGGTGTAACAACGGGTTCGGCTGTCTGGTCGGGTACTCTCGACCTTGCAAAGGCGGATACACTGACCGACCACTCAGGTACGAGTTTTGCGGCGGCCCGATCATCCATGTCAGATATGGCACAGGGTTTTGTCGATCCCGCCCGGTTCTCAGGCTTTATCGAGATGCACATCGAACAAGGGCCAACGCTGGATGCTGAAGGTGACCTGATCGGTGTGGTGACCGATATCGTTGGTATTCGTGACATGGTGATCAGCTTTGAGGGTCAGCAAAACCATGCCGGTACCACCCCGATGCATCTGCGCCGCGATGCGTTTCAGGCACTTTCGCTATTCAACGCCGAGATAAATGATCGGTTTCAGAATGTGGTGACGCCCCAAACCGTCTGGACGATTGGCCATGTGGATGTCCATCCAAACGCCTCTTCCATTGTTCCCGGGCGTGTCCGGTTTTCCATGCAGTGGCGTGACGGAGACGCAGACCGTCTGCGGCGTATGGAAGAGATTATCCGGGGCGTCGCGCAGGAAGTGGCTGACCGTGTTGGAATGGATCTCAGTTTCGGTCCGATGCTGGGTCTTGAGCCGGTCGCGATGGATCAGCGTCTGCGCCTTGCGCTGGAAGCCGGGGCAGAGCAGATCGCACCCAATCAGTGGCGCCGGATGCCTTCTGGCGCGCTGCACGATGCAACCAATGTGTCCCGCCTCATGCCGGTCGCTATGCTGTTTGTGCCTTCAATCAATGGGATCAGTCACGATTTTGCCGAGGACACATCCGAAAGTGATCTGGTTGCCGGACTAAATGTGCTGGGGCAGGCTGTCGAACAGTTGTGAAATTGAATGCGGCCCTCGCGTTGCCTTGATGATCTCATAAGACCCCGCCGGTTCTATTGAAATGCGTGCCTGAGTTTCTTCCTGTTATTCTAAGACGGGCTGAGATGTTGTGAAACGGAGAAAAGTTTCCTATAGGAGACATAAGGGCGGCATGCTGCTGTATACCATCCTTGCATCACCCCGATCTGGGCGTCCACGAACCACAGCGACCTGATTTTGAAACCAGCGCAATGTTGTCGATTTTTTTCATACCCGTCCCGCTGAGCCACCAGTGTCATGGTTTATGGATCGACACGTTTCCCGAGTTGACCAAACAATCATTGCAATGTGCGCCATGTTCTCCAACGATGTCAGATACCTGCCGGATTCAGCTAAAAGAGAGGTTTATGAGATGCCTGGT
>NZ_SMMF01000518.1:0-1528 GCF_009711355.1 Roseibium sp. RKSG952 | reverse complement strand
GCACGAAACCAAATTGTGCAACAACGCCATCGGTGAGGATGGCAAAGCTGGCGTGCGGGGCAGACTTGTCTCCAAGCAAGGTCAAATCATTGCCAAAAGCCTGATGGCAGGGTTCCTGAGCGGCGTCTCTGAAGCGTTCAAGTCGGATCCAATCCCGGTCATCTCGACGGATGCAACCGCGACAGCTCAATTCCAGTCAATGCTGTCTGGAGACCTGATGGCTAACGCCGCCATCTCCGGATCATCCACTGCGCTTGAGAAAGTTGCCCAGTATTACATCGACATGGCGGACGGCATTTTCCCCGTGATCGAGATTGATGCAGGGCGACAGATTGACATCATCGTCAAGCGTGGCACCCGGCTGACCCCAAAATAACGGCTGCTTCCAAACCTTTCATGAAACCTTTTTCAGGAGATCGGCCTGTGGCCTCCAAGCTCCCCCTCTTGGCTGCGCTGTCAGCATTCACACTCGCCGGATGCGCGTCCCCCTTCAACATCGGAAGCTCCGACTATGCCTGCCCGGGTATGCCGTCAGGTGTGGCCTGTAAGTCCGCGCGCGACGTCTATGCCATGACAAATGATGGTCAGGTTCCCGCTGCAATGAACAGCATTGCAGCTGGCGTTGATGACTTATCCGGTGACACCCCGCCCTCCGCAGGCACCGCACCGATCCGAAATGCAGCCTTCGCAACAACGCGAACGCCCACCGAACCAATCCCTGTCCGCACGCCCGCCCAGGTAATGCGGATCTGGATTGCCCCTCGTGAAGACGTAAATGGCGACCTGCATGTGTCGAGCTATGTCTTCACCGAAATCGAACCCCGGCGCTGGTCTATCGGAACACCAGCTCCCCAATCCACACCGAAACTAAATCCTCTAACAACAGCAAAGGCTGGACAATGACAATAAAGATCAAACTTACCAAAACTGCCGCGATGCCTCTCGCCCTTGCCGCAATTGGCGTTGCCGCTGTTCTCGCGGGAACGGATACCGCCGCAGCCGGAACGGGTGGCACAGAGTTCAATGATATCTGGGTCAACATCACTGACTGGGTGGAAGGGACACTCGGAAAAGTCGTTGCCATGTCCATGATCCTGGTCGGTATTTTCATGGGCATCGCCCGGCAAAACCTGATGACGTTTGCAGTCGGGCTCGGAGCCGGTCTGGGCCTGAATTACGCGCCCACCGTTGTTGATTCCATCATGACCGCGACGATCAAACAGGCCGAGGGAATAACTCCAATCGCAATTCAAGTCGGTAATGGATTGCTGTGAATACAAGCACCTCATTACCGAGACAGGACTTTCGCCGTTCAAAAAACCAAATCGGAAATTGCCATGATTAAAGATAAATACAGCAAGAACAAAGATATTGTGAAAAATATGGCAGCGCGCATTGCTGCAAATGGACCGCAAACCTTTCAAACTGACGCTGATTTCGCACAAAGCTACGGTCAGGATGCGGTCGATATGGTCAGCAAGGGCGGCTTGCTGGCCGCACTGCATATTCCGGAGCATGTGACCACTGA
>NZ_SMMF01000651.1:0-3155 GCF_009711355.1 Roseibium sp. RKSG952 | reverse complement strand
GACGGACCGCAAAGCTCTGGAAGTCAAGGCTTAGAGCGCCTGGGACGTTCGGTGATCTCTACCCGTTTAACTTCATGGGATCACGGTTCAGGCTCATAGCGAACCAGCAAACTCCCGCCGGTCTCCCCTGCCGGTGGGAGTGTGTCGTTTGAAGCGCAATAACATGTCGCATTGCAAGGAAACACGGACCGAATAGCTGTGTCTCGATGGTTCGGGAATGCTGTTGGTGGGTGATAGTCTGGCAGTACGCGGTACAGTCGTGTTCAAATTTCTGAATATTGACAACAAAATTGCTTTATACTTGATAAAATTATTAATTAATAGCCTTGTTTATTTGAAATTGTACTTTAAATAATTTCGAATATACTGAATATTTGAAATTATATGTCTTGAAATTATATGAAATGGTCGCTTTTTTTATATGGATAAATTTTAATTTACTGCGTGATGTGCCCGGGGGCCGACACATTGAGTCGGAATAAGGCGGGAGTAAGATCATGGCAGAAATTGAAGAAGACTACATTGAATTCAGCGGCTCATTCACAGCGGAAGGGTGGGGAATCCCTGTCTCCGACGTTTGGCTGGTCGGAAGTGACAATAGTGACGACACGTTGATCGTCCACGGGATTTATTTAACGTTTGGCTCGGAATCAGGGACTGACAGAGTCGAAATCTATTATTGGGGGGGCGACGGATACGACACGCTGGATTATGCGGATGGCCGAATCGACGAGGGTATATCAGCCACTTGGTACGATGGCGGTTTCGGGGGCGATGCCGGTTTCCGGGTCTATGGCGGAAACTACCACGACAGCTCCATCGACCGGGTTACGACCTACGCTTATGACATAGAAGAAATCTCGGGCACGAAATATGGCGATAGCATCAGCGCGTCCGGTGCCGATTGGGGCATGGTCCTGGATGGGGAAGGGGGCGATGACACCCTGACCGGTAGTGGTCACGACGATGAGCTGATTGGCGGCGACGGCAGCGACACGCTCTATGGCAATGGCGGGAATGATGCACTCTATGCCGGTGACGGATCTGATGCGCTTTATGGGGGCAGTGGCGATGACGTACTCTACCTTGAGGCCGAACCGGGGACCGACATAACCACTGCCGACGGGGGAACTGGCAGCGATGTGTTTGTGATTGCCTATGACACCAGCCCAACCGAAGTCGAAGGCAGTGCCGATAGCTGGGACTCCTGGGCCGAGAACAAGGGCGTAACTGCCGGGGTCTCGACGGCCTGGAGCCTTGCCAAGGAGTTTGCCGGGGTTTCCGGTCCGTTCGGAATTCTGGCTTCTTCGGCCGTCGATTTCGGCATCTCTTCGCTCTATATGGCTTTGGCTGGCTCCAATGACGCGACCGCAGGAAGTCTGACAAGTTCGGTCGATGGTTATGTGGACATTCAGGATTTTGATCCCTGGAGCGACATGATCGTCATTCCGGTGGATACGGATTATTCCACCGCCTACACGTTGTCGGATGCTTATAATATTTCGGGTGCCACGCTGGAATTAAGCCTTGCAAGCAATACATTCGGATATATTGGTCTGGATGATGATGAATTGTTCAGTGACAGTGTTTCCGAAAGTTCGAAAGGTGCAATACTAACGAGCGTATACAAGAACTCATTGTATATTTATAAGGATGACAGTGGAAATGTCTCGGCGAAATATGTCAATGGATATGATCTGTCTTCCGACTTAAGTAGCGCTCAACTGGAAGAACTTGGCAGTTACGTCGATAATGGCAGCGGCGCGTGGTTGCTCGGAAACTACGGCCCAAGTGTCGTTTTTGGTGGCACCAGTGACTCCTATGTCATTGGAAACGATCATACCAATATCATGTATGCCGGAGATTTCACCGATCTCGATAATGATGGATACAATGATTACTTCGACCGTACCGCCCAGGCCTACATGTATGCGGGCGACGGGGATGATTTCGTCTATGGCGCGCAAGGAGACGATCAGCTGTTCGGCCAAGAGGGTGACGACTGGCTCCTCGGCCATACCGGAGACGACAAGATTTACGGAGGGGACGGTTCGGACACCGCCTCTTACATGACGGTCGATGAGTCTTCCAGTTTGGGCATCATGGTGGATCTTGGTGATGTTCAGAACGACAATTCCGGAGGGGATGACTACGTCATTGCCTATCGGCACGATGGCAGCAGCTCGTACAAGCAGTCAAACTATACCGTTGCAGAAGATGAGCTCTACTCGGTCGAAAACATTCAGGGCTCCGACTACAACGATTACCTTGTCGGGAATGATTCTGACAATGTTCTCGGAGGCGGTGGAGGTGATAACAACACGCTGATTGGCGGCGGTGGCAACGACACTTTCATCAGTGGTGAGGGCAGTAGCGAGATTTATGGAGGTTCCGGGACAGACACGGTCGACTATTCGTCGTCAACAACGAGTGTAAGCGGGACAACCATAAATTGGGACTACATCACGCACTCTGGCGGGACAGATACTTTTGTCAATGCCGATGGCGGTGTCGAAACTGTCATTGGATCAGACTATGACGACGATATTACAGGGCATTGGACTGGCAACACTCTTTATGGCGAAGGTGGCAATGATGTTCTGTATGCGGGCGGCTCCAACCAGAACAATACCCTTTATGGCGGAGTAGGCGAGGATACTCTCGTCGGAAACGGTGGGAGTGATACACTTTATGGCGGAGACGACGACGACACCTTGATCGGCGGAGACGGCGATGACACGATTGCTGGCGGTGACGGTTTCGACCGGTTTGAGTTTGATGGTGACGATGGGACCAATATTATTACCGACTTTGGGGAGGGTAGCTATTACCATGAAGACTACCACACCTTAATTGGTGATACGGTAGCCTTTGAAGGGGATGTCGAGGTGACGACGGAAACGATTGGGTCGGACACCTACATTTATAGCGGAAATACGACAGTAATACTTGATGGGTTCACTGGGTCAGTTACTGCGTCGCTTTTCGCTTATGACAGTACAACAGGTATGACCGAGTATAATGGCGACACAGTCATTTGTACTTATATGCATGAAATCGGCGAGATCCCCAGCGACATCTATCAATGGGATGCCTACTATGGCCGGACGGTTCTCGGTGTTACCGTTCAGCGCGGTTACCACGCGTGGGCGATC
>NZ_SMMF01000744.1:0-6483 GCF_009711355.1 Roseibium sp. RKSG952 | reverse complement strand
CGCACCGCCGTAAACCTGGTTGGCTCCATCCCCACCATAGAAAGCATCGTCACCATCCTCGCCATAAACCTGATTGTCATCGTCCCCGAGATAGACCGTATCGTCACCATCTCCCGCCTCAATGTAATTATCTCCATCCCCCGAATAGATCTCGTCATTGCCAATGCCGCCATAAACGGTATCGTTGCCAGTGCCTGCGTAAACCAAGTCATGGCCGTCCCCCGCATCTATGTAGTCGTCGCCTCCCCCGGCATAAATATGATCGCTTGCGCCGCCGGCATAGATTTCGTCATTGCCATCATCCCCATTGCCGTAGATACCATCATCCCCGTAGATGAAGTCCTGCTCATCACCGCCATAAATGGTGTCGTCACCATCGTCGCCCTCAAGCCAATTCGAACCTTCCCCACCATAGAGAGTATCATTATCATCTCCTCCGAAGAGGAAGTTTTCACTGTCATTTCCGGAGTAGATCGTATCTTCACCACTTCCACCGAACAATTTATCCTTTCCATCTCCTCCATTTATTTCGTCATCCCCGCTCCCCCCGTAAATGTCATCAGCACCATCATTACCCTCGATGTAATCATCATCCGCCCCTCCATAGATTAAATCATCATCCCCCTCGCCATACAGGCTATCATCCCCTCCATATCCCAGTATTTCGTCTGCATCGTCTGTTCCAACCAACGTGTCATCGCCGTCGGTACCTTCGATTACATTGTAATCTTCTGAGACACTGCTTTCCGCCAGTTCTACGGTCATCACCCATCACTCCTAAACACCAACATGGAGCAATCATGAATATGTTTTCCTGAAATAAATATGTCTTATTAATTAACATGACTTAATTTTATTAAGATCGTTACTTGTTTTTTTAAAGCTTACTTTCTCAAATGAAATTTTCAAAATAATTACATTGTAAAAAATACAAAATAAGATCCAAATCTAGACATAAAATGCATGAGATCCATGAAAATTTAACATCACTCGGGAGTGCAAACAGATCGCGCCTAAATAAGCACCATTTGCAAAAGAATACTTGTGCACCGCGATATTATTTTCGCATCTCTTTTGGACTGCATTTAGAATTTCATTATTACGAATTTAGTAACAAACAGGAAACATCACATCAATACAGAATAATTTAACCTGAAATAATGAAGCAATTATTTGACGGCGATTTCAGCCGGGCAGTAATAAATGATTGGTCTTCTGGTGATCGGCAGATAGCATTTTCCGGCGCGGCTCGCAGATTCTCGTCCGGAAAGGAGGGAATTCAAGATGAGCTCTTACACTTTCGAATATGACGAAGAAACCGGCTACTACGTCGTCTATGACAGCGATGGAGAAGTGGTCAGCCATATTACCACCGACGCCTACAACGCTCTCGAAAACTTCGAAGAACAAGACTCGGATTATACCTCCGGCGGCTCATCAGGTTCTGTCAGTATACAATACCAGACATATGACAAGGGATATAAAATCCTTGATGCGGATACGATAGATTATGACAATGATTACTCTGTTAAATATGGAGGTGCATCAGGAAGTACGAAAATATACTATGAAAAATACCGTTCCCTGATCATCGGAAACGACGAAGACAATACAATTTACGGCAATGGGGACGGCTACAATGATGGTCGCGACGATAACATTTATGGTGGATTGGGGGACGACATTCTATACGGACTGGAGGGGGATGACGCTCTTTACGGTGAAGATGGCGACGATATTCTGATCGGCGGTGACGGTGATGACACCCTGGTTGGAGGAGATGGTAATGACTGGCTGTATTCCGGCACTTTGTTTGATGGTGAGAGCGATGTCCTGACCGGTGGCGATGGGGCTGACACATTTGTTATCGGGACCGCAGCGGATACGGATGAAACGGCCATTTCTGTCATCGATTGGACCGAACTGAACCTGTCCCAGACCAATTATCTGAACGAGGCTGTCGAGGAAGTCCTAGAGGCTGAGGCGGAAGCTGCAGAAGAAGATACAGAAGAAGAAGACGCTGACGGGGAAAGTTCTGATACTGACGTTTCACTGTCTGACGAAGAAACAACAACAACGACCACCGACACGGCCGACACCGACAGCTCCGATGATGACGACAGCTCTAGTGACAGCACATCTGATTACACAGACGACGGGATCGTATTCGGCGCTGCTGCAGCTGCCATGATCGGAAGCGCTGGCGCAACGATCTCCTTGACAACAACAACAAGTGATGACTCTGGAAATGTAACTACAGATACCTTTAAAATCGAAGATACGGACTATTTTAATATAGACTCAGAGATAGAAGATGAGACCAACATAATATTAAAATCAGGCTTGCCCATTAAGCATTATGATGACTTCTCGATCGTATATAAAGATGGCCAACCAACTATAAATTTCAATTACGAAACCGTTACTCTTGAATATGATTCGGACGGCGTCCTAAGAGCATATACGACAGATGCAAGCGGGGCGACAACGGAGATTGGTTACTTCGACCAAGACACAGGGAATTATATAGATTCCACTTCCGGAAATACTTATGAAGTATCGGGAGGTTATGTTGATGGCGTATATGTCGAAAGTTCCGGAGGGTACTATGCCAATTATGACATCACTGTTGAATATGTTTCCCGTTTCGACCCCGACAATCCCTATACGCAACTCACCGGAGATACCGACAGCGACGCCGAGGAGGATTGGGATTCAGACAACTCAGACGATTCAGACATAATCGATGAGCCCGCAGACTCGGAAACGGACAATGCCGAGGAAGACGACAGCGAAAACGAAAATGACGCGGAATCAGAAGATGACCAGAAGGCAGAAGAGGCGGGCGACAATAACGAAACACCTGACGGGCTGGATCAAGCGGTTGAGGACGAGGTGGACGAGTCAGCCGACCTTGACTCTCTTACGGAAGCCGCTGATACGGATGAGGCCGCTCTGCTAGACGAAATCGACGAGCTCATCACCACCTCCAGCGAAATCGAGACAGCTGAGGCCACGGAAATTGCCGAAACCGCTGCTGTTGTGGGCGCATCCACCATATCCTTCTATGCGGTCACGACCGTGATGCTGACGATCATCGCCTTCGATATCGCCGACGCCTTGATGGATTCTGACGAAGAAAGCGGCGATCCGAGTGCAGGCTATGCAACGGTCACCGATTTCGACCCGACCGAAGACGTGCTCATCATCCCCATCACCTCGACCGATCTTTCCAACGTTTTCATTTCTGACGACACCAATGGGGGATACGGGTTTTCCATCATGTACGATGATGGAGACACGTATGACCTGGTCGCGGACATCAATTACGCGGATTCCAGCGATATTTTTGACGATGACAGCACCACCATGGCATCCGCCGTTGCGGAAGGCTTGACATATTCAATCATGCAAAATGCCATTCTCGTCAGTATTGATGAGGATACTGGCGAAGTGACTGTCTACAGCTTCAATGACTATGGCTATATCGATATTGATGATGAAACCGCCGAAGCCCTGGAGGGCAGCACGTCCTATATCATAATGGGCGCATACACCGGGTCCGTGACTTACGGCTCGCAAGACTCCGACTATCTCTTTGGAAACAATTACGATGATTACGTCTGGGGCTATATTCCCGACAGCTCCATCGAAGGCTATGTCGGGGCGGACGCTGATGAGGGGGACTATATCGCCACGTTCGACGGCGATGACTTTATCGAGGCAGGGGCCGGCAATGATTACATTTTCGGTGGTGACGGATCGGACACCTCTTCCTATACAGAATCTCCTGACGGGATCACCGTTGACCTGTCTGTCACATACGAAGACGATAACGGAACCTACTCGCTGGCCTATGACGGCTTTTCCGACGACTCTGTCGACCACCTTTACAGTATCGAGAATATTTACGGCAGTGACTATGACGATACGATAACCGGTAGCGATGACGCAAACACGCTGGCAGGCTTTGACGGCGATGACACGATCTCCGGACTTGATGGTGACGATATCATCTTGTCCGGCACGGGCGAGGATGTTGTCGATGCCGGTGACGGGGACGACCTCGTCTATGTAGACACCGGAGACAGCACCTATGATGGCGGTGACGGCTCGGATGAAATCTCCGCCAGCCTGACAGACAGCGCAGTCACAATTGTTTATTCCGATGGTGATGGAACCATCACCTTCTCCGATGGCACGACCGGCACGTTTACGGATTTCGAGATTGTTGTTGGGAGCATATCCGAAGACGCGATCACTGCGGATGGTGAGGTCTATGTCGTCAAGGGTGACGAGGGCGATGACGTCCTAACGGTAACCGGCTCTTATTATGTTGCCTATGGCGACGAAGGCGGCGACACGATTACATCTGGCGGCACTGGCTACATCGTTTATGGTGGCGAGGGCGACGACAGTATCACGGCGTCCGGAACCAATTTTGTGATTCAGGCCGGTGGTGGCAGCGACGCCGTTACGGTCACGGGCACAGGCACAGTCTATACCGGCAGCGGCAATGATGCGGTGAGTGTCACCGGCGGCGGCAACACGATCTATGGCGGCAGCGGGGACAATGCCATTCTGGCTTATGAGGCAGATGCCGGTGTTACAATCGAGTTGTCGGACACCGATGGTACGTTCACCTTTGATGACGGTTCGACAACCGACTTCGAGGATTTTTATCTTGTTTTCGGGAGCGAATACGACGACACGATCTACGCAGGAGACTCGGGTGACATCGTTTATGGCGGGTCTGGTGCTGATTACTTCTACGGCGGCACTTCTGCAAATGCATTTTATGGTGGTGATGGTGAAGACCTGTTCTATGCAGTTGGAGGAATGAACTTCATTTACGGTGGAGCCGACAATGATACGATCTATGCGGGGACTGATGCAGGGTTCTATTACGGAGGCGACGGAACCGATACGATCTACTTCACGGATGTGGAAGATGCAGTAACCATTACACTCTCAGAAGATGCGCAAACAGTGTCTTATGAAGACGGGACGCAAAGCGAACTTGACAGTATCGAGATAATTTATGGCACGGATTACGATGATACGATCTATGCCAATGGCGGAGACTTCACGATTGACGGCGCGGACGGCGATGATACGCTTGAGAGCGTTTCCGATGATGCGATAACCATCTATGTTGCCGACAATGAAGGCACCATCACCTTTTCTGATGAAACGGAAACCAGCTTCTCAAATATTGAGAAAATCATCGGAACAGACAATTCCGATACCTTTTATGTTTTGGCAGGCGACATCACTCTGAGCGGCGGCGGCGGCACCGACACGCTCGACCTTTCGAATGAAACCAGCGGTGTAACAGTCACTTTCGCGGACGGAAGCGGAACGGTTACATTTTCAGACGACACAGTAACCACCTACGATGATTTCGAATACCTCATCGGGACCAGTGAAAACGACAAATTCTACGTCTCATCTTCCGACGGAGACACCGTCGATGGCGGAGACGGCAATGACACCCTTTACATTACCGATGGTGCGGATGTTTCCGAAATCACTTATGATGATGATGACGATACAAGCGGCGTCATCTTGTACAGCGATGGCAGCTCTTTGTATTTCGAGAGCTTTGAAGATATTGTGATCGAGGTCGATGACACGATCACAATGGACGGGACCGAGACAAGCGTTGACGGTAGCGGTGGGACTGACACGGCCTACTTATCGGATCTCGAAACGTCTGTAACCATCGATATGTCGGGCGATTCCGACAGTTATACCTTTAATGACGACGGCACCGTTGATTACAACAATGATGGTACCCTGACCTACGACGATACAGGCGACACAATTGACTTCACCGGCATCGAAAAGATCTGGGCCACCGACTACGATGACACCATCTCTACATCCGACGATGACAGTGTTGTCTTTGGGGCAGATGGTGACGACACCATTACCGGTGGTGACGGCGACGATTTGCTGGTGGATGGTGACGGCGACGACACGATCACCGGTGGTGACGGGGATGACATCCTTGTTGCGACAAGCGGAACCGACACGTTGACAGGAGGCGATGGCGCCGACACCTTCATTCTGGCAGGAGCCAAGGTGACGATCACGGATTTCAATCCCGATGAAGGTGACACCATCATCATTTACGAAGCTGATTATGAAGATGAGGGCGGATATTATCTGTTTGCTTTGAACGAAACAGATGATGGCTTGGAAATACAATCCTGGAGTGGCACAACCTGGATAACAGTTGAAGGCGTGTCATCGACGACGGGCATGACTTGGCATTCCGACTCTGTTACGCACCTTGACTTGAGTGACTACGACAGCATGTTTAGTTAGAGTCCGTCCGGCATAAAATTGTTTGATTTCAATGATTTGGATTTTGAGGGATTTTCAGTGCCGGATACATGATGGTGAGCGTCCGTTGAACCCGACCTAACGAGTTTCCGTTTGGTACCTTAAGTGTCCACTTATCTAAATGGACACTTA
>NZ_SMMF01000879.1:0-25387 GCF_009711355.1 Roseibium sp. RKSG952 | reverse complement strand
ACCGCAGACGACAACGACGACACTGCGGACAATGGCAACGGCGGGACAGTCGTCACTCCGGACAGCTGGAACGGCACGGCTGGCGTGACCGCTGCAACCGCAAGCGTGGTCGTCACCTGGAACTGGGGCAACGATCAGGTTGTCAACGGGTTCAACCCGGCATCCGATACCATTTTCATCGACTGGTTCGAGCCGAGTGCGATTGATGTGTCCGAGGTCAATGGTGACGTGGTCTTTACCATGGCCTCCAACAACCAGACCATCACTCTGGCAGACGTGTCGCTTGACGACCTGTCGGCGGACAACTTCACGATCATGCGGGAATCGACTGGTCAGGAGATCCTGTCCCAGGTTGGCGCAGGCTCTGATTCTTCGGACGGCACCAACAATGAAGCGCCGTCTGACGACAATGACAATGGCGGAACCGGTGCGGACGCTGTCGACGCCTGGTCGTCTTCCGCGATCTACACGCGCGGTGATGTTGTTGCTGTCGGAAATGCCGTCTACGAAGCCAATTGGTGGACCAGCGGAACTGATCCGGCCAATGCGAATGGCGGACCAGGCACCGGCCAACCCTGGACCTATGTCGGTACAACCGACGAATTCGGTGCGGATAATGACAATGCCGACACGGACGGTGATGACACCGATACCGATACCGATACCGGCGGAGACGACACCAATACGGATGATGGCAACACCAACACCGGTGACGACGGCACCAATACGGATGACGGCGACACTGGTGGCGATGATACCACGGACGACGGCGACGATACGTCAGCGGTCGGGGTTCATACACGGATCAACCTGGAGTCCCAGTCCCAGACGATCACTGGCTTCGATACGGCGACAGACATGCTTCATATCGAGCATGACATCTTTGCCGACCAGCTGGTGATTGCGGATACCGGAGACGATCTGACCGTTTACATCTACGATGAAAACGGCTCGCTTCTCAGCGAAACGGTTGTCGAAGGAATTAACCTTGCCGACCTGACCGAGGCAAATCTTCTCGTCATCGAGGAAGATGCCTATGAAGAAGTAATGGCACAGCTCGAACAGGCTGCGGCCGGAAATGACGATGGTACGGATGACGGCAACGCCGACGCCGATGACGACGCTGCCGATGACAGCGACGACACCATGGACGACATGGACGATCATGAAGATGATCACGACATGACAGACGGTGCGGTCATGACCATGATCACGCTGGACTCCACGTCCCAGACCATCGCCGACTTTGATCCGGCCATGGACATGATCCACATCGAGCAGGGCATTTACGCAGACCAGCTCGTGATCGCCGACACCGGCCACGGCCTGACATTCTACGTCTATGACGAGAACGGATCGCTTCTGAGCCAGACGGTCTTTACCGACACGACCTTGTCCGACCTCACCATGGCCAACTTCTCGGTCGCCGAGGAAGACGCTCTCAACGAAGTGGCAGCAAGCCTCGGTCAGGAAATCGAGACATCGACAACCGGCAACGGTTTCGAAGTCGAGTATGACACTGACGGATCGAACCCGCCTGTTATCACCGGCACAAGCGATATGGGCGGAAACGTCTATCAGGCGGATTTCGGTGCTGACGACATTGTCGGCTTCGACATCAACAGTGACGTGATCGACCTCGGCTCGACCTCGGTCCACGGCATGATCATCAACATGACCCCGGATGGCGAGCCGATCATCGACAACCCTTGGGGCTCAAGCATGCAGGTCGTCCAGGGCGTACAGCTCTCCGATCTGAGCATCGAGAACTTCGGGATCGTCGGGAACGAACACTTCCGCCAGGACCTCGGTGGGGTCCTGTCCTGGGAGCAGGGCGTCGGTCCGCGCGACAGTGACACGGTCTATATCCGCTCGCATGAGTATGGTGTGACCGAAGTCATCGACAATTTCGACCCGGCCACGATGAAGATCAGCTTCCTCTACTACGGTACCCGTGAACGGCTCGTCGTCGAGGACACGGATCAGGGTCTGATGATCAGCAATGAGACGAGCGGCCAGACCTTCTACTTCACCGGAGTGGAAAAGGCCGATCTGATCCCGGGCAATGTCGAGTTCCACCACGACCAGGTGATTGAAGACAATCTGGAGGCTCCGTTCGGGTTCGACCAGAACGACGTCACCCTGGTCTCGCGGAACGACCTTCTGACCCCGACGGCACCTGCTGGCGAAACCACCGATGGCTGGCAGACCCAGACCGGTGTCGGGGCCTACAGCGATGGCACCGAACCTGAAGAAACGTCGACCGGCCCGGGAGCCCTGTCTTCCGATGGCGGTGAAGTGACGGAGTTCGGCAACGGGCAGGACACCCTTTCGATCGAATGGGACTATGCGACTGTCAATGTCATCACCGGCTTCGATCCGGCGGAAGACCAGATCGACTTTGGCGTCATGGGCGTCGACAACGTCTCCGTTTGGGAAGATGGCGACGACCTTGCCTTCACCGTCAACGACAATGGCGGCCAGACCTACTATCTGGAAGGCATCCAGGCTGAGGATCTCGGCCTCGACAACCTGACCGGACCGGAGTGGAACGACATCGTAACCGCCGATGGCGGCATCGCCGACCAGCTGGTCGGCCTCGGCAACACGGATCCGGAACTGGTCTGATACCAAGACCCGACCTGATCTGGACAGGTCACTGTGAACACAAGTGCCGCGGGTGGAAACACCTGCGGCATTTTTTTTAGGTTTGGAAAATCTCAGGTCCTGTCGCTTAAACGGTGCCTTAACCCTTGTAGAACACAATAAGAACAGGTAGATTCGTTCCTGATTTGTACCCGCCGCAACGAACGGAGCAAGGGACCCATGTTGACGCGCAAGCAGTACGAGCTGCTGATGTTCATTCACGAAAGGCTGAAAGAGGCAGGCGTTCCCCCGTCTTTCGACGAAATGAAGGATGCTCTCGACCTGCGGTCGAAATCGGGGATCCACCGCCTGATCACGGCTTTGGAAGAACGCGGCTTCATCCGCCGCCTGCCGAACCGGGCCCGCGCGCTGGAAGTGATAAAATTGCCGGACTCCGTCGCACCCGGTCTTGGCACGCCGCGGCCACGCGGCAGTTTCTCCCCGGAGGTGATCGAGGGCTCGCTCGGCAAGTCCAAAACACCGCCGGCACCACCTCCGGCTCCGGCTGCTCCTTCGGGCAGCATGGAAATCCCTGTCATGGGCCGGATTGCAGCCGGTGTTCCGATCGAGGCCATCCAGACCCATTCGCATTCCATCAATGTTCCGATGGACCTGCTTGGCAAGGGAGAGCATTACGCGCTTGAGGTGCGTGGCGATTCGATGATCGAGGCCGGCATCCTGGACGGCGATACGGTGCTGATACGCAAATCCGAGAGCGCCGAAAGCGGCGAAATCGTCGTGGCGCTGGTCGATGACGAGGAAGCCACCCTGAAACGCCTGCGCAAGAAAGGCGCTTCGATCGCACTGGAAGCTGCAAACCAGGCATATGAGACGCGCATATTCGGGCCCGGCAGGGTTCGGGTTCAGGGCAAGCTGGTCGGATTGTTCCGCCAGTATTAATCGATTACCAGACGTTTGGATGAAGAACCGATCCTGTTCCGCCCGGTGGTTTGCCAACAGCCCCGTTGCCACCCGCGCGGATGGTACAGATCTAATCGGGTGCTACTGATGCCATGGTCTGGGCGGAACGGACCGCGCGTGTTTGATGCGCTTGATGGCAAGGCGGTCCGTTGACGGCGCGGATTTAGCGGCGGCCACTCGCGAATCTTGCTCCGCGCCGTTTTGCACATCAGGTTGTTTGCCCGCGCGGATCATGAAACTTGAATGCGGATGCCCCCCTGTCCGCCCCTCTCCTTCCGGGTTTCTTCGTTCAGGAGGCGCTGAAAGCCATAAGGCGACAGCCCCCAGCGAGGCCCTCGCCTTTTCATTCAGAACCAGGCTTGAACCGCATGTGGGCGGCACATGTCTCGCTGCGACAAGCACATCTGCCAGACGGCAATCCATGGCGACCGCAGCCGGGGTTTTCGGCAAGGCAATGACCAGTGGCAAAAGTCGGCCGCCTCCATCGCCTTCAGGTCCGTAGGCTTTCACCACACACCCGACTGCATCACACCGCAGCTGCGGAATGCTCATTCGCCTGTCCGAAAAGGTGTTTTCAGCGACCCCTTCGGCCTCAAGCATCGCCTGCGCGCCGAAGCTCGACCGTCTCGCATTGAGCCGGAGAACGCCGTCTTCATCGCGTGCAGCAACAAGCGTTCCCCGCTCCGAAATCAGAACATCCGGCGGACGCCCGGTCGTTGCAACAATCCCCGCCACAACGGCTGGCAACAAAGCAAGGCCCCGGGCCGGACCACGCAGCAAGAGCCCCAGAAACAGGGCGGCCACGGCCATGAACGCGGCCATGGGAGCCAATGGCACGATACGCCCGTCATGAATTGAAAGGCCAGCAGTCCAGCCGGCGATCGCCACGAGCAGATCCAGCCCCCATGCCATAACCGTCAAGGGAAAAACAGACAGCCCTAACGGCATCAGAACCATTGACAAGACACCGGCAGGCATCACGACCAGGGAAAAAACCGGCATCCCGAGGAGGTTTCCAATCAGGCTCATCGGCGCAATCCGCGCAAAGTGATAAGCGCCGATAAACCCCGTTGCGAGACCGGCAACGAGGGCTGTGACCAGCAGTCCTGCGCCCCAAGTCATACCCTTCAAGGCCAGCCGGCCCGCAAGGTTTGAAGCCGCTCCGGCCGAAAACCGCCCCCCCGGTCGAAAGCTCCAGCCTTCATAGACCGCAACCAGACAGAGGACTGCCGCAAAGGACATTTGAAAGCCCGGATAAAACAGCCGCTCGGGCCCAAGGACCAACAAGGCCCCTCCGGCAAGCGCCACACTTCGCAGCGTCAAACCGCGCCGCGCAGTGAGAATGCCCAGGAACACAAGCGCAATCATGATGAAGGAACGCTGGGTCGCGACCGAGGCCCCGGACAGGGCAAGGTAAGCCAAAGCCGCAAGGAGGGCGGCAACGGCAGCCACCCTGTGTGTTGGCCAGCTGAGTGCCGCCGTCTCGCTCAGTGACAGGAGAAACAGAAAAGCTGCAAAGGCGCCTCCGGCGAAAAGAGCCATATGGAGACCGGAAATCGCCAGAACATGCGCAAGACCAGCAGCCCGCAGAGCTTCTTCTGCATGTTCCGACAATCCGCTTCGATCGCCGACCAGCAGGGCAACCGCGAGCGCCGATGCATCACCGGCAGGCAGCGCTCCCCGAATGCGCCTGGATACATCAGCGCGCAAGGCATCCAGATACCGTTTCAACCGATATGACCCGCCATCGGTTTTGATGATTTCAGGCGCGCCAAAACTGAAGCCCGTTGCACCAATACCGGAAAAATATGCGCGGAACGAAAAATCGTATCCACCTGGCCGCACCGGTCCGGCTGGCGGGAACAAGCGCCCCCGAAATTTAATCCTGTCACCGATGGAGGCCTGCGTGGTGTCCGGAACCGAAAGCCGGATCTTTTGCGGCATGGCGCGGCCTGCATGGTTTTCCGCCCAAGAGATATCTCCGATGATCAGCCGCTTTCCCCGGCGATTGGTCACGATATCCGACACAGTTCCGGTACCCGACGCCGTCAACGGAGCCTCGATACGCGGTGCTGCGACGTGATGTGTGCGCAAGCTCATGACCGCGGCCCCGGCAACAACAGCGCAGATCAGAACCAGCGCGGCCCCCGCCTTGCCACTCTGAAACCGGAGGAACGAAAGAATGAACAACCCAGCTGCAAGCGCGATCATGGGGAAAAGCGCGGGCTCCTGCGGCAGCTGCACATTGGCTAGGATACCCGCAGCAAAGGCAAACACAGTCCAAAGCAGCTGGTGGGTTTGCCACAACTCCCGCAGCTTTGTCGTTGTCGGAGCGCCGCTCCGCGCACCCACGCTCCCGGCACCAGACTGCTTCCAGCCCACGCCTGCCTTTTGCAGGAAACCCGCCAGCAAGTCGGGAACAGCAAGTATTTCGTCACGGGCGGGCCATCTCTGCCGCACGTCCAAATCGCGCGGTTTTAACCGATCCCGTACGCCGGGGCCGTCAGGCCCTTGCCCTGCCACGCGCCCTCCCCGGATTTGTGGCTTTCCCGGCGCGTTCAAAACTTTGGGCACGGGTCTATTTGGAACCGGCCAGCCTTATGTTATGAGCACGCCGACTTTGCGGATTTACCGCTTCATTCTGACAGAGACTTTCATAAAGAACCATGGCTCAAGACATCGTTACGCGCTTTGCGCCGTCCCCGACTGGTTTTCTCCATATTGGCGGGGCCCGGACTGCATTGTTCAACTGGCTGTTTGCCAAGCATCATGGCGGCAAGATGCTGCTGCGCATCGAGGACACGGACCGCGCCCGCTCCACCCAGGAAGCGGTGGACGCACTGGTTGACGGCCTGACCTGGCTCGGGCTCGACTGGGACGGCGAGCCGGTCTCCCAGTTTCAACGCATCAAGCGGCATCAGGAAGTCGTTGAAGACATGATTGCACGCGGCGAGGCCTACCGCTGCTATTCCTCGCCGGAAGAACTGGACGCCATGCGCGAGAAAGCACGCGCTGAAGGCCGTCCGCCACGGTACGACGGCACATGGCGCGACCGCGATGCCTCTGACGCCCCGGACGGTGTCGATCCCGTAATTCGTCTCAAGGCCCCGCTCGAAGGCGAGACCGTGGTCGATGACATGGTTCAGGGCCGGGTGGTCATTCCGAACAAGGACCTCGACGATCTCGTCCTGATGCGCTCGGACGGCACGCCGACCTACATGCTGGCCGTGGTCGTCGACGATCACGACATGGGCGTGACCCATATCATCCGCGGTGTCGATCACCTGACCAATGCCGCGCGCCAGACGCTGATTTTCAAGGCGATGGGCTGGGACGTGCCGAAAATGGCGCATATTCCGCTGATCCACGGACCTGATGGCGCGAAACTCTCCAAACGGCACGGCGCAACCGGTGCCGAAGCCTACCGGGCCATGGGATACCTGCCGCAGGCCATGCGCAACTATCTCGCACGTCTCGGCTGGAGCCATGGGGACGAAGAAATCATGTCCCATACCGACATGATCAAATGGTTCGGCATGGATGCCGTCGGCCAGTCCGCGGCCCGGTTCGATTTCAAAAAGCTGGAAAACCTTAACGGCCACTACATGCGCTCCACTGCGGACGTGGAATTGATGGACCACTGGAAGGTCTATCTTCAGCATGCCGACGGGGGAGCAGAAATCCTTGAATGGCTGGCCGATCCGGCCAATGAACAGACCGCACTGACAGCGCTTCCGGGATTGAAAGAACGCGCCAAGACATTGATGGAACTTACTGAAAGTGCAAGCTATTTGTGGCGCCAACGTCCGCTTGTTTGCGACGACAAAGCCATGAAGATCCTGGATGACGGCGCCCGGGCAATCCTGAGCGATCTTCATGCACTGCTTGAAGCAGCCGGCGAGTGGGCGGCCGAGCCGCTGGAGATTGCGGTCAAGGGGTATGCCGAGCAAAAGGAACTCAAACTTGGAAAAGTCGCCCAACCCTTGCGTGCTGCTCTGACCGGGCGCGGCACGTCTCCCGGCATTTACGACGTCCTGATCGCACTAGGGCGCGAGGAATCTCTCGGCCGCATCAAGGATCAGGCCGCCTGATTTTGCTATTCGGGAAGCGCGGGCAATCTGTTTTACCAAGGTTTCCCGCACTTTCCACGGGCTGAAAAGATATTACCAAAGCGTTAGCCCAGCCTGCTTGCGGCAGTGCGGCAAATCGGATACGCAAGAGCGACCATTCCTCCAGCACCATCTGGCGGCTTAAAGGTTCGTGCAGTTTTATAGCCGCAGCCGCCGGAACGACGGTGCTATGAATTTCAGAAAAGGGGGTTACCTGAATGGCAGAAAACAAAGCCAAGCTCGGCGTGGGAGGCGACGAGCACACCTTGAATGTTATGGATGGGACCATCGGCCCGTCTGTTGTGAACATTGCGTCCCTTTACAAGGACACCGGCATGTTCACCTACGATCCGGGTTTTACATCAACCGCCTCTTGTGAATCCAAAATCACCTACATCGATGGTGATGAAGGCACCCTGCTCTATCGCGGATACCCGATCGATCAGCTCGCCAATCATGGCGACTTCCTTGAAACCTGCTACCTGCTCCTTTATGGCGACCTGCCGACGCAGACCCAGAAGGACGACTTCGTCCACCGTGTGACCTACCACACGATGATCCACGAGCAGATGTCGCGGTTCTTCTCGGGCTTCCGCCGGGATGCGCACCCGATGGCAATCATGGTCGGAACCGTCGGCGCCCTGTCCGCGTTCTATCACGACTCCACCGACATCACCGATCCGCATCAGCGGATGGTCGCCTCCTTGCGCATGATTGCCAAGATGCCGACGATCGCCGCAATGGCCTACAAGTATCACGTGGGCCAGCCATTCGTGTATCCGCGCAACGATCTCGACTATTCGTCCAACTTCCTGCACATGTGCTTTGCCGTGCCTTGCGAGGAGTACAAGGTGAACCCGGTTCTGGCCCGCGCCATGGACCGTATCTTCATCCTGCATGCAGATCACGAGCAGAACGCATCCACCTCGACGGTGCGCCTGGCCGGTTCGTCCGGCGCAAACCCGTTCGCCTGTATCGCAGCCGGCATCGCCTGCCTGTGGGGTCCGGCTCATGGTGGTGCGAACGAAGCAGCACTCAACATGCTGACGGAAATCGGGTCGGTTGACCGCATCCCCGAGTTCATCGCCCGCGCGAAGGACAAGGACGATCCGTTCCGTCTGATGGGCTTCGGCCACCGGGTCTACAAGAACTACGACCCGCGTGCGAAAATCATGCAAAAGACCACGCATGAGGTTCTCGCAGAACTCGGCATCAAGGACGACCCGCTTCTGGACGTTGCGATGGAGCTCGAAAAGATCGCTCTTCACGATGAGTATTTCATCGAGAAAAAGCTCTATCCGAACATCGACTTCTATTCCGGCATCACCCTGCGTGCGCTCGGCTTCCCGACCAACATGTTTACCGTGTTGTTCGCCCTTGCCCGCACCGTGGGCTGGATTGCCCAGTGGAAGGAAATGGTCGAAGATCCGTCCCAGCGGATCGGCCGCCCGCGCCAGCTCTACACCGGTGCCGAAAAGCGCGATTACGTTCCGATCGACACCCGCCGTTGATCACAAAAAAGGGCGCCAATTGGCGCCCTTTTCAATTTGTCATGACAGGCCGATTTAACCAAGCCTGGCAAGCATGTTATGCGCCACAGCTTCGGAACTTGCCGGATTTTGCCCCGTGAAGAGCAAACCGTCGGTCACCGCAAAGCTACCCCAGTCGGGCCCCTTTTCATAGGCTCCGCCCTTCTCCTGCAAAGCATCTTCCAGCAGGAACGGCACCACATCGGTCAAACCGACCGCGTCCTCTTCCGAGTTGGTAAACCCGGCCACCTTGCGCCCCTTGACCAGCGGCTCGCCATCAGTGGTCTTGGCCTTCAACAGAACAGCCGGCGCATGGCAGACCGCCCCGACAGGGCGCCCGGACGTGTAGAACGTTTCGATCAGTCCGATCGATACCGTGTCATTGGTCAAGTCCCAAAGCGGCCCGTGTCCGCCGGGGTAGAAAACAGCGTCATACGCACTCGCATCCACATCCGACAGCTTCACCGTGTTCGCCAGCTGTTTCTGCGCATCCGGGTCCCCATCGAACCGGCGGGTTGCTTCGGTAGCGGCCGACGGATCCGCACTCTTGGGGTCAATCAGCGGCTGGCCTCCCTTCGGCGAGGCCAGTGTGATATCAGCTCCAGCATCCTTGAACACGTAAAAGGGGGCGGCAAATTCTTCCACCCAGAAACCGGTTTTCTGCCCCGTCCCGCCGAGGTCTTCGTGACTCGTCAGGACCATCAGGATCTTCTTGCTGGATGCAGTCGGCATTTGGTTCTCCTTGATTGCGCAGAAAGGCATTCCGCGTTCCCACCCGATTTAAGATGCGCAACAGCCGCGACAAATGCTCAAATATTGAACTATACTGTCAAAAAAAATCTAACAATCGGAGCGCATGGTGGACGTTTCATTTGAACAACTCAAGAGTTTGATGGTCTTCGGCCAGGTGGCGGAACGCGGCAGTTTCAGCGCGGCCGGACGCCAAATGGGACTGTCCCGGGCGGTCGTAAGCTACCACATCAAGAAACTGGAGGAGTATTACGGCTTGCGGCTCTTCAACCGCTCGACCCGCTCGCTGAACCTGACCGAGGCTGGCGGCAAACTTTACAAGCACTGCCGCGTCATCATGGATGAAGCCCAGTCCGCCCGGCGCGCGGTCGAACGGTTCAAGCAGGAACCGGAAGGCACGCTTCGGATCTCCTGCCCGGTCAATTTCGGACTGGAACGCATGGTTCCGATTTTGAGCCGATTCAAAGACCTCTATCCGAAAATCGATCTGGACATTCAATTCACGGATGCCGTCGCGAACCTCCTGAGAGACAGCATAGACCTTGCGATCCGCGGCGCACCGCTTCCCGATTCAGACCTTCAGGCGGTCAGGCTGGCAACGATCCGCCACTGCCTGTGTGCAGCGCCCGATTATCTGCAACGGCATGGACATCCAACAACCTTTGCGGACCTCGATAAACACATATGGGTGGTCTATGATCGAACCGGAGCGATCGAACTCACGGCAAAGGACGGCAAACGGGCAAGCATGCATCCGGCGGGAGGCATCAGAACCGACAATGCGGCCGCCCGCACCGCATTTGTCGAGGCAGGGCACGGCATCGGCCGGATCCCGCGTTATGACGCTGACCCCAAAATACGGAAGGGTTTGCTTGAAGAGATCATGCCGGAGGTCGCCCTGCCGGCAACAGACCTCTTCGCCGTCTTTCTGCCCGGCACATCAACATCGAGAAACCTCAGACTTCTGATTGACTATAGCAAGCAAGCCCTGGGCGGAAATCCGGTCAATTAAACCGAACAACCGCGGTGCCCGTCAGCCCCCGGTCTTCATACATGCGCAAGACAACAGCTTGCGGTAGGCGGAAGCTATGGCCACAAAACCGAACCCGGCTGGAAACTCCGGGCAACTTGGAATACATCTCGCTCCGAAGCATGCGTATTTCAGGACAGAAGCGATCTTGCCATGGACGTTCTAATCACCGGCGGCGCCGGTTACATCGGCAGTCATACAGTCTGGCAATTCCACGACGAGGGAATTGTTCCGGTTGTCGTGGACGACATGTCGACCGGTTTTGGCTGGACCCTTCCTGAGAACGTCCCGCTTTATGTCGGCGACATCAGGGACAAGGCCCTGCTGATGAACATCATGTCCCGGCATTCCATTGACACGGTCATTCACTTCGCAGGCTCAATCATCATCTCGGAGTCCATCGCGGACCCGCTAAAATACTACAGCAACAACACACTTGCTTCCCACACCCTGATGGAAACCTGTATCGCGGCAGGTGTGCGCAACTTCGTTTTTTCATCGACCGCAGCCGTTTACGGGATCCCCGATGTCAATCCGGTTCCAGAAACCGCAAGCTTGCAACCCTTCACACCCTATGGCGCCTCGAAACTGATGACAGAACGCATGCTGGCCGATGCCGCGCAGGCCTATGATTTGCGGTATACGGCATTGCGATATTTCAATGTATCCGGCGCAGACCCAAAAGGCCGCACAGGACAATCAACAGCAGGGGCAACCAACCTTATCAAGGTTGCCTGTGAAGCAGCCCGCGGCATCCGCAAGTCGCTTACCGTGTTCGGAACCGATTATGATACGCCGGACGGAACCGGGGTCCGGGACTACATTCATGTGTCGGATCTCGCCTCGGCCCACAAACTGGCGGTGGACCGCTTGCGGGACGGTGGTTCAAATCTGGTTATGAATTGCGGTTACGGTCGTGGGTTCTCCGTCATGGAGGTGATTGAAGCCGTCAAATCGATCTCAGGCATGGATTTTGACGTGATCTATGGCGAGCGCCGAAAAGGCGACGCGGCGGACGTCATATCTCAAAACAAGCTCATTTTGGAAGAGCTGGATTGGACCCCGAAACACGACAACTTGCGTTCAATCGTCAAAGATGCGCTGCGCTGGGAACGCAGGCTGGCAGAACGGCGCAGCAACGAACGGCACGTTCAGTCCATTTGACCGGTCTGGGGAGAGGTTGTCCAAACAAGAGGCGCCCGTCAGATGCACCGGCATCCGCGCCGCAATGCCCAGACATATCGCAGCGATTGTGCCCGCCGCCTGAAAACAAAAGTGCCAAAGACCTTTGACACCACCAATTTCCATCCCTGCCAACCCTATGCGATTTTCCGGTTTGAAATCGTGTTTTTGCAAGGCGCCGCATGCGGTGAACGGCTGACTTTGAGCCAAGCCAAACAGATGGCAAGAGAGGGGAACTGGAGTGCGGGGGTATTGAATCGAAGACCAGAGACCGAAAGCCGCAACCTCTATAGTCCCTGCAGCAAATTCGCCGAACGGCGAGAGCCGCACTCCTGACTTGATAAGATCCTAGAAACCGGGGTTTCGCAAGTTTTTCAGGTTCACCAGCGAAACGAGCCCGAATCTGCTCCTCAAACGGCCCGGAGACACCTGACGGAAGCCGCGAATGCCCTTGCAACCGGTCGCCACCTGCACAAGCTTGCGTGAAATCTGGAAATCCAGATCCTTCAGGGTCCCCCGGTCATCCGTCGTATCAAGCAACGCCCTCAGACCGGATATGACGAATGGACTGCTACAATCCAGCATAACATTCGTCGTTTGAACGAGGCTGGACACCCGCTCTTCGAGTGGCAGCTCCCCAATGCAAGCGCCAGCCCGGTCAATCCGGGAGGATAGTCTTTTCAAAATACGCCGGATACGATGCGGGCCAACTGCAATCGCGCCGCTGTGAGTGATTGACAGTCCGAGAAACTCGAGCCGGTCCCGGCCGGTATAGTCGGAAGCATGAATAGCTGTCATTCCGTTGCCGCTGAGCGCAATCCTGCGCTCCTTTTTCAAGTTGCGGCTGACACCGGCATCCCCGACCAGTGTCAAAGCGTCTTGTTCGATTTGTCGGAGCCGTTGCAGATCTGTATGAGCGATCAGGAAATCATCGTTAAATCGCGCATAAAAGGCTCCTTTCTGCGTATGGATCAGCCGGTCCATGCGTTTCACTGCATTGTTCATCAGGACCGCCCCAAAGGGCGTGCCTGCCGGCACTCCTTTGACACTACACGACAGCGCTCCGTGGGCATCCCGTGCGACCGGACGCGCGAACTCGGTAATGACGTCCCAAACATAGGAGGACACTTCACCGGCCTGACTGCCGCAATCCGCGATTTCTTTCAGGATCGGCCAAATGCGGGCCTTTGGCCCAACCGGCACACTGTCCGCATAGGCTGAAAGGTCTGTCTGGAATACAAATATGGGGGACGGCCGCAAGCCGGATCGCGCCCTGTGGCGGCGGATATAGGCGGCAAAATCTTTTGCCGCCATCAGATTGTTGACACCGGGGATGTAGGAATAGACCCCCGGCATACCGAGGCAATTTGCATTGTGGGTCATGAGTTTGTACAGAACCGCATCAACCAGTTGATCCCTGAACGGCCTGATATGAAAGGAGCGCAAGCGCCCCTTCTTGTCGATAGTGATCAATTCGGCAGGTTGCGGCCGGTATTCCCGGTGTTCAATTTGCCGCGCGATTTCACGTGCAAAGCGCTTCCGGTCTATTGCGACACTGTATAGGGACACGCCGCCTTCAACCTCGTTGAAAACCTGACCGCGCAACCGTTTTTTCTCAAAAGCCCGCATGATCCGCTCTTCGTAGTGTTCGGGGTTCGCAAGCTCGGCGTCAACATCGTAGGGTGTCAGCATACCGGATCCCGCTCCTCGCGATTGGCCGGGAATTGCCACTGTCTGAATTCCATCAGCCAGGCGCTCACGTCTTCCCGTGCCGCTCCCGGCGGGAGAATCAACAAGAGGCGAACCTTTCCGTCTACGAAGACCGGTTGCATGAGCCTGTCGCCAAGCGGCTGGAGGAACGATCCGGTTTCGGCGCTCTGACGGACTTTTGATAGAATTTGCACGATCTGATGGGCATCGAGCTTTCGAATGCGCCGGGCCCCGCTTCCGGTTTCGGTATCGAAGATGATACCCTCCGTGAAAGCCCGGCCAAATGCTGTCTTCAGGGTATTGGTGTCGGGCGAACACCGCTCGCATGCACCGCGCATCCAGCCTTTCCGGACAAGCATGCTCACGGCCATATCGGGCGGAACGGGCTCGTCAGACAGGAGCTGCCCGTGGCTGATGACACCACCGGTACGCTTTTGCAGAACAAGATGAGGCACCTGCTGTCCCGGATCTTCCAGGCCACTGCAACAGTAGAATACGGTTTGCCGTGATCGATGGGCCACATGACCGTGGCCATGAAAAAAGTCTTCGATCACATTCCAGACCGCTTTGCGTTGCTTGTCCGAAAGGTTCTCAAGCACGTCAAAACGACCGACCAAGAGCGGTCGCTTGCCGCGCAACACCGCGCGCAGCCAGTCGTCAAGCGTCAATTTTACAGGCAGCTGCACGTGGCGTCTGCGTTTCCATCGCAGCGTGGCCAGAACAACACTGTAGACTGCGATCGCGGCCATGATACCGGCGAAACCATAGACCGGATCGGAGTTCGTCCGGATTAACCAGAGCGCACCGCCAAAAGCCAGCATGGTCCCGATCAGGGTGTAATACGCTCCTTCGGCAAACAATTGTATTTGAAAGATGCCCAATAGACCGCGCAAAGCAAAAAGAGGCAGCAGAGCCAAAACGAAAGCAAACGGGACATCGGCAAGGACAAACCAGCCCAACATAGCCGCCCACAGCCAGTAAAACCCGGCAACCAAAGGCGTCACAAATAGCAGTTTCCGGACGAACGCGGGTTCAAAGTCCCGCAAGACCTCAAAACGGCGGAACCGGACAAAATCGAAATAATAAACGCCACAGATTTCATAGACGCCACGCAAGAGCGGAAGCGTCAGATAAAAGAACTGAAATGGATCGATGTTATTCCAGTCTTCCAGAACCATTGGCAGTTCGAAATAGTTTACGTTTTCTCCGTACAAGCCAACCAGACTGAGAACGATGATCGAATCCAGCCGAAGAGAAACCCCGGCAACTGATGTCGTCAAAAGGGCTTTGGGAGAGACTTCCGGAAAGCTCTCCCAAAACCTGAGGCTTGGACCGAAGAATGTCAGTTTGAGACTTGCGAGCTGATATTGCTTCAATGTGTATCTCAAGGTGACCAGTGCCGACACGAGTGACGACATCAGAATCGACAAGATCAGGGCAGCCTCGGGAAAAAAGTAGAGACCTGCGCTTAACACCACCACTTGAACGGCGTTCGCTACGAGCATCGACCACATCGGACGGTAAACCCGGCTGGTTGCATAGATCCCCGAATGCAAAACGCGAACCGGCAGCCGAATGGCCACATCAAGGACAACAAGAAACGCATAGATGCGGGCAGGCGTTCCGAGATCCGCGCTCCATAAAACCAATAGCACCAGTGCCGCCCCGATGATCAGGGATACGGCAATTGCAATCGACAGATTGATCCACGCGCCAATTTCATGCCCGGCCCTGAAACGCTGCCCGCTATCCGCAAGAGATCGCAGTTTCTCACGCATCGTCTCCAGCATCCCCCACCACCCGCCGTCGAACAGTACGGAACCGGTGCGGACAATGATGATGGTGAACGCGGCCGTTTGGCCAAATGTCGCCTTCAGCGCCAGGAACTCGACCGCATAGGTGATGAACTGGGTCGAACGCACCCACACGACAAACCGCAATCGATAATAGAAGTACTTATGGAGCTTTCCGGTCAAAAGCGAGATGAACAGTGACTGACGGCGCTGTTCACGGCGCGCAGCCTGCCTGAACAACCGATCAAGTCTGGTCATGTCGCATGACCTGCAGACAGCTGGTCCGAGTTCCGGTCAGGCCATCCATTGTTTTCCAGAAGATCGTCAAAGTATCGGCACCACCCAGAAAAACAATCAGTTCGGAAAGACCACCTTGATCTCGCTGGCGTCACACCCGTTGGAAGCAATAGCGGGACAGGACACAAAGTTCAGTTGCGTGTCGAGACAGATTTCTATTCCGGCAAGGTAGCCGTCATGGCAACTGATCGACATTCCTTCCGGGCCGAGGCCCTTGTTATCGGAAAAGAATGCTTGTTTGATCGCGGACGCTGACACTTCCCGCGCCGGCCCCTGCCCGGAAAACATCGAGGGAATATTGATCTTCTCATAGGCTTGCCGGGTCAGGTCGAAATAGGCTTGCGGTGTAAGACCCGTACAGCTTCCATGCTTTTTCCATTCATGGGCACCCTGCTGATAACTGAGCATGATGTCCTTGTATTGATCGAGCAGGTCTCTTGAAGGGGCCCTGAAATCGGCATGACAGTTTTCGGGCCAGCCCCTTTGATAGTCTGGCCAAAGCCCATGCACTGTAAAACGGCGGTTGGCGGCGTCTTGACAGACAGAGTGGCTATGCCGCCGGTCGGGTCGGCAGTAGTTCGGGAACCACGTCAGATCGAGCACATAGTAGTCGAAGCTCTCTTCTTCCGCCGGCGCAAGATGCGCGCCTGTTGGCATGGCCGCCAGAAATCCGACAACGGCCAGAACCATCCTTCTCGGCAAACCCGTAACACGCATGGCCTCCCCCTATTGTTACCTTGCGGAATTATAGGAATCTTCCTGGCTGTTTGCCAACTGCAATGGCCTTTCCCGGCAGCAAACAATTTGAACATCTCACCTCAGGATTTACATGGCCAAACAAAACACCAATTCAGACAAAATAAATCATGAGTTGATAATTAATACTATGCAACACTTAATATACGCGCAAAAGTGACGAATAGGGAGGATACTCATGACTGCACCGCTGCCAACACCCTCTTGCACCTACCAGAAGTTTATTGATACCGATCACATGATGCCGGGAACCGGCAAGCCTTTCATAAAGTTCGAGCCGCCCGTCTATGACGGCAACTCCATTCTGTTTCTCGGCGACAACGAGGAACGGGAAGGCCTGTTCGCCATGACATTCGGCGGCGATCTCGAGAAGATTTCCGACAGCGCCACGCCGCTTCCCGATCTGGACGGTCCCCCAACAAGTGCCGGCACGCAGGATGCCTATGTTCAGAACACGTCCGGCACGCCCTCGCTTGCACCCTGCAGTTCGGTCCTGACATTTCCAAGACCGGTCTTTGTCGATGGTTTTGTCGCGTTCTTTGCCGCCAATTGGTCCGTCGGACAGGCGGGCATATTCCTGTTTGACCGGACATCTGGAACCGTTCGCTCACGCCCTCTGGTGTCCAGTGTGGCAGGCACGTTCCAATCGGGCATTTTTGGCCAGCCAACTGCCGGGCCGTCCGGAACAGTCTGGTTTCCCGGCATGGGCGATGCAAACAATGACCGGCCCGGCAACACCCCGGCACCCGGCCTTTTTTCGGTCTCCGTCTATGATCCCGCGCAAGCCGTCCGTCAGCCGCTTGACCTTCTGAACGCAAAAACGCCTCAGGGGACACAGGTTCAAGCGGTCGGCAACCCCAAGGTCTGGCCATGTCTGCCTCAAGACCAGGCGCTGTTCTTCGGAAGTGGATCTGACGGAAATGAAGCCATTTACCGCCTTGGACAGGACGGACTCCAGACGGTGATTTCTGCAGGCTATAGTTTCGGGCCCGGCCCAATCAGCTCCGGTGCCAACACTTTCTACAGGGAGATCGGCCTTGCGCCGTTCGGAAACCTTCTTGCCTTCAGAGCCGAATTGACGACGAGTGGCGGGAGCTCCGTGGCCGGTCTGATTGCCTTGGCCTTCGGCGAGGAACCGCTCGAACCAGTATTGATCACGACAGGCATAAGCAAGATACCCGGCGCGGCCTCGGAAACGGAAACCTTTGACGGCAACGACTTCGCTACACCGCCTGCAACAGACGGAACACGGGTTGCCTTTTGCGGCAATTACTTCGGAAGCAGCATTCCGGATCCGACGGGCCTGTTTGTCTGGAATGCAAGGACTCGAGCTGCCAACAAGATCCTGAAAACCGGGGACATCATGGACCTGAAACAAATCCAGACGGTCACCATCGGATCGCAAGGTTTTGTGAACGGCAAACTTGTCGCCAGGATCGGCTTTGCAGACAACAGTCAGGGGCTTTACCTGCTCGATCTGTCAGACTTCTGAGTTTTCCGGCACCAGCGATTGAAACCGATAAATTCAAGCGCGAAGTACAATACAGAGCAAGATGCTCAACCGAAGTGCCCTTTCCCGGGGAAGCCTCTCAGAACAAAAACTGCGTTGAAAGGCTTCCTCGCCATTGCCTTGTTCCGGTTTGCAACCGGATCTTGCCACGCATCGCCTTGACCCTGGGTGGGTTACAGGAAAACGAAGTTGTCGGCAGTCAGGTCGTCCCGTGAAAAGCCCGTGAGCTGAAGCGTAAAGCCATTGTCGAAGGTGATGCGGGCAGCCCCGGAGACGTCTACCGCCCCGGCCAGAACCGCATCCAGATCCGAAAAGCCGGTATTGGCAAGAACAATCACATCTTCGGCGGAGAAATCCGTGATCGTGTCAGCATCCGTTGCCATATAGCTGTCGCTGTAGAAGCGGATGACAAAACTGTCCGCGCCCGCCCCGCCGGTCATGACATCGCTGCCTGCCCCGCCGACCAGTTCGTCACTGCCGCTTCCGCCAATGAGTATGTCGTCGCCGCCCAATCCGTGAATGATCTGCTTTGAGATTTCCGCGCTCGATCCGAGCGTTTCAGAGGTGGTGTTGCGATCTTGGCCAACGATAACACCGTCTTCAACCGATCCTGAACGTATGAACCAGGAGAATTCTTCTTCCAGGTGGTTGAATGAGGTTGCATCGCTATAGGTCAGCTCGCCGGCGCCGAGAATCACAGCCGAATTTATTTGTCCTTCATCGGGGGAAAGCGTTGCCCAGCCCGCCAGAAGCTTGTCGAAATTCTCGATGCTCATGGCCGACCCGGATAACATGTTGTCGGCAATGATGAGTGATGAAATGTCCCAATCTCCGATATCCTGATCAAAACCGGCTGCATTCTGGAACATGTTCCGCATGTTCGTTACGCTGCTGACATCCCAATCGCCAATGTCCTGATTGAAGGTAATTGCGTTGGCAAACATGTTGTCCATCATGCTGACCGACCCAACGTTCCACGCTCCGATATTCTGGTTGAAGCTAGACGCATCAAAGAACATCAATTCCATGGAAGTGACGTTGCCGACATTCCAGTCTCCAATGTCCTGATTGAAGTTTGCCGCAGCAGCAAACATTAGTCCCATTCCGGCTACATTGCTGACATCCCAGCGACCGATATCCTGATTGAAATTGATTGCATCGATGAACAATGCTGTCATGTCTTCAACATTGCTGACGTCCCAATTGCCGATATTCTGGTTGAAGCTCTCTGCATCGGCGAACATCCCGTTCATGGACACAACCTGACTGACGTCCCAGTCGACAACATAAGCTTCGTTGAATGTGGCATCGTCGCTGAACAGAATTCTCAGATCCCTATTCTCCGCATCGATCACGGCCTGCACCTGCGTTGGGGTCAAAGGCGTGGTGAAGCCGGCTTCAGCCTGAATGGCGGCCTGATAGCGGGCGATCATCGGCGAGGTGGCGGTGTCGCTGCTGCCGAGAACGCGCGTTGCGGCCAGCTTGAGCTGCTCTTCTGTCACGGCAACACCATCGGCATTGGAGGCACCGCTTGGCGAGGCCGAATCCTCCAGAATGGCGGCAAGGGCCGCCTCCAGCGCTGTCGTGTCGAACTGCAAGATGCCGCCGCTCAAGTCCGTCACGAACGTATCCGGGTCAATCAGGTCATAGCCGATATTGGCGAGTTCGATTGTCACCAGAGCGGTTTCGCCGGTTTCGTCCGCCCCGTCGCGGTCAATCGTCAAAAGCACATTGCCTTCAGAAGACGCGCTGACCGTCACATAGGAGCCAATATCCGACACGCCATCCTCAAAGCCGAGGATCAGCTGGCCGAGGTCAATCCTGTCCTCGATGAGATCAAAATCGGTGATCGTGTCGTCACCGGCGTTGTAGAACTTGTAGACGAAGGTATCCGCCCCTGCCCCGCCAGTCAGATTGTCGTCGCCCTCGCCTCCGACAATCGTGTCGCCGAGCGTACTTCCTATGACAGTGTCAGTTCCGTCGAGCGCATGGATCACAACACCGGCTGTCGAACTTGAAAAATCGAGGCTGTCAGCATCGTTCGTTCCAACTATGATGCCGGCGTCGAGCGTGGCAACGACATTCCAGCCATAGACTGATTCAAGGTGATTTCGCGCTGTTGCGTCGGAATAGGTGATTCGACCGGTTTCCCCGAAAGTCACGCCATTATTGAGCCCCGCCTCACCAGCCAAATGGTCGATCGTGGCCCACCCTGCCAACACCTTGTCGAAGTTTTCTACACTCATGCCCGAGTTATCAAATATGGCATTGGCAGCCGTAAGGGATTCAACGTTCCATTTGCTGATGTCCTGATCAAAAGCCGACGCTTCGGTGAACATATCGACCATATCGGTCACATTGCTGACATCCCAATCGCTCAAATCCTGATTGAAAGCGTTGGTATCTGCAAAGAAACTCCGCATATTGGTGACATTGCCAGTTTGCCAACTCCCGATATCCTGGTTGAATGCTCTGGCCCCGTTAAACATATTCTGGGTGTTAGTTACATTGCTCATGTCCCATCGGCTAATGTCCTGATCGAACACAAGCGCGTCAACGAACATACCCTCGGTAGAGAAAGCGCTGCTGACATCCCAATTGCCCACATCCTGATTGAATGCATGCGCACTTCCGAACATGTTGCTAAAATCGGTGACGCTGCTGACAATCCAATCGCTGATATCCTGATTGAACACCAATGCGTCAAAGAATATGCCGTTCATATTTTCGACCTGGCTCACATCCCAACCGATGACATAGTCGTCGTTGAAACTACTTTGGGATACAAACAACCTGCTCAGATCCGTGCTCACCTCATCGACAACCGCCTGCACCTCTTCCGTGGTTGGCAGGTTGGAGAAGTCCGTCACGGCATTGACGGCCGACTGGAACCGGGATTCCAGAACGGCATTGCCGTCATTGTCGGAAAACCGGAACACGTCCGTTGCAACCAGCGACAGCTGGTCGTCCGTGACAGCCACACCGTCAGCATTCGAATTTCCGTCCGGCGAGGCCGAATCCTCCAGAATGGCGGCCCGGATTGCATCGATGTCGCTTTGCTGCAGTTCCACTGCCCCGGCATCGACCGTGGTAGCCCGTCCGATTGTGGCAATGGCCACGTCACGGGGATTGCCATTGGCATCGACCGGCAGGTCTTCAGCCGTGATGCCGTCGCCATCCGCATCGAAGCTGTCTTGCGGAACATTCGCGATATCCAGCGCCGGATTGTTGGCGCTCTCCCGCAACCGAACGGTCGGCACCGGCCCGCCATTGTCAGAAAGCAGGCCACCGCCGGTTTGTAGATCAATTTCCGCGAAAATTTCAGAGGCGACCAAACCGCTTCCGCCGATAATGCTGTTCCCGACTTGTCGAAAACTTGCGCCATCTAGTAGAATTTCTTCATTCGGTGAATCTGAATTTCCAAGTATGATCGAGTTTTGGATCACCGCGCTTGAGCCCGCCAAAAGCGCGAAGCCGCTTCCGCCATCCTCGGCAGTGTTTCCGGTTATGGTCGTGTTTTGCAGTTCTAGAAAACCACCTGTTTGCGCGATGCCTCCCCCATCCTTCGTCGTGGTATTGCCGGTGATTGTGCTGTTGACGAGGCTAAGGTTCCCAAAACCAAATATGCCGCCTCCTTCGTAGAAGGCACCATTATTATAAATGGTAGAATTGGCGACAACCACCGTACCAGCATTTCCGATCGCCCCGCCATATTCCGCATAATTGTCACGAATAACACTATTTAAAACCGTAAGCTCCGCCCCTCGGTTAACAAAGATGCCACCCCCGTCCGGCCTCGAATTCCCATCTGAAATTGTCACATTTTGAAGTGTCGCATGTGTCGAATTCCCGGTAATGTTAACCACCCGGAATCGATCATCTCCGCTGACGGTAACATCAATCTCGCCATCGCCATCCGCATCGCCGTCAATCGAGATGTTGCCGCCGGTGATGTCCAGCTGGCCCTGTGTCAGGGTGATGATCTGCCCGCCGGAAAACACCGTCTCGTCAAAGGTGATTTCCTGAGGCGCCGACGTGTCGCCGGTTTCCCCGCCAGCAAGCGCGAAGGTCAGCGCCTCGCGCAAGGAGGTTACGCCATCAGCGAAATCGACCACGTCTTCATGCGTGGTCACCACGAGGCTGTCTGCTTCAAGCTGTACCTCGACAGCGCCGGCATCAACCGTGTTGGTACCGTCATTACCGATACCCGGAAGATCGACCTCCCGGGTATTGCCGACAGCGTCGACCAGCAGAAGCTCATCCGGATCAGCAATACCATCTGTGTCAGTATCATTGAATGGCACGCTGCCGACATCCAAGGCCGGATTGGTGTCGGCTGCCAGTAACCGGATCGTCTGAACCGGCCCGCCATTGTCGGCCAGCAGACCGCCGCCGGTTGTTTGATCTATTTCGGCAAAAACGTCCTCGGGCAGAATGCCTGAATTGTAGATATTGCCGCCGCCATTCGTAATTTGCGACGTGTTTCCGGAAATGTTCCCGCCGTCATTTCCAATTATAATTGTATTAATGACAAGAAAATAATCCGCGAAACCTCTAATATAGAGCGCCCCTTCATCAGATTTATTTCCGGAAATTGTTGAGTTTATCAGGGAAATATTCCTGTCTCCGGTATATATGGCGCCTCCTAGGTAGTTTGTTGTATTCCCTGCAATGGTAACATTGGAGAGATAAAGGCTTTCCCGGCTGTAGATTGCAGCTCCCTTTTCCGGGGTGTAGTTGCCGGAAAGGGTCGAGTTGAAAATTTCCAGATCTCCGGTGTTGAGAATCCCGCCTCCGTGGGAATTTGTCGTGTTTTCAGAGATGGTTGAATTTTCGATCCTGACGGTTCCGCTCGAGTAGATCGCTCCGCCAGCTACGGCGGTGTTATTTGTTATGGTGCTTTGAGATAGGACAAGAGAGGAATTTTGATCAACACGGATCGCGCCGCCAATGGGGCCAAGCGCATTTGTGAGGGTCAGATACTCAAGATCCAGAGACGTGGTATCCTCGGTAATTTCGAAGATCCGGTGTTGATCATCGCCACTGATGGTGACGTCGCTTTCACCATCTCCGTCTGCATCGCCGATGATCGTGACAGTTCCGCTGTCGATCTGGAACTGGCCGCCGTCGCCAAGGGTGATGACCTCTTGGCCGTCGCTTTCGTCGAAAACACTCGCGTCAAACGTGATTTCCGCCGCATTGCCAGTCACGGCGTTGACACCACCCGCCTTGGCGTATTCAAGCGCCTCGCGCAGCGACGTCATACCATCGAATGCATCGTCGATATCTTCGACTGTGTCGACCACAAGGCTCGGGGCCTCTTCCACGGTGACGCGGACTGTGGCGGTCGAGAAAGCCCCTACATTGCTATGCAGTATGTAGGTGAACTCATCCGAACCGATGTAATCTTCATCCGCCTCGTATGTCAGAGCACCAAAGCGGCCGGACACAACACTCCCGTGTTCGGGATCGCTGACGTTATTGAACTTCCCTGCGTAGCCTTGGAGAACAATATCGTTGTCAAACGCGTTGAAACTCACCTGGCCACCGGACGTAACCGTTATTTCATCGTCTACGGCTCTCGCGGATTCATTGTCTTGCAGTTCGACCGCGCCGGCATCGACCGCCGCAGACGTTCCTCCGTTTACAATGCCTTGCAGATCGACGTTTCGGGTTTCACCGCGCGCATCCACCAGCAAGGGCCCGTTGGGCGCGCCAATGTCGAGTGCAGGATTGTCCGGATCCACCTTGAGCATGACCGTTTCGACCGGCCCGCCATTGCCGGCCAGAACACCGGCAAAAACACCCGTGCCGGAACCGCCCGCATCAAGCAGTTCAATCGTTTCGGCAAAAACGAGATCGGGATCAATGCCGTCGCCAATCAGGCTGTCAGACTGATTGAATGCTTGTGTTTCCGGCGTGTTGTTACCTGACAATTGCGCATAATTGCCGATGATCAGCGTGTTGTTGAGCGTCACGATGCCCCCGCGCAGGCCACCGCCATCGGCACTTGATCCCAGCGCCCGGTTGCCTGTGATCGTGCTGTTGACCAAGTTGCTTTGATAATCGTTGTCGAGATGGATCCCGCCGCCTCCGGCTGCATAGGAGGTGTTGCCGGACACGGTGCTGTTGTAGGTGGTCAGGCTACCGCCGACAACGCGCAGCCCGCCGCCCTCGGCTCCGCTTCCGAACGTTGCGTTGCCCGACACGGTGCTGTTGAGCAAGGTCAAGCCGCCAAAGGTGATCAGGCCACCGCCGGAAGCGTCATCCACCCTGGTCGCGTTTCCGGACACTGTGGTGTTCGTCAGGGTCAGATCGGCACTGCTCGAGATAGCCCCGCCATTGCCGGTCTGGTTCACCCCGCCTGTGAGAACCAGATTTTCCAGCTGTGCTGTGACGGCACTGCTGTCAATGAGGAAGATCTGGCTATTGTCGTCCAAAACACCCGCATTGTTCGACTGTCCGATGTTGGTGATGCCGCTTTCATCCGTCACGTCATCGCCTGCCGCGTCGCCGGAAATCGTGACGAGACCACCAGGCGTCGACGATGCGTCGATGATCACCGCATCAATGATCGCCAAGGTGCCCTCTGTCAGCCGGATGACCGGCTGTCCGTCGCCAAAGAACACCTCGCTGTCGAAGGTGATCCTGTCGGGGTCGCTGCCGTTTGCGATGCTGTTTGCATAGTCAATCGCCTCGCGCAGTGACGTCAAGCCATCGTATTCGTCCACGATGTCCTGTGCGGTCGTGACCTTGAGACCTTGTATTTCCACCACACTGACCGTGACCGTGGCTGTCGAGAACACCCCTGAATTGCTATGCAGTATGTAGGTGAATTCATCCGTGCCAAGATAGTCTTCATCCGGTGTGTAGGTAAGCGAACCGAGGCTGCCGGAGACCACACTGCCGTGCTCCGGCGTACTGACATTAGCAAACTTCTGGGCCGTTCCAACGAGGTCAATGTCATTTGCAAATGCATTGAAGGTGACCTGCGCGCCGGTCGTGACCGTGATCGTGTCGTCGACGGCAATGACCGCTTCGCCGGTTTGCAGCTCCACAGCCCCGGCATCGACAGTTCCACCCGTTTCGCCATTTGCCGCGCCAGCCAGATCCACATTGCGGGTTTCGCCCCGGGCGTCCTCTTCCAGCGGGCC
>NZ_SMMF01000742.1:0-6426 GCF_009711355.1 Roseibium sp. RKSG952 | reverse complement strand
CCGCTCCCTGAGCCATGCACCGATCGTGCAAGTCTCCATAAACCTTTTGAATGTCCCTAAGGGTGAAAAAGAAGCGGATTTCGGCAATATCACTTTCCAACGGATTGATGACGGCGAACCCGATGGTTCTCATTTCGAACTGTCCTTGATCTTGCGTGACAGCGCGGACGGGGTCTCCGGTGTCCTGACCTTTGCCAGTCAGGTGTTTGATCGAAGTACAGCTTCGCGTATTGCACAGACATTCGAGCGGTTCTTGGAAACCGTGGCAACAGCTCCCAATAGGGTGATGGCCGAAGTGCCGCTTTTGGGGAAAGATGAAAGAACCTGCCTGCTCGACAGCTTTAACAGAAGTACATCAAGTGGCCCGCTTGTCGAGACGCCTGTGGTGCTATTTGGCCGGTATGCGGTACAGGTGCCGGAACGTATAGCTGTTTCCGCAGAGGGCCGGTCATTGAGTTACGGTGAACTTGATGCCGCCTCGAACAGGTTGGCGCGGGAGCTTAAATTGCATGGCGCAGGTCCCGACAAGATCATCGGCGTGTGCATGGAACGCTCAGACGATCTGGTTGTCAGCTTGCTGGCGGTCCTGAAGGCTGGGGCAGCTTATCTGCCGCTGGTTCCGGACGATCCTGAAGAGCGGCTTTCGTCCGCAATGGCGGATGCCGGTGCCCAGTTTCTGGTGACACGGCTTCAGGAGGCAGAAGAGTTTCCCGGCCTTTGTGCTCAAACACCCGTTTGTCTGGTGCTGGACAATCCTGAAGTGGTGGCCACGATTGCCAGCCGGTCTGCGGCAGGGATCTGCCAGGATGGCCTTCCCGAGGGCAGGCTTGCCTGTGTCATCTATACCTCCGGGTCAAGTGGCAAGCCGAAGGGTGTGGCGATCGGAATGGACAATTTGAGCCACCTTCTGGCCTGGACACGGGCGCGGGCTTCATCGGCCGGGCCTGCCGTCATGCCGATGACCACGTCTTTTGGTTTCAGTGCATCCTTGCGGGAAATCTGGTTGCCGCTGGTCACAGGGGGAACACTCTTGCCAGTGCCGCAAGGGCTTGCCTACTGCACACAAGACGGCTTCGAGGGAATTCCGGCGCGTGTCATCAATACCCAACCGGCTGTGCTTGAACGGCTGTTTGAAACTGCCCCGGCAGACTGGTTTTCCAGCCTCAAGTTCGTTTATTGCGCCGGATCCAGATTGCCTGAACATCTTAAAATGCAGGTAATGAAAAAACTGCCCTCGGCGGTATTTCTAACCGGGTACGGGACGACGGAAACGACGTCGAGCATCTCTAGCATGGAATTGAAGCAGCCAATTCCCCCTGGAGATCTGGTTGGCCAGCCAATCACGAATGTTCAGATCTTCGTGGTAGACAACAGATATCAGCCATGTCCGGTTGGGGTGGCAGGTGAGATCCTGATCGGAGGAGTGGGCCTCACCCGGGGCTATCTGGGCCGGCCGGGTCTGACGGCGGAGAAATTTGTTGCAAATCCGTTTTCGGATCAAGAGGGCGCGCGACTTTACCGAACCGGAGACAGGGGACGCTGGACCCCTGACGGCATTTTGGAATTCCTAGGCCGGATCGATAAGCAGATCAAGATCCGGGGCATGCGCGTTGAAGTGGGTGAGATCGAGGTTGCCTGCTCCACACTTGATGGCATAAGCCGGGCCGCCGTTGTCGCAAAAAAGGGCAGCGAAGGGTCCGGTTCCGAAACACAGCTGGTGGCCTATCTTGTGCCGGAGACCGTGACTGGCGAGATGATCGCCGACGCTCTTGATCTTGGCCATGAAGACCTGCGGGAAAGCGACCGGTCGACGGTTCGCCAGCTTGATTTGCAGGTTTTGCCCGATCTTGGCGCAATGCGCCGAGCGCTGAGGCGTTTGCTTCCTGAGCACATGGTACCGGCGCGTTTTGCTGCCGTGTCGCGGTTGCCACTGACGCCGTCGGGGAAACTCGACCGCAATGCATTGCCAGACATGGCAATCGGCTTTGCAGGGAATGTATATGTTGCCCCGAGGAACCAACGCGAAGAACTCATGTGCCGGATCATGCGTGAGGTCATTTCCCACGACCGGCGGCAATTGAAACAGGTCGGAATTGACGACCATTTCTTCGACATAGGCGGCCATTCGATTTTTGCTGCCCAATTCGCACTGCGTCTTGAAAAGGCCTTGGGCGGAAAGGTTCCTGTCCGGTTGGTGTTCGAGAACCCGACCGTCCGTCAGCTGGTAGACCGTGTAACGTTTGAGACCGGCAGCGCGTTGCCGGACGTTGTTGCCATTGACCGTTCCGGCTGCATCCCGGCGTCTTTCGAGCAGGAACGCATGTGGCTTGCCAACAGCCTGCATGAGGGCCGACCGGTCTATAATGAAGGTTTTGCCTTGTGTATGACCGGTGAGGTTGTCACCGGTGCCCTTGTACAGGCGGTGCAGGGACTGTTGGACCGTTACGAGGTCTTGCGCACGCGGCTTGTAGCAATGGACGGCAAGCTTTGTCAGGTGATTGATGCTCCCGACGCCTTGCGCGTTTCCTTCGAGGACTGGTCCGCCCGGCCCGCAAGCCTGGATGAGCTGAAAGCCGAGGCACAAGCCAAAGCTTCCGAGCTCATCGCCCGGCCGTATGACCTTGAACGCAGCCATCCATGCCGCACCTTCGTGCTCAAGTTGACGGAGGGCGTCCATGTCTGGTGTCTGGCATCCCACCACAGTGTTGGCGACAATTGGTCAATGGCCCATATCCTGCCGAAGGACTTTCTGGATCTTTATGACGCCGCAGCTGCCGGCAGGAAGCCGACCCTTCCCGAAATCACCCTGCATTATGCCGACTATGCCGCATGGCAGCGTTCCGAGGCCATGACGCGAGTTTTTGCTGAAGAACTCGCCTGGTGGGAGAACAGGTTTACGCCTATGCCGGAAGTGCTAGAGTTTCCCTCGGACCGCAAGCGGCCGGCCGTCAGGGATCATGCGGGCGGGCGGCTCCAGGCTGCCGGTTTCACCCCCTCCGAATGGCGTGCTGTTGAAGAGTTCAGTGTCAAGCGCAACGGAACACCGTTCATGGTGTTTGTGGCTGCCTTGTCCGGGGTTCTGGCGCGGATCACGCCTACGACCGATATTGTCATCGGCACTCCACATGTGATGAAACCGGATGCTGCGCTGTGGGACGAATTCGGCTATTTCGGCAATACTCTGGCGCTCAGACTGTCTGTCGATGAACTGGCTGGCTTTGAAGACCTGTTCGAGCGTTCAAGGGAAACGGTGAACGGCGCGTTTGCGCATCAATATGTGCCTTTTGAGAACATCATTGCGTCGACGGGCAGCAATCCGTCCAATGTATCCCAGGTGTTTCAGGCCGTTCTGGTAATGCATGCATTCCGCAATGCTGGAAATTTCCATCGGGAAGGTCTCGATATCCAGCCTTTGGGCGACCCGCGGCCGCTTTTCACCAAATACGATCTGGTCTTTCACATCAATCCCTATGAGACCGGGGTGCGGGTCTATGCCGAATATGCGACCGACATATTCGAACAAGAGACGGTCTCGCGTATCGGGGACATGTTCCGGCGGTTTCTTGTCAATGCCTGCATGTCACCCGGCGTTCCGGTCTATAAACTGCCCCTACTGGAGCGGAGTGAGCAGACAAAACTGGTCAGTGATTTCAATGCCGGGTCAGATGCCGGTCTCGGCGGTCACCCACTTGCCCTTGTAGACATGTTCGCCCACCAGGCGGGGATGAAACCCCGGGCGATAGCGGTGACCGACGGGGAGGCATACCTGAGCTATGGAGAACTGGATGCGGCGTCCAACCGCCTGGCCCGGTATTTGATCTCACTTGGTGTTGGTCCGGAATGCTTAGCCGGTGTGTGGCTGAAGCCTTCGGTGGACATGATCATTCTGCTTCTGGCGATTTGGAAGGCGGGTGGGGCCTTTCTTCCGCTTGACCCGGATGGGCCTTCTGACCGGTTGACCAGTATTCTGGAAAACTCGGGGGCCAGCTTCCTGGTGACTTGTGCCGAACAGGCAAGGGGTGTGACGAACCGCGCCGGCCTGAAGACCCTCGTTCTGAACGCTCCTGCGACCCGCACCGCTATTTCGGCCTGTCCGGATAATCAGCTCACACGTCGGGAAAAAGGCCAGAATGTTTCTCCCGATGGGCTTGCATATGTCATGTACACATCCGGCTCGACAGGAAAACCAAAGGGTGTTGCCATCTCTCATGGAGCGGTCGCCGCACTCCTCTCGCACCATTATTGTGATTTGAAGCCAGATGGACGTTTGTTGCAAACCGGCCATCCTGCCTTTGACGCTGTAACCTTTGAATACTGGTTTCCGCTGAGCCGGGGAGGGTGTTTGATCCTGGCCCAGACTAAAGTGGTCGACGCGCATGCGATCCGGGCTGCCTCAAGCACGGCTCCTGTCGATACCATGTTCCTGACGTCCCGCTTGCTGACCAGTATTGTTCAGGAAGACGCGGAAGCATTCTCAAATGTCGGGACGGTCCTGTTCGGTGGTGAAACCACCGATCGCAACACGATTTCACGACTTGGACAAATATCCCGTCCGCCGGTCCTCGTTCATTGTTACGGGCCGACCGAAGCAACAACCTTTGTTGCTGCGGGAGCGCTTGGAAGCGTGCACGAAGCCGAGGTCTTGCCGTTGGGAGCTCCTCTCGCTCAGGTGCGCATCTACATTGTGGACGCCCTTTTGAACCCGGTTCCGGCCGGTGTCACCGGCGACTTGCTGATCGGTGGCGACCAGCTGTCACGTGGTTATCTGGCGCGTCTGGCTGCTACGGCGGAGGCGTTCATTGCCGACCCGTTTGCGGAGAGTGAAGGTGCCCGGATTTATCGTACGGGTGACCTGGTACGCTGGCGGACAAACGGAAAACTGGAATTCATGGGCCGGGCGGATACCCAGGTAAAGGTTCGTGGCATGCGCGTCGAACCAAGCGAGATCGAAGCTGTTCTGGAACAACAACCGGGTATTGCACAGGCAGTCGTCCTGGCTCGAAATTTCGATGACGCCGCCTGGGGCAGGGACATCCGGTTTGTGGCCTATCTGGTTCTGACCGGCCGGCGTCCCGGGATAGCGGCAAGCACCGGCCTAGAGGGCGGGCTGGATCTTTCGGACTTGCACGCAGAGCTTGAAAAAACACTGCCCGCGCACATGATCCCGTCGCGATTTGTCTTCCTGCCGCGCCTTCCAATGACGTCTTCCGGCAAAGTCGACCGCAAGGCGTTGCCCGAAACCGGAGAAATGGTCAATCAGGCCAGATACGAAGCTCCAAGGGATGCAAATGAGCAGCTGGTAGCTGGTGTTTTCAGTGCCTTGCTTGACGTTGAAACAGTTGGCCGCCACGACAGTTTCTTTGATTTGGGTGGTCACTCCCTAAGTGCGTTTTCCGTCTGCTCCAAGCTCAAGCACGCGACAGGCAAGACTTTGTCTTTGCGTGATGTATTTGAAGCGCCAGTTGTATCCGCATTGGCAGGACGGCTTGCCGCAGTTCCTGAAACCTACTCACCACTGGTCCGGTACCGGCAAACAAGGCAGGCAGATGTGCCGCAAGACAGGACAATCATTTGCTTTCCTCCTGCCGGCGGCCTTGCGGCGTCTTTCGGACAGAAGGAAATCCTGTCTGCCTGGGGTTGGTATGGAACAGTCCTTGGCATACAGGCCCGAGGCTATGGTAGCGAGCCGGGTTTTGCCAGCTATGACGAAATGATCTCCTGTTATGCAGACGTGATCGCGAAGTCGGTCATGTCCAGCATGATCTTTGTCGGCTGGTCACTTGGCGGCAAGGTTGCCCTCGACATTGCCTGCCGCCTTCAAGAGGCAGATAGGCAGATCGAGGGATTGGCAATTCTGGATACCAGCGCCGGGAATGGCATTCCAAACGCCGGAAACGATCTTGACACGATCTCCAAAGATGCCGCCATAAACCGGCAACTGGACGGGATGTTGCGGGCGAATGATCCTACCACGGGCAGCGCCATGCTGGGTCAACTGAGCCAAAAAGAAAAGCTCCGCCGCTTGGCAAGAAAGCTTGCACAGTCCGGGCAGCTTTCCGAAGATAATGGCGGTGAAGGGGTTGCTTTCGTCAAGAAACTGCTGGGCCATATTTACGCGCAAGCAAAGCTTGTCAAGGAACGGCCCCGTGCCGGGAAGTTTGAGGGGCCTGTGCTTTTGATCCGGGGCAACGAAACCTGCTCGTGTGCACCCGATGCGGACCTTGGCTGGTCTTCTCATTGTTCAGCTGTTGAGATTGAGGATGTTCCGTTTGACCATCTTGCGCTTTTGACCGGCGAGGCGAGAGACCTTGTTGCGCAGAGGGTTGGGTCCTGGATGAAACGTCTGTTGTGTCGCAAATTCTGACCCGGGTCGGCGTTGTTGCGTAATTGCGCTCGCGGATTACAGTCCCCCTTACCCCAGATGCG
>NZ_SMMF01000828.1:0-13545 GCF_009711355.1 Roseibium sp. RKSG952 | reverse complement strand
AGATTGAGCAGCTTACATTGTGTTGCACTTTCCGCTTGAATTCACTGATGACGATCCTGTGAATGGTTTTCTGTGGCGGCAAAGTCCGTTCGACTTGATTGCGGCAATGCCCTTGCTGTCTGTTTTGTGCAACTGCCTTCAGAAGCACCCGGCGATGGCTGCCAGCATCTTGTCGACGAAGACCCGCTCGCCCGCACGCAACCACAACAGGCTGCCTGCCGCTATAAGCACCGCGGCACCGGCTGCCAGTCCTGCATAGAGCGCAAGGCGCATGAGCGGGTCTCTCCTTGAGGTCCTTACGAAGTCTGTTCCGCGTTGTCGATCAGGCGCCTGAGTTTCATCATGGCCGTGTCCTCGGACTCCTCATAGGCAATCGTGCCGACAAAGCGGTTGTCCTTGTCCATCAGGAAAACGACGGCCGAATGGTCCATGGTATAGTCGCCATCGTCAAGCGGAACCTTCCGGGAATAGACCCGATAGGCTTTCAGGGCTGCATCCACCTGTGCGGGGGATCCCGACAGGGCTTCGATCCGGTCGTCGAACACGGACACATAGTCGCCGATCACGTCCGGTGTGTCCCTTTCAGGATCGACCGTGATGAACGCATAATGCAGCTTGTCCGCATCGGGGCCGAGCTTTTCCATCCAGCCCTGAACTTCGGAAAGGGTGGTCGGGCACACGTCCGGACAGAAGGTAAAGCCGAAGAAGAAGACCTTGGGCTTGTCCGCGAAATCCTTGTCGGTCACGGTCTCGCCCTTGGCGTTGACCAGTTCAAACGGTCCGCCAATCGCCGAGATGGGGTCGACCAGAGCGTTGCCCTGATCCGGCCGGTTTGCCTGCTGATAGACAAGGGCACCCGACACGACCGCAAGGGCTGCAACCGCAGCCCAGGCTCCATAGCGTAGTAGTTTCAATCCAGACATGAGACCCTCAGTTGTTGCCGTGCCCGCTGTGACCGGTGGAATCGTGCTTCATGCTGCCATGCTTCATGCCGCCGTGATCCATTGATTTGGCGCCCATTTTTCCAACGGCAAGCTCAATGTCGACGTCTCCGGCGTTCTCGAAAGTCAGGGTCACGGGAATGGCCGTGCCTTCTTCAAAGCCTTCTGTCAGGCCCATGAACATGATGTGAAGCCCGCCCGGTTCGAGGGATACGGTTTCGCCTGCCGGGATTTCGATGCCGTTCTCAAGTTCCCGCATCTTCATGATACCATCTTCCACGGCCATTTCGTGGATTTCGACCCGGCCGGTGACGGGAGACGACACGCCAACAAGGCGGTCGGCACTGGATCCGGAATTGGTGATGGTCGCAAAACCGCCGCCTGCCTTGGCGCGGGGAGGCGTGGCACGGGTCCAGGTGTTTTCGATCGCCAGATCGCCATGGGTGACCGGGTCTGCCTGGGCAATGGACAGGGTGGCCAGCACGGCGGCGCCGGCGAGAACGGATTTCAGGAGTTTCATTTTTTGTCCTTCAAAGTGTCTTGATGATCGGGTGCTTGCCCGAACGCGGTTCAGGTGAAGGACGGGGGCGGCGCGCGGATCTGCCGGTACGTGGTGCTGTGTTGATCTGGCGCGGCAGTTGCAAATGGCACGGGCTGGCGCGCAACCCGCATCAAGCCGGGGGTGCCGGTGGTGGCGGATGCGGGACCTGCCGATGGAAACCCGTGAGGACAGGCCGGTCCGCATTCGCAAGTGGCGGGATCATGGCCGCGCGGCTGGGAGGGAAGGTCGGCTGACTGGGAGGGCAGGCACAACTGCCCTATTCCGGCGGCAACCGTTTCGGGAGCAAGCGCCAGACCGAGCATCATCAAGACAGCCCGGAACACCAAAGCATAGGCAGCCAGCACGGCGAGCGGCCTGCGCTCCCGGTAAAATGCTGATATTATTCCCATGCCCGGTTTCATGAGCGTCTTTTGATCATGAAAAACCGGTAAGGTCGAGGGACAAGACGCCGCAAGTCTGTCCGGTCCTCATTCTTTCTTGCCGTCAGTGGAATGAATGACGGCGTCGTGATCCGGCGCATCGAAGTCGGCGTCCTGTTCGTCCAGATCATCGCCGTCATCAACCAGAATGACCTCTTCCGTGATCTCTTCCGCTTCCGGGCTGTAGATCGGATCGTCATAGGCGGGAAACTCTTCCGGCGGGATCACGTTGTCGGCGTCCACATCCAGCGGTTCGGGCGAGATAACCGTACCGACCTGGGCCGTTGCGGCATATTCGAAGTCGGTTTTTTCATCCGGGGTCAGAGCACTGCGTGCATACAGACGAGTGAGTAGATAAATAACCAGAATGACCTCTACTACCACGACCATGATGTAAAGACCGCTCGGGCCAAAGTTTGCCATCAGGATCGATGCGGTAACCGGCCCGATAACTGAGCCTATGCCGAAGGATAGAAGAAGACCCGATGTTGTTTCAACGAAATCCTCTGGGGCCGCGTAGTCGAAGCCGTGCGCGGTCGCAATTGCGTATGCCGGTTGGGAAAACACTCCGACCAGTACTGCGAGTGCGGCCGCCATGTAAAATCCGGTCGGCGACAGCAGCACGATCATCAGGGATGCTATCGCGGTTAAGCCCCCAAGGCCTACCAGAACCAGACGCCGGTCTACCCGGTCAGACAAGCGACCGATCGGCCATTGTGCCAGAATACCGCCCGCCAGAATGGCTGCCGAGTAGATGGCGGCTTCTTGTGTCGAAAGACCTATCTGGGATCCGTAGAGCGCTGCCAGCGTCAACAAGGCTCCATTTGCAATCCCTACGAGCAGCACTCCAACAATGGCAGCAGGCGATTGCTTGTAAATTTTGATCGGCCTGAACTGGACAAGAGCGATCGGAGCAGGCTGCGTGGCGGTTGTCAGGGCAACCGGCACAACGGCAAGGCTTGCCGCAACCGACGCGATGGCATACGGCACGAAAGAACTGATGTCCATTACCGAGATAGACACCTGCCCGATCATTAGAGATCCGAACAGAACGACAATATACATGGACATAACCATGCCTCGATTGTCGTTTGTGGCGCGCTCGTTCAGCCAGCTTTCGGTTACCATGTAGAAGGCAGCTAGGCAGAAGCCGGAGATCAGGCGAAGTACGAACCAGGCTGTTGGATCCACGAAGATCGGATGGATGATTGCCGCAGCCGACATCAAGGAGACCATTGCGGCGTAGGCTCGGATATGTCCAGCGCGCATGATGACATGCGGTGCCCCGATGCACCCCAATACCATCCCGATAAAATATCCGGACGACATCAGGCCGATCTGCGTTTCGGTGAAGTCGGCTTGAGCTGCAGCGAGCGGCAGCAAGGTGGTCTGTATGCCGTAACCGAGAACGAGAACGAACACCGACAACAAAAGTGCGGAGATCGATGCGAGTATCTGTCTCAATGCGTGTTTCCCAGAATATTCGAGGTATTACCGGTCAGCGCAAAGCTCAGCCTACGCATTTCCTGCCGACCACGCTTCTCAGCGAAGATGGCAGGTGTCAATTCAATTTAATTGAAGTCTGTGATCAGCAGCGTTTGCGCAAAGCTGTGCGCTAGGCCCGGACCGTGTCTGACAGCGCCGGAGAGCCGAGTGCCTGAAAAACGGTTTTCAGGATACCGTCCTTGCTCAAGCCCGCTTCCCGGTACATGGCGTCGGGTTTGTCGTGATCAATGTAGATGTCGGGCAGGCACATGGTCCGGACCTTCAGTCCCGCATCAAGCAGACCGCGTTCCGCCAGAGCCGTCAGCACATGGCTGCCGAAGCCGCCAACCGAACCCTCCTCGACTGTGACAAGGACCTCGTGTTCGCGGGCAAGGCGGGTGATCAGGTCGATATCGAGCGGTTTTGCAAAGCGCGCATCGGCCACGGTTGTCGAAAGACCGGAGGCTTCCAGCTCTTCTGCCGCCAGCAGGCACTCCGCCATCCGGCTGCCGAAGGACAGCAGCGCGATCTTGGTGCCTTCCCGCCGGACAGCGCCCTTTCCGATCTCCAGAATGGTTCCGCGCTCTGGCAGGTCGAGCCCGACGCCTTCGCCACGCGGATAGCGGAACGAGATCGGCCCTTCGTCATAGGCCGCCGCAGTTGCGACCATGTGCCGGAGTTCGACTTCGTCGGCTGCTGCCATGACGACAAAACCGGGCAGGCAGCTCAGGAAGGCTGTGTCGAAAGCACCGGCATGGGTCGGTCCGTCCGCGCCCACCAGCCCGGCGCGGTCAATCGGGAAGCGGACCGGCAGGCCCTGGATGGCAACATCATGCACGACCTGGTCATAGGCACGTTGCAGGAAGGTCGAATAGATCGCGGCAAAGGGCTTGTAGCCCTCGGTTGCCATCCCTGCGGCGAAGGTCACGGCGTGCTGTTCGGCGATGCCGACGTCAAAGGTCCGCTCGGGAAATACCTCGCCAAAAAGGTTCAGGCCGGTTCCGTCCGGCATGGCGGCGGTGACCGCGACGATCTTGTCGTCTTCCTGCGCTTCGCGGATCAGGGACGTTCCGAAAACACCGGTATAGCTCGGCGCATTGGCCTTGGGCTTTGATTGCTTGCCGGTGACCACGTCGAATTTGGCAACGCCGTGGTATTTGTCCTTTGCGCCTTCGGCCGGCGCGTATCCCTTGCCCTTCTGGGTCACCGCGTGGATGAGGACCGGCCCCTGATGGGTGTCGCGGACATTCCTCAGGATCGGGAGCAGATGGTCGAGGTTGTGACCGTCGACCGGGCCGACATAATAAAAGCCGAGTTCCTCGAACATCGTGCCGCCGGTCCAGAACCCGCGGGCAAACTCTTCCGCCCGTGCGGCCTTTTCCTGCAAGGGGCGGGGCAGGGTCTTGGCGATGGACTTGGCCGCATCGCGGAAGGTCTTGTACGTCTTGCCGGAAACCAGTCTTGCAAGATAGGCGGACATCGCACCGACCGGTGGTGCAATCGACATGTCATTATCGTTCAGGATGACGATCAGGCGGGACCCGGTCGCCCCCGCATTGTTCATCGCTTCATAGGCCATGCCGGCAGACATCGCGCCGTCGCCGATCACTGCGATGACGTTGTTGTCACCGTCCGACAAATCCCGGGCGACGGCCATGCCGAGCCCGGCGGAGATCGACGTCGAGGAATGGGCGGCGCCGAAAGGGTCGTACTCGCTTTCCGCACGTTTGGTGAAGCCCGACAGGCCATTGCCCTGCCGCAGCGTTCTGATCCGGTCCCGCCGGGCGGTCAGGATCTTGTGCGGATAGCACTGGTGGCCGACATCCCAGATCAGCCGGTCGTCGGGTGTGTTGAAGATGTAATGAATGGCAACGGTCAGTTCGACGACGCCCAGGCCCGCACCGAGATGTCCGCCGGTGATGGAAACCGCATCAATCATTTCCGCCCGCAATTCGTCGGCCAGCTGCCGAAGGTCGCTTTCAGGCAGATTGCGCAAATCGGATGGGGTGGTTACGCGATCGAGAAGGGGGGTATCCGGCATGGATGTCACGCTGAGGTCGTCTCCGTACAATAGTGTCGGGCACGCTTACACGATGCGCATGTAGGGCGCAAATCGTGAAACGTCAGTGCGGCACTGTAGCCCTCCCGTTATGGGGGTATTTTTACATAGGCCGATGCAATTTTTGGTTTCAGGTTCAAAAAAAAGGAAAAAGTCACCCAGTTGGGTGATGCATTCGCGCGAGAAGTGTCATAGCACATACACGTGGTCGATGGGGCCACGTGCACAGTGATCAACTAGGGCCGCTTTTGCGGCCCTTTTTTTGTCTGGGGGCGCGTGTGGTCGGGTTATGCCGGGAAGCGGGCCTTCCTGATTACGGCGTGTCCTGTCAGAACAGGCGGCCAAGCTCATGGACCAGACGCGCAAGTTCAAGTTGTGACTGGGCGCCGGTCTTTTCGTAAATCCGCCGCAAATGGGTTTTGGCGGTGTTTCGCTTGATGCTCAGATGCGCCAGTGTCTCCTGCATTGACCCCGTGGCACTCAGATGAAAGGCCAGTTCGGCCTCCTTGCCGGACAAGCCGAAACGGTCGGACAGCACATGGGTGACGGTTTCCGGGGCCGGAGCCTGTTCGCGGAGTTCAATCAGGATGTGCGCCAAGCGAGGGCGGCTGTCGCTTTCCGGTGCCGCAACGCCCTTGATGCGGATATGAGACGCCCGCCGGTTGTCCTGATGAATGAAGACCGATCTGCTCGAGGTCAGGGTATCGCCGAGCTCGTCCCGCTCCTGCAGCATTTGCGAAATGTCTTCTGAAACCGAAATCAGCGCCTGCTCGATGTGCTTGTCTTTGGAAACCAGCCGCCCGCTGTGCTCATCGAACAGGGGCTGCAGCCGTTCGGGAAGCAGGCTACCCGATGCCGGCTGAACGAGTTTGAAATTGCGGTCGAGCACAATCGAGGCGGTGTCCTGGTTGTCCATGACAAGATGCAGGGCGTGCCGCAGCTGGGCTGCATTTTCCATTTTGTCCTGAACATTCAGGGACAGGAGGATCGCACGGGCGAGCCGTTGAAACGGCGGCGACAGTTTCTGCGGCTGTGCGCTCGCAATGGCCATGCCCGGGAAGAGGCAGCCGAACAGGATGACCCGGTGCCCGGTCCGGATCAGCGGACAGATCAGGCCGGGCCAGGTGCGCAAATCGTTGACGTCCGGCTTGTCTGACACGTCATGAAGCATTTCCGCGCCCTCAAGTGCAAAGGCCAGAAGATTGGCCTTGCAATAAGGGTAGCTCAACGAGGCATCATGCAGGAGAAATGACAGCGCTGTCTTGCTGCCTTCCGTCTTGATCGTGCTCAGAAAGTCGATCAGTTCGGCAGCCTTTTCCGGGCCGCAATAACGACCGGTATGGTGGTCATACCGGTCGAACTCCAACAGGTAGAGTCTTGAGTTCGCGATCCGTTCGGCCTGGGAGAGGACATCGTTCCAGCGGTCATGTTGCAGCATGCAATCATGCACATTCTCGAGGATTCGAAATTCGTCCTGTGTCGTTAGCTCGAACATGGTCAGAGTTTTTCGAAAACTGGGGCCGAAGGCAACGGAAAACGACGCTTATTGAGATAAATATCGAGGATCTGTTTTTCTTCGTAAATAACACTTATGTCGGCAATCAGCTCTCCGGATCGAGAGCAACCGTACCCGACGGCTGACCGTCCTGTCCCAACTGGATTTTCTCCACCTTGGCTTCCGCGGACTTCAGGAGCTTGTCGCAATGCTGGCGCAGGGTGGCCCCCCGCTCGTAAATCTCGATGCTGCGTTCCAGCGGGACATTGCCCTGCTCGAGTTCGCGCACGATCGTTTCCAGCTGTTTGAGGGCTTCTTCGAACGACAGGGTGGATATATCGGTCTGTTTATCGGAATTCGTCATGAGAATTCGGGTATGTCCACTTGGGGTTGATGTGGTCCGGCAAATGCGGGCGGCGGCAATTGGCCCCGCCTATGCGTCCATAAGCGTGAGCAGGTGGGCTGCAACGGATCTTGCCAGCCCTTCCAAGTCGTACCCGCCCTCCAGCAGTGACACAACCCGGCCATCGCAATGCTTGTCGGAAATCTCCATCAGAGCCCGTGTTGCCCACGCGAAATCCGTCTCGGTCAGGTTCAGGCCGCCGAGCGGGTCGCGGGCATGGGCGTCAAAACCCGCCGATATGATCACAAGATCCGGTTCGAAGCCCGAGAGCCGCGGCAAAATGACGGCGTCCATGGCTTCGCGGAACTCGGCGCCGCCGCTGCCCGGGTCAAGCGGCGCATTGACAATGGTCCCGGCATCGCCGGTTTCGTCGGCGGCACCCGAGCCCGGATAAAGCGGCATCTGGTGTGTCGAGCAGTACATCACGGTCGGGTCCGACCAGAAGATGTCCTGGGTGCCATTGCCGTGGTGGACGTCGAAATCCACGATGGCCACCCGGTCAAATCCGTGGACCTTTTGTGCATAGCGCGCGGCGACGGCCGCGTTGTTGAAGAAGCAGAAGCCCATTGCCCGGTCTTTTTCCGCATGGTGCCCGGGTGGGCGGGAGGCGGAAAACGCGTTCTTGACGGTCTTTGATACGACTTCGTCGACGGCCCGGCAGGCGCCGCCGACACCACGAAGCGCGGCCTCCCATGTGCCTGGCGACATGGTGGTATCTGCATCAACACGCGCAAGCCCTTCATCGGGCGCCAGATTGTGCAGCATGTCGACATAGGCCATCGGGTGGGCACGGGCGATGTCTTCCAGCGCTCCGACCGGCGCAAGATCGCGTTCCAGAGCCTGAAACTTCTCGTGTTCGAGGATGCGATCAATGGCCCTTAACCGGTCGGGGCGTTCGGGGTGCCCGACCGGGGTCAGGTGGTCCAGATAGGACGTGTGGTGAAGAAGAAGGGTCGACAAGATGGGCTCTGCGGTAGAGTGAAAGGAAGCGCCTCATCTGACTGCGCGCGCAACAGGCTGTCAATGCGTGCAAAACCGCAATTCGGATCAAGCTGCAAGCGGGAAGACTTGCAGGGCGTGATATGTGATACCGGATCCGGGTTTGCGGCAACAGTCAGGCGCGAAGTTCAATTTGCCGCAGAAGAAAGGGCCTGACCACTTGGGTCAAGCCCCTGGAAGGTGCGGGTTCTCAAGAACCCGTGGGGAGGTCCGCTGCATCTGGTTCCGCAAGGGTATCTGATTCTTGACCAGACAGCCGGGCTAAATCGGTCCCGGCTTGAAAATCGTGCCGATTGTTGCGCGCTGTCCACAAGCCTTGTTGCTTTTGACGTGGTTTGGCTGCCTTTGTGACGAATTCTTGTGCAGAAATTTGGTTAGCGCGGCGCTGCAGCGCGCCTGAGACGGTCGTTGATCGCTTCGCCCAAGCCAGAGTTCGGAACACTCTGGGCCCTGATGGTGCTTGCACCCGTGGCGTCGAGGCGCCTGAGATGGCTGAACAGATTTGCTGCCGCTTCGCGCAAATCGCCGGTTTCGCTCAAGTTCAGGCAAAGCCGCGCGGCAGACGCGTTCGCGGGCAGCGTTGCGCCAAAGGCCAGCAATGCATCGCCGGGCTCGATATGATCTGCGTTTAAGACAAGTTTGGCTGCCGGTGCGTAGTGGGACGTCAGCATGCCGGGTGCTTGCGGGTTGGTGTCGTTCGACGCCGGTCCGCTCGATAACGGCAGGTCTGCGAGCACCTTCTGAAGGGCGGCCCGTTCCACGCCGCCAGCCCGCAACAGCCGGACGCTGCCATCGACCACGGAGACAATGGTGGATTCAACGCCAACAGGGCAGGGGCCGGCATCGATCAGGAACCGGAGGTCCCCGCCGAGATCGTCGGCCACATCCTGCGCCCGGGTGGGGCTGATCTTGCCGGACTTGTTGGCGCTGGGGGCTGCGATCGGCCGTCCGGTTTCTTGCGCCATGAACCGCATGACGGGACCAGCGGGAACCCGGAGCGCCAAGGTGTCCAGCCCGGCCGTCACCAGATCGCAGACGGGCGAGCCGGGTTTCCGGGGCACAACGATGGTGAGCGGCCCCGGCCAGAAGGCTTGGGCGAGCTTTCTGGCCGTGGCATCGAACACCCCGTGACGTTCGGCAGTTTCAAGACAATCCACATGGCTGATCAGCGGATTGAACTGCGGGCGGCCCTTGACTTCGAAAATCCGCGCACAAGCTTGCGGGTTGGTGGCATCGGCCGCGAGCCCGTAGACAGTCTCTGTCGGAATGGCGACAAGCTCCCCGGACAACAGGGCGCGGGACATCTGCCCGGCTTGCCGGTCCGTGTTCCAGCCGTGATCACGGGAGTCGATTGTCCACCGCTGCATTGATATGCTCCCAGGTGCCCAGAACTGCGCTGGGGACAAAAAAACGCGGGCCTGCCGCAGGGATACGACTTGACGTTTACGTAAACTGAGGTATCGTCCAGCCAAACTGAATTTGGTTGCGCCTTTTGGGCTCGAACGGGCCATCCGTCAAGAGAACGGGACGTAACTGCGAACAAGACCGCGCCACATATTGCAGAAGCGCGCTCACACAATGGTCAGGGAGGACCTCCATGTACCGTGCACCACTCGATGAAATTTCCTTCACGCTGAAATCCGTCAGCGGCCTGCCCGAATTGCAAGCGCTTGAGGCCTGCTCGGAACTCAGCGACGACCTCGTGGATGCCATCCTCAACGAGGCCGGACGGTTCGCGGCAGAAGAAATCGCGCCGCTCAACGCCATTGCCGACCGTCACGGCACGCCGCTGTCGGACGGCGTTGTGACGACGCCTCCGGGCTGGAAAGACCTGTACCACAACTGGATCTCCGGCGGCTGGAACGGCCTGAGCGCCGATCCGGAACATGGCGGGCAGGGCCTGCCGCAGATGCTGTCCATGGCCGTCATGGAAATGTGGAATGCCGGGTCCATCGCCTTCTCGCTCTGCCCGACCCTGACCATCGGGGCGGTCGAAGCGCTTGAGCATCACGCTTCGGATGCGCTCAAGGCCACATATCTGGAAAAGATGATCTCCGGCGAATGGACCGGAACCATGAACCTGACCGAGCCGCAGGCAGGGTCCGATCTCAATGCCCTGAAGACCCGCGCCGAGCGTGCCGATGACGGCACCTACCGGATCTTCGGCCAGAAGATCTTCATCACCTACGGCGAACACGACATGACCGACAACATCATTCATCTGGTGTTGGCGCGCTTGCCGGATGCGCCCGAAGGCACGCGCGGCATTTCCCTGTTCGTGGTGCCGAAGTTCCTGGTCAACGAGGACGGGTCGCTGGGCGCGCGCAACGATGTCCGCTGTGCCGGTGTCGAGCACAAGCTCGGCATCCACGGCTCCCCGACCTGCACCATGGCCTATGGCGACGAGGGCGGCGCCATCGGCTGGCTTGTTGGTGAGGAAAACCGCGGGCTTGCCTGCATGTTCACCATGATGAACAATGCCCGCCTGAATGTCGGCGTTCAGGGGCTTGGCGTTGCCGAGCGGGCGACACAGGACGCCCAGACCTATGCGCTGGACCGCAAGCAGGGCCAGCTTGCGGGTCAGAAAGACAAGACGATGGTTTCCATCGCCCATCATCCGGACATCAAGCGCACGCTTCTGGGCATGAAGACGCGGACACAGATTGCGCGCGCCATCTGTTATGCTTGTGCCCATGCGCTCGACATGGCCAAGTTTTCCGATGACCCGGACAAGAAGAAGTTCTGGACCGAGCGCGGCGCCTTGCTGACGCCGATTGCCAAGTCGCTGTCGACGGATTTCGGCTGTGAAGTCGCCTCCATGGGGGTTCAGATCCATGGCGGGATGGGCTTCATCGAGGAGACGGGTGCTGCCCAGCACATGCGTGATGCCCGCATCACCCCGATCTACGAGGGCACCAACGGCATACAGGCAATCGACCTTGTGATGCGCAAGCTGCCGCTGTCGGGTGGCGAACATGTGGCTGCCTTCATCTCCGAACTGCGTGACACCATTCGCGAGGTGTCTGCCTCCAACCGGCCGGACTTCGGCCTGACTGCCCAGCAGCTGAGCCGCGCGGTCGACGATCTGGAAACCGCCACCGACTGGATGCTGACGGCGCAGCGCGACGGCCGGGCGGCCGAAGCCCTGTCGGGGGCAACGCCTTACCTGCGTCTGGCCGGTCTGGCGCTTGGCGGTGTGCTGCTTGCCAGGGGCGCGCTGAAGTCCGATCAGGAAAACCGCAAGGCCTATGACCAGCGGATGCTGATGGCGCGCAGCTTTGCCGCAACGCTGCTCAACGAGACGGCCTGCCTGAAGGACGACGTCGTCGGCTCGGCCGAGATGATCCTGGCATTCGATCCGGAAGCGCTCGCGTCCTGACACATAAACACTTGGGGAGACCAAACATGATCACCTTGTCCATGGAGGAGGGCGTCAGGATCCTGCGTCTTGACCGTCCGGAGAAGAAAAACGCGCTGACCACCGACATGTATTCGGCGCTTGCCGAAGCACTGGAAAGCGGCAATCACGACGACCAGATCCGTTGTCAGGTGATCTGCGGCCATGATGGCGCGTTCACCAGCGGCAACGATGTCGGCGACTTCCTTAAAAACGCCGGCAACATGGGCGAGGATGCGCCCGTTGTCCGGTTCCTGCGTGCACTTGTCGGCAACCAGAAGCCGCTTGTGGCCTCTGTCAACGGCATTGCCTTTGGTGTCGGCGCAACCCTGCTGCTTCATTGCGACATGGTCTTTGCCTCGCCGCAATCGGTGATCCGCTCGCCGTTTGTCGATCTCGGCCTGATCCCGGAAGCCGGATCGACCCTGCTCGGGCCGCAGACCATGGGCTACCAGAAGGCGTTTGAACTGTTGATCGCGGGCCGCCCGTTCCCGGCGCAAAAGGCCTATGAGGCCGGTCTCGTCAACGAGGTGGTCGAGGATGTCGACGCGGCAGCGATTGCCTGCGCCAAGGAGATCGCCGCCAAGCCGCCGCAGGCGATGAAGCTGGCGCGCGACTTCATGCGCGGCGATGTGGACGCGTTGGCCAGGCGGGTCGACGACGAAGCAAAGGTGTTTGCCGAGCGGCTGACATCGAAGGAGACCATTACGGCCTTCACGAATTTCATGACCAAAAAGGCGAAAGTCTGAATTCTTAAAAAGGGAGTGAGTACATGGACCTCAAAGGAAAGACGCTTTTCATCACCGGTGCATCGCGCGGGATCGGCAAGGCGATTGCCCTGCGTGCGGCCCGGGACGGCGCCAACATTGCGATTGCGGCCAAGACCGCCGAACCGCATCCGAAGCTGGAAGGCACCATCTACACGGCGGCTGAGGAAATCGAGGCGGCCGGTGGCAAGGCCCTGCCGCTGGTGCTTGACGTGCGCGACGACGTCGCCGTCAAGGAAGCCATCGACAAGACCGCGGAAACCTTCGGTGGTCTCGACATCCTGGTGAACAACGCCAGCGCGATCCAGATCACCCCGGTGGCGCACACCGACATGAAGCGTTTCGATCTGATGCACCAGATCAACACGCGCGGCACGCTTGCCTGCTCCAAGCATGCGATCGAGCACCTGAAGAAGTCCGACAACCCGCATATCCTGATGCTGTCGCCCCCGCTCGACATGCAGCAGAAGTGGTTTGCGGCCCACACGCCCTACTCCATCGCCAAATACGGCATGAGCCTTGTGGTGCTGGGTCTGTCGGGTGAGCTGAAGCCGAAGGGGGTCGCCGTCAACGCCCTGTGGCCGCGCACGACCATTGCAACGGCAGCGGTCAAGAACGTGCTCGGTGGCGACAAGATGGTCAGCCAGAGCCGGACGCCGGACATTCTGGCGGATGCGGCTTACGAAATCTTCACGACGCCGTCGCGCGAGCTGACCGGTCAGTTCCTGATCGACGACAACTTCCTGTTCGAGCGCGGCGAGCGCGACTTCGACAAGTACCGCGTCGACCCGACCCAAACCCTGATGCCGGACTTCTTCGTGCCCGACGACATCAAGGCCCCGGTCGACCTCGGCCCGGTCAAGGCCAGCGCCTGATTTTTAAAAGCGCACGTGACGTGACACCATGAAAGCGGGCCGCCGGCAGGGATGCTGGCGGCCTGTTTTTTTGGGGGGGGGGAGGCGCAATGCGAATGGTGCAAGGCCGTGCTGATTTCCAATGGTATCGGGGTTTATACTGT
>NZ_SMMF01000532.1:0-1629 GCF_009711355.1 Roseibium sp. RKSG952 | reverse complement strand
GATTTCCAATGGTATCGGGGTTTATACTGTTATTTCTGATAGCGCTGTTTTAGAGGTGAATGAGAGCGTTTTATGCAACCGTTAAAAATACTGATAGCTGGTATTGAAAGGCAGGGCATGGGTTGGAGGATCGTAAATGATTAATCGCGTGAATCGGTGTACGAATTCTTCATATCGTGTTTCATGAATTAAAAAACATCCACTCACTATAAATACAGTGAAAATAATATGAATACAAAGGGAAATTATAAATATGAATATTACAAGGAAAAATATAGGTATACTCCATATTTTTTGATAGGAAGCGCTTATGAAAGTGAAGGTTTTTATATCGCGCTCACTAAATATCAAATTATATTTTCTTTTTCATATATAGCTATTTTTATTGCGGCTACATATACAAATTTATTTGGATTTTATGACTTTGTTTTTTCTAAATATGGGAATTTTATTTTTGAAGAAATTCCTATTATTGTAGATAGATTCGATACACTTGAAAGATTTAACCCTCTTTTTTCCAAGTGGTACCTTATGTCATTTATTATGCTGTTTCCCAGCATTATAATATTATCTATTATTTATGCGATAATATATCGCCATTACTGGCGCATTGGGTCGATAAAAAACAGAATGACTCCTCTCCATGTTATTGGGGCAATTTTTTATCCGGTAGTCATATTTTTCTTTTTTTACCTAACATTTTGTCTTACACCCTCTCCATCATACCATAGCGCGCGTTTTGCTTATTCGACTTTATTTGGACCTTTATTCCCGTTTGTGGCAGCTCTCGCTTCGATTTCGTTCCCTGTCGGAGTTCTGCCTCTAATTGCAATTCTAATTCGACTGACCGTGCGCAGGCAAAACCTTGTCAAAATTTGAACCAGCCATATCAGGAATGCGTCAACGGCAGCGTAAAGTCAGGCCTGTGGGCGGCTTAAAAGCCGGACGCTTGCGGCGTGCGTGGCGGCTTTTTAGCTGAGCGCCGGTTTGCCTTCCGTGGGCGGTTTTAGGCGCGGTGGCCGCTCATCCCTAGGATATTTACGTGGTGGGTCTGGAAGAGAGGTGTGGGGCTTCTTTCGTTCAGGCCACGGCGGTCACGGCGGAAGATCAGGGCCTGTTGCGTGTGCCGCGCAATGCGAATGGTGAAAGGCCGTGCGGATTTCCAATGGTATCGGGGTTTATACTGTTATTTCTGATAGCGCTGTTTTAGAGGTGAATGAGAGCGTTTTATGCAACCGTTAGAAAATGCAGACATCTAGTTTTTAAGCTGGTTAATATTTGCGAAGATAACATGGGTATATCAAAATTTATTTCTTAGGATCAAGCTCCTCGAGCATATTAGGTCAAAGAGAATGGTAGTACAATGAATTCAAAATTCGATTATGGTTATGAAAAATACAGAAAAAAATATTGGTATATACCATATCTAATTATTGGTACGTCCTATGAAAATAAATATTTTTATATGTCAATCAATAAATACCATACATTTTTTTCTGCTTTTTATGTAATTATTTTTATAATTTTTACTTATACAAATTTATTTGGATTTTATGATCATTTTTTTGCGAGTTATGGAAATTATATATTTGAGAATTTTCCTATAATTGTAGACCGATTCAATACACT
>NZ_SMMF01000840.1:0-15534 GCF_009711355.1 Roseibium sp. RKSG952 | reverse complement strand
CCCGAAGACCCGTTCACCGGATCAGCGACTGGCGCGATGGCTGCCTATCTGTGGAAATATGGCCTGATGCAAAAGGACAGCTTTACAGCGGAACAGGGCCACGACATGGGGCGCCCCGGGCAGGCTACGGTCACGCGTGTAGGTCCGAGTGAGGCCATGACCGGCATCAAGGTTGCCGGAAAGGGCCATGTCCTGATGCGCGGGCAAGTCGATCTGCCGCAAATGGTTTAGCACCTGTTTACGCCGGTAGGCTGAGACAATCGCCAGAGCTAGTCTCTGTGGTACGAACTCGCCGTTTTGCAACAAAAAATGCCCCCAGAATCTGGAGGCATTCTTGATGATTTTACAGGGCGTTATCCTGCGATCAGACCCATGCTTTCCAGCTTCAAAAGAACCTGATGGGCGCAGTTGTCGACTTCGACATTCTCAGTTTCGACACGCAACTCCGGGCTCTCGGGTACGTCGTAAGGGTCTGAGATTCCGGTGAACTCCTTGATCTTGCCCTCTCGCGCCAGTTTGTACAGACCTTTGCGGTCGCGGCGTTCGCATTCCTCGATGCTGGTGGCAACATGGACCTCACAGAAGGCACCGAAAGCTTCGATGTCTTCGCGAACGGCGCGACGTGTGGTTGCATAGGGTGCGATCGGGGCGCAGATGGCGATGCCACCGTTCTTGGTAATCTCGCTGGCCACATAACCGATGCGGCGGATGTTCAGGTCACGGTGCTCTTTCGAAAAGCCCAGCTCGGATGACAGGTTTTTACGGACAATGTCACCATCCAGCAGTGTGACCGGGCGTCCGCCCATTTCCATCAGCTTGACCATAAGCGCGTTTGCGATTGTCGATTTGCCCGAACCCGAAAAGCCGGTGAAGAACACGGTAAAGCCCTGCTGGCTGCGCGGCGGCCGTGTCTTGCGCAGTTCAGCGACAACCTCGGGAAAGCTGAACCAGTCCGGTATCTCCAGACCTTCGGCCAGACGGCGACGCAGTTCTGTGCCCGAAATGTTCAGGATCGTGACGTTGTCCTTGTCCAGAATCTCGTCGTTCGGTTCGTACTGCGCGCGTTCCTGCACATAGACCATGTGTTTGAAATCGACCATCTCGACGCCGATTTCATCCTGGTATTTGCGGAACAGATCCTGCGCATCGTAGGGGCCATAGAAATCCTCTCCGGCCGAGTTCTTACCCGGGCCAGCGTGATCGCGGCCTACGATGAAGTGCGTGCAACCGTGGTTGGCACGGATCAAGCCATGCCAGACGGCCTCGCGCGGGCCTGCCATACGCATGGCCAGATTCAGCAGCGACATCGAGGTGGTTGAGGCCGGATACTTGTCCAGCACCGCCTCGTAGCAACGCACGCGGGTAAAGTGATCTACATCGCCCGGCTTGGTCATGCCGACGACCGGGTGGATCAACAGGTTGGCCTGCGCTTCTTTCGCAGCGCGGAAGGTCAGCTCCTGATGCGCACGGTGCAGCGGGTTGCGGGTTTGGAAAGCAACGATGCGGCGCCAGCCCACCTTGCGGAAATACGCGCGCAGTTCGTTTGGTGTGTCACGGCGCGCTTTGAAGTCATAGTGAACGGGTTGCTGAATACCGGTGACCGGGCCACCCAGATAAACCTTGCCCGCGACGTTGTGCAGATAGTTCACCGCCGGATGCGCCTGATCGTCTGCGCCAAAGACCTTCTCGGCTTCGCGCGATTTGTCGGGTGTCCAACGGTCAGTCACCGTCATGGTGCCAAGAATGACACCTTCCTGATCACGCAGGGCAATGTCCTGACCCAGCTCAATCTGATCCGCAAAATCTTCGTTCACATCCAGCGTGATGGGCATCGGCCAAAGCGTCCCGTCGGCCAGGCGCATGTTTTCGACAACGTTGTCGTAATCCGCTTCGCTCAGGAAACCTTTCAACGGGTTGAACCCGCCATTCATCAGCAGTTCCAGATCGCAGATCTGACGTGGGCTCAAATCCCAGCTGGTCAGATCGGCGGCCTCGACCTTCAGCTTCTGGGCCGAGTCGTAAGACACATACAGTTCGGGGATCGGGGCCAAATTACTTAACATCGTCATGGGAATACTCTTGTCGTGGTGCGTCTTTGCCAGTGAATCTTGGGTGTTTTGGGGCATTTGCCCCGGTGGTTATTCAAAGTCCATATGCGTTCATGAAACAAAGGAGGATATGCGCGGTTTTTCTTAGGATTGGAAGGATTTTCCAGTCTCATGGTCTCAGGGCGATCATTTTCCCCCCGAATGCGGACAATTTCGTCATGCCAAGATGGTCTGTTCCGGTGTGGCAACACTCCCTTCCAGTTCTGTGGCCCGTGTGACGGGCAGCGCGGGAACCGGATCAGCGACGCCACGCAGCTGGAACAGGCTGAGATCCAGCCGATCACAATCGATGCCGGCCGCGCGCAAAACTTCGGCTGACACCAGTAGCTCTGCACCCAACCCTTTGGTTTCCGCTTCAAGACGGCTGGCGACGTTGACTGCGTCGCCGATAATGGTGCGCGATGCATGACCGGCCGCGCCGATTTCCCCCAGAACCAGATCGCCCAGATGCAATCCCATGCCGATACGGATTTCGGGGCTGCCCTCGGCCTCCAGTTGCTGATTGAACCGTTGCAGTGCACGTCCGACATCCATTGCTGCCTTCAAACCCGCCTTGGCCGAGCTTTCAGTATCTGACGTTTCGAATACGGCAAGCAGGCCGTCACCCATGTATTTGTCAACCACGCCGCCGTCTGCGGTGATCGCCGGAACAATTGCGTCAAAGAAACGATTCAGCAGAAAAACGATGTCATAGGGCAGCTGACCCGTTGTTCGGGCCGTGAAACCCCGCATGTCCAGGAACAGAACCGCCAGTTGCCGTTCCTGCCCCTGACTGGCATGTGCGCGATTGCGCCCGCCATCGGGGCGGAACACTCGGAACACCGTAATAGGTTCAGTTGGGCGTATCTGGCAGGCCAGACGCGTGCCTTCGGGGGCATCTACGGCTGACAGGCTTCGCGCTTCGACCTCGCTGGGCGGGGGAAGGCTGTCAGCACCGTCTTCGACAAAGACACGGCAAGTGGTGCAGCGGCCCTTGCCACCACATAGTGCTGTATGCGGAATCCCGTTGGCCTGAGACATCTCCAGCAGAGTCATACCCTTTTCGGCCACGATGTCGGGGCCATGCACATACCGGATGCGAACCGAATGTCTGCGCCGCCAAAGCTTGCGCCCGATGTAAACCAGTGCAGTCACACCCAGCGAGAACCAGAACGCCATCAGGGCGTTGTCCTTGATGCTGAACATCGTTTGAAACTGTTCCGGCGTGGGCCAGTTATAGTGCTCGATATACTGCTCGCGCAGATCTTCGTCGGCAAAGTCCATCCAGATGCGCCGACCTTCTGTTAGTACGCCAGTCAAAGCGAAACTTGGAACAAACACAGCAATGCCAATAAGATAGGGGGCCAGCTTTCCCCACCAACTTGTAATGCGCAGCCACATGTGCAGGCCAATGCAGCCATGGATCCAGACCAGCAGCAACAGAATGCTCTGCATCCAGATGGCGGAATTGGGCCACATCAGAATGATGATGTAACCCATCTCGTCATTCACGTCATAAGCCAGATTGGCATAACGGGTCTGGATGATGTGAGAGATGAGCTGCAGTGGGATCAGCAACCCCAAAACAATCTGCAGGCCGGTGCTGAAGGGCATGCGCAGGGTGCGGCGCTGGGCAACCGAGGCCAATGCCAGCCCGGCATGGGACAGAAGCGCGGTGTACAAGATCAGGCTGACGATAAGATGCCGCGTCACCGCGACACGACCATCCTGCATTCCATGCAGATAATCGGTATGAAACAGGCCCAGGCCGATGTTTATAAAATGAAAAAAGGCAAAGACGAAAAGGGCCAGACCGCTTGCGATCCGGATGCGGGTTGCCCAGCTGCCCTGCCAAAGAGCACTCTTCAATGATCCCACCCGCTTACTGCCATGTTTGCATCAAGTCTGCTTTGGCAGCGGTCATGGGTCAAGAGAGAGGTAAGCGTCAGGGTGCCAGGGGTGTGGCTGGCCCACTGTTCGGATGGTTGTCGGTGTTATGTCGAACAGCACCAGATGACTCAGGTCGGGGCGGGATCGTGAGCTATACAGCATCCCTTGTGCGCCTATTGCGCGCGCCTTGTCGGAGTAGGCCCATGTCGGCGAGGGGAGGTCAGCGGCGGTTATGTCTTGCCAGACCAAGGATACTTCAGATCGGCCGCGCAAATCATGCAGCGATGCGGTGACCTGACATCGCTGGATAACCCGTGCCGGATCACCCGCCGAGACGTAGCGCCGGATTGCAATTCCTGCCCCTTCTTCACTAAGCGACGCATAGAGCGCGGATTGACCATGATGGTGAAACCGGCCTTCTGGTGCTCGGGCAGGGTCGAGCGGGGACCCTGCCTGAGACTGGAACAGAATTCTCCAGACCGGGCCGGAGAATTCAATCACGCGCTTATTCCTGCTCTGCCAGGAATCGCTCGGCATCCAGGGCGGCCATGCACCCCATGCCAGCTGATGTCACCGCCTGACGGTAGATATGGTCGGTCAGGTCACCGGCTGCAAAAACACCCGGAACCGAGGTTTCGGTCGAACCCGGTTTGGTCACGACATAACCGCCCATATGTGTCTCGAGCGTATCCTTGACCAGCTCATTCGCAGGCGCATGGCCGATGGCAACAAAGACGCCCTTACAGGGAATCTCAGTGATTTCGCCTGTTTTGACATTTTTCACGCGGACCCCTTCGACGCCCAGCGGAGCATCAGTGCCGATCACTTCGTCCAGTTCGTGGAACCACAGCGGCTCGATCTTTTCGTTCTTGAACAGGCGATCCTGCAGGATTTTCTCGGCCCGCAACTCGTCACGGCGATGGATCAGCGTGACCTTGCTGGCGAAATTCGTCAGGAACAAAGCCTCTTCAACGGCGGTGTTGCCGCCACCGATCACTACGATCTCTTGCCCGCGATAGAAAAAACCATCGCAGGTTGCACAAGCTGAAACGCCAAAGCCTTTGAACTTGTCCTCGGAAGGCAGGCCCAGCCACTTGGCGCGGGCGCCTGTCGCAAGGATCACGGCGTCTGCAGTATAGGTGGTTCCGTTGTCACCCTTTGCAGTGAACGGGCGTTGGCTAACATCCAGATCGCTGATGATGTCGCCGATGACCTCACACCCCATGGCCGTGGCGTGTTCCTGCATCTTGATCATCAGGTCGGGGCCCTGAACCTCGGTGAAACCGGGATAGTTTTCGACATCCGTTGTTGTCGTCAGCTGTCCACCGGGCTCGATACCCTGTACAAGGATAGGTTCCAACATCGCACGGCTGGCATAGACGCCCGCGGTGTATCCGGCTGGCCCTGATCCGATAATCAGAACCTTGGTGTGTTTCGTTTCGGCCATGGTACCCCCACTCGATCTGCCTCTGCGGACCCTTAGTCCGCCGCGCTTGGATATAACGACCGGGGCGCGCTGCTTAAAGCCCCTTCCGCTCACGCATCTGTCATGCGCTACCGGAATACCACGACAAAAACGACCATATTGAAAACAAAGAATATTGCGCAAATGCGAAACAATATTGCGCATCGTCGGGGTGCTGATATAAGAACCGAAAAATTCAGGAGCATTTCATGGTCACGACACGGCTGGATGAGATTGACCGCAAGATTCTGGCGGAGTTGCAGGCAGACGGTCGCATGACCAATGTTGAGCTCGCGAAACGTGTTGGTATCTCGGCTCCTCCGTGCCTCAGACGCGTTCGTACCCTGGAAGAATCCGGCTACATCCGCGGCTACCACGCCGAAGTAAACTCCCGCGAACTGGGTTTTGAGGTTCAGGTTTTCGCGATGGTCGGTCTTGAGAGTCAGGCCGAAACGGAACTGAGCGCCTTCGAAGAAAGATGCCGTGAATGGCCGCTGGTCCGTGAATGTCACATGCTGAACGGCGAGGTTGATTTTATCCTGAAATGCGTGGCGCCTGACCTCAGCAGCTTTCAGCAGTTTCTGACAGGCGAATTGCTGACCACGCCAAACGTGGCCAGCGTCAAGACTTCGCTTGTTATCCGCGGTGCAAAAGATGAGCCCGGGGTTCCGTTCGATGTGTTAGAAGAACGAATGAACCGGACGGCGTAAACACGACGCGTTTAAGTGGTGCCCTGCACGCAGGCAGGATCGCTACAACGGCCAATGAAATGGCCCAACCAAGTAATATCTGCATAATGCCCCCACACTGCAGTAATCGTTAACTTACTCACGCTGATATAGCGTCAATCTCTCCATCTCCGGCACGTGGCATCAATAATGGGCCAAAATCGTGCAGCGATTCAACATGTGCAAACAGGTTCATGTAGATTGAGCGCAGCGAATGGCTCATCATCCTGATGGCGTTTACGCCGGGGTGATAGGTCTCGAATTGAAGGCCATCAACCCGGATCACCGAATGCCGCTTCAGACAGATGTGAAACAGCTCGACCGGCGTTGGCGGCTGCGTTTCGATAACACCCATCCCGTCCTGAAACTCGCCTACAGGCGTCAGCATCGGTTCGCCGCCATTCAAATGACGCAGATGCGATGGTGTTCCCAGTAGCCGCGCTGCCGGACCTGCAATCACACCTGACATCGGTTTTTGCATGCCAAATGTATCTGCCATGAATCGAGTTAGTGGCCGAGTGCGGCCGCGTGAATCCTCACGTCCCGGGATCAGAGTGACAGATCCCTTCCACAACACAGTCTCAGAGGTGCCGTCCTGTGTCAGAACCGTATCGCCAGGCAGCAAATCTTCGATCGCCATAGGCCCTTGTTCAGTTTCGACCAGCGATCCGCGTGTAAAGGCGCAGAACGCGTCTTCAAAGACTGGCAGGGCAGGTGCGATGTGGCGCGTTTGTGAAACATCCCCGTTTTTTAACAACGTGCTGACTTCATAGCGTCGCAGCTGCGCCTTCTGTTTTGTTCCCGGTCGCGGGGCTTCCCGCAATAATGCCGACGTCTCAACAGCATTTCTGGCGGCGCGCGCCAGCGTATTTGGAATAGTCATATGTATTCCGACCCCTCTAAATTTCGATCAGGCGGCGACACCCCCCGTGCTAACTCGCCTGACGACTTCAGTTCTTTGTCTTGAAATAAATGGGTAACCCCCGGGCGACCGCCGATGTGGCGGTGCACAGCGAATGAATTTCGCATTCCATTGGTCAACACATTGACCCCCCAGACAAACTCGTAACCCGCAAGCCTAAATTGCCTGCGCACACATGCTCCGTAACACTGCCACAAGCAAACTTCTGTGGCATTGATCACACCAGACCGGAACAACGTCTGATGTGTCTTACCCATCGGGACCGGCAGCTTGGTCCTCTTGGGGGTCCTTTGTCAGCGTTTCGCCGCTAGGCGGCGGGCAACTCTGACAGAGTGACTTGAAACTCGCTTCCAGGGCATCTCCAATTCCTGTTCCCTGATGGCCGCGACAACGGCGCTGAGAAAGCGAGATTTAGTCTTCATTTCACTGATCCTGCTCTGTTGGGGTCTCAGGCCCCTTTTTCCCATCTGGACCAACCGTGACGCCGATTTACGGCAGCGATAAGGCTGTTCCGGGAAGAATTCAGGACGGAAATGAAGGTTGGCAGCACCTCTTTACTTCGGATGCCAGAATTCAAATGTCCGAAAATCAGATAACCATCTGAGCACTGGCAAAAATTTCATACGATTCTGAGTCTGATAAACACAACAAATGTGGCAAAAAAGGGGCGGTCCCGCCTTATTTGGCGCAAATTCTACAATCTTATGGCGGAAATCAGGCGGCCATAATCGGCTTCACTTGCGTGCGTCGCACGGCGGTAAGAATAAAATCTTTCCGGGTCTGAATATGTGCAGTGCCTTGTCCATTCGGCTTGCCCGACACCGGCCTGTCTGAGCCGGTGCAGACCAAAGGCCGGCAGGTCAAATTGCAGCCGGTCATCCTGCCCATTTGCAAAGAAACGGGCGTTTTCCTGAGATTCGGCCATGAAATCGTCCATAAATTCAGGCCCGACCTCATAGGCGCGTTGCGAGATCGACGGGCCTATCACGGCACGTGTGTTTTCGCGGCGTGCCCCCAGGGCTTCCATCGCATCCAGAGTGGCTTCGAGAACACCATCCAAAGCTCCGCGCCAACCTGCATGGGCGGCGCCAATCACATTCGCATCAGGATCTGCAAACAGGACCGGTTGGCAATCAGCTGTCAGGATCGTCAGGGCCAGTCCGGGCGTTGCGGTCACAACTGCATCAGCCTTTGGTTTGTCACCACTGATAGGGCCGTCGACAGTCACAACTGTTGGAGAATGCACCTGATGCACTCCAATCAGAGCCTCGGGCTCAACTTCCATGGCATCTGCCACTCGCTTTCGGTTCAGCGCAACGGCCTCGGTTTGGTCGGATGAACCATAGCCGCAGTTCAAACCAGCAAAGATACCTGATGACGCGCCGCCGCGACGGCTGAAGAAACCATGCCTGACGGGTGACAGCATGTCCGAGGTGAGAATTTCCAGTGTCATGATTCCAGTCCCGGTGGTGGCGCCGAATGTGCCGGAAAAAGGCCCAGCACTTTGAACAGGTTTCCCATTTCCGCAGGGTGCGTCAACCGGCGATGTGCGGCGATCAGCTCTTCCAGCTCCGAACCGCTCAGGGACTTTGCCAAAGCCTGCGCCCGCGCGGTGATGCCCAGCCGTTCAAGAAACACACCCTGTGGTGTCAGACGGGAATGCGCGCAGCCTGTGGCACGGGCTGCCAGAGCCAGCGGTTCAAAGTCCACATGGGCCGTCAGATCAGCCTGACCCGGGTCGCCCAAGGGGTCGCAGCGTTCGTGGGCCTGCAGGGCCTGCAACGTATCGCCCAGCGAGCGCCAGTCGCCATAATCCACGATCAAAGCGGCTCCACCTTTGTTGGAAATGCGCTCGGCGATGCAGGTCAAAACGGGAATCGCCGCGGCACAGAGTTCGACCAGATCACCATCCTTTGTGTCCGTCAGTCTGTCCTGCAGAGCGGCTTGTGCGGCATCTGGCCCAAGTCCGAATGCCAGCGCTCCGCTATCTTCGCCGATCAACCTTTCGCGCCAGCCCTCACCGTCACGAATGAACTGGCGTACGGGCAGGGCATCAAAGAACTCGTTGGCCACAAGAAACAAGGGCTGTTCAGGTAGGTCAGAGATGGTGTCGATCCAGCGCAGCTCAAACCCGTTCAACGTCCTGGCCTGCACATCTCTTAGCGCTGGAGATGCTTCCAGCAGCAGCACCTGAGCTGCCTCATGAAAACCCGCGACGTTTCGCGTCGCGCGCATGATGTCAGCCATTAGGGTGCCGCGCCCGGGTCCCAGTTCGGCCAGCGAAAAGGGGGATGGCTGACCCTGATCGATCCAGCTTTGTGCCAGACACAATCCGATCAACTCTCCAAACATCTGGCTGATTTCCGGGGCTGTGATGAAATCCCCTTTGGCGCCCAGCGGATCACGTGTGCTGTAGGAGCCCAATTCGGGGTGCAACAGGCATTCTGCCATATAGTCGGACACACTCATCGGGCCATCCTGCCGGATGCGCGCGATCAGGTGGTCCAGCAGTGTCATGCAGCCCGCCGGGCGCGTAGCACGAACCACAGGCCAAGTGCGATCATGGGCAGGGATAGCAACTGACCCATTGTCAGGCCATATCCGCTAACATGCCATGCCAGTCCCAGCGGGTTGCCCGGTGACACAAACTGCGCATCAGGCTGGCGGAAGAATTCGACGATAAAACGCGAGACACCATACCCGGCAAGGAACAGCCCCATGATCAGGCCGGGCTTGTGAAACGCCCCGCGGCGATACGCCAGCCAGATCAACGCGGCGCCCAGTAACATACCTTCCAGCGCCGCCTCATACAGCTGCGACGGATGCCTTGCACACATTCCGGCCACGACGCCGGGGCAGTCCTGCGCAGCCATACCGGGAAAGATCACCGCCCATGGCAGTTCGCTGGGTCGCCCCCATAATTCGGCATTCACGAAATTCGAGAGTCGGCCCAGCAGCAGGCCCGGAGGCACCGTGTAAGCCACCAGGTCACCCAGGGACAGAAGCGGTATCTTATGGCGTCGCGCATACAGGTATGAGGCGATCACAACGCCCAGCAGACCTCCGTGAAAGGCCATGCCGCCCTGCCAGACTTTCACGATCTCTGCCGGGTGCGACAGATAATAGCCGGGCTGATAAAACAGCACAAAACCCAACCGGCCACCCAGAATCACGCCCAGAATGATCCATGTGATCAGATCCTCGACCTGTTCGGGTTTCATCGGAGGCGTGTCGTCCCGCCACAAAGCCGGGCGCCGTAAAGCCATCACTGCCATGCGCCAGGCAATCAGGATGCCTGCGATATAAGCCAGCGCGTACCACCTCAGGGCGAACTCCATCCCGAATACTGAGATCGAGAAGAGTTCGGGCGACAGATCGGGGAAATTCAGAACAGCCTGCATGTGCGTCTCATTGCCCGGGGTTAGAGGGGCAAGTCAACCTTGAGCCCGGGCCATTCTTTACCCATATAGAGACCAATCGCGATATCGGAGTAAAGCCATGCAAACCCGCAACAAGATTCTTGATGACGTTTCCCAACTGATGACCAACGCCATGGGCGTGGCACAGGGTGCGCGGGAAGAAGCCGAAAACGCGATGAAGTCCATGATCGACCGGTGGCTTGCCGATCGTGATTTCGTCACGCGTGAAGAATTCGACGCCGTGCGCGCCATGGCGCAGAAAGCGCGTGAAGAAAATGCCAAGCTCGAAGAGCGTATTGCTGCGCTCGAGGCAAAGCTGGACAAATAACCCCAGCGCGCCTCACCAGAATCCAGATTTTCGGGACAAAACTAACCGCCGCGCAATCCAATGTCGGGTTGTGCGGTGCGGTGTAGTTTGACGTATCGCAGAATTTAATCAAGACAAAGCTGCAATTTGTGCCAATATTTTGATTGCCGTTGTCAGCTGTCCACAACTTATTGCTGTTATCCCCAATAAATAGGGTTGCCAGAACCCGGCTCGCGTCGCACCATATTTAGTACAGGCCTACGGGGGAAGCCCGGCTTGTAGAGCAGGCAACTAGCGCTGGGGCGCTGCCAGCCCCGAAATGCTAGAGAGTAGTGAGGTGGCATTATGGCCCTTTCCGAGCAGTTTCTCGAAGAAGACCTTCATCCAATCGATATTGTTGAACATCTGGCCGAACATCACGACTGGGATTTTGACCGCATCGGCGACGATCAGATCGCCATGGCCGTCGAAGGACAGTGGCGCACTTACTCGATCACGCTCGCCTGGTCCCACTATGACGAAACACTCCGCATGGTTTGCTCCTTCGAGATGGAGCCTCCGGCCGGGCGTGAGAACGAGCTGTATGAGTTGCTCAACAAGATGAATGACCAATGCTGGGCAGGCGCATTTACCTATTGGGCCAACCAGAAGCTGATGGTTTATCGGTACGGGTTGGTTCTGGCGGGTGGTCAGATGGCCAGCCCTGAACAGATCGATACCATGATCAGCGCAGCGGTGCTGAGCGCCGAGCGGTATTACCCCGCGATCCAGCTGGTGACCTGGGGCAACCGCACGCCCGAAGAAGCGATGCAAGTCGCCATTGCAGAGGCCTACGGCCGCGCGTAAAGCTTTGCCCCGAACCACGCTTTTAGGGGAGGGGCAATCATGGACATGTCACGTGTCGCCGAGCAGGGGCTTGTGCTTCTGGGATGCGGTAAGATGGGGTCCGCAATGTTGGCGGGTTGGCTGGATCACGGTCTGCCCGCCGCATCCGTCTGGGTGATTGACCCATTCCCTTCCGATTGGCTGAAAGAGCAGGGCGTCAATATCAACACGCCACTGCCCGAAGCCCCCGCTGTCGTCCTCGTTGCGGTCAAACCGCAGATGATGGGCGAAGCGCTGCCGGCCATTCAGGCGCTGGGCGGTGGTGGCAGCCTGTTCGTATCTATCGCTGCGGGAACCTCACTGGCGACATTTGAAAGCGTTCTGGGGGAGGATACGCCAATTGTCCGGGCGATGCCCAACACACCTGCTGCGATTCGTCAGGGGATCACGGCGCTGATTGGCAACGAGAGTGCCTCCGATTATGACCTGACGCTTGCGGAAAACCTGCTTTCGGCCATCGGCGAAACTGTTCGTCTTTCAGATGAAGCGCAGATGGATGCCGTAACGGGTCTCAGCGGATCCGGTCCGGCCTATGTATTCCACCTCATCGAATCTCTGGCCAAGGCGGGTGAGGCGCACGGCCTGCCACATGAGCTGGCGATGAAGCTGGCAAAATCCACCGTCGCCGGGGCGGGGGCGCTGGCCATGGCTGCAGAAGAGGACCCGTCTCAGTTGCGGGTCAATGTAACTTCGCCAAATGGGACGACTCAGGCTGCGCTCGAAGTGCTGATGCATGAGGAAAAAGGCTTTCCCGATCTGCTGCATCGCGCTGTCAAAGCCGCAACAAACCGATCCAAGGAGCTGTCGCGTGAGTGAGATTTCCTTTGACGACTTTCTCAAGGTCGACATCCGTGTGGGCGAGGTTACCCGCGCCGAGCCCTATCCCGAGGCCCGTAAGCCTGCGATCAAGATGTGGATCGATTTCGGTGGCGACATTGGTGAGCGCAAGACATCCGCGCAGATCACCGCGCATTACGACCCCTCCACATTGGTGGGCAAGCAGGTGATGGCCGTGGTGAACTTCCCACCGCGCCAGATCGGCAAGTTCATGTCCGAGGTTCTGGTACTGGGCCTGCCGGATGAGAAGGGTGAAATCGTTCTGATCGGACCTGATGGCAAGGTTCCTGTAGGCGGAAGGATGCACTGATGAAGCTCTGGATCACCCGGCCGATGACGCCTGCGGTCGAAGCTCGTGCACGAGCGGACTTCGATGTGGAAATTCGCGAATCAACAACGCCTTTGAACCATGACGAAATGCTGCGCGCTTTGTCCGAGTTCGACATCGTGGTCCCAACTCTGGGTGATCAGTTTTCATCTCAAGTATTTGCCGAGGTTCCGTCACCGCGCTGCAAACTGCTCGCCAATTTCGGTGTTGGCTACAATCACATTGATGTCGATGCCGCACATAAGGCCGGCCTGCAAGTAACCAACACGCCCGGAGCAGTGACCGACGCCACAGCCGACATCGCCATGACTCTGTTGTTGTCCACTGCGCGGCGCGCGGGCGAGGGGGAACGGTTGGTTCGCTCTGGCGAATGGCAGGGCTGGCACCCGACGCAGATGCTGGGTCATCACGTGACCGGCAAACGGGTCGGAATCGTCGGCATGGGCCGGATTGGGCAGGCCATTGCCCGGCGCTGCCATTTCGGTTTCGAAATGCGGGTCGCCTACTTGGCGCGCAGTCGGAAAGAGCTCGACTTCAAAGCAGACTACATGCCCGATCTGCTTGAACTTGCTGCTTCGGTCGATTTCCTTGTTCTAGCTGTTCCCGGCGGTGCCGAAACGCGGCATCTGATCAACGCGCCCGTGCTTGAGGCGATGAAACCTTCGGGCATTCTGATCAACATTGCCCGGGGCGAAGTTGTGGACGAATCTGCCCTGATCGCCGCACTGCAGGCGCGTGAGATCGCGGGGGCGGGACTTGATGTCTATGAATTCGAACCCGCTGTCCCACAGGTGTTGCGCGAGATGGAGAACGTCACGCTGCTGCCTCATCTGGGCACAGCGACCGAAGAGGTGCGCACCGATATGGGCCATATGGCGTTGGATAACGTTGCGGCCTTTGTCGCCAGGCGGCCGCTGCCCAATCCGGTCTAAATCCCGACCGCCTCACGCCAGTGTTTGCGGCAGAGCGAGACATAGGTCTCGTTCCCGCCGATCTGCACCTGAGCCCCTTCGGTGATGGCATTGCCGTTCTCGTCCTGGCGAATCACCATGGTTGCCTTACGACCGCATTTGCAGATGGTTCGGACCTCGCGCATCTCGTCGGCCAGCGCAAGCAGCGCGGCAGAGCCGGGGAATAGCTTGCCCTGAAAATCGACGCGCAGCCCATAGGCCAGTACGGGCACTTTCAGATCATCGACGGCCCGTGCCAGTTGCCAGACCTGTTCTTCTGACAGAAACTGGGCCTCGTCGATAAAGACACAAGCCACGGGCCCCTGCTTCAGCCGGGAATCGATCATGGAAAACACGTCATCTTCGGGCAGGAACGTATCTGCCTCGGCCGAGATTCCGATGCGGGATGCGATCCGACCGGCTCCTGCACGCCCATCGATCGCGGCGGTCATCAGGTAAGTATCCATGCCGCGCTCGCGGTAGTTATGCGAGGCCTGCAACAACACGGTCGACTTGCCCGCATTCATGGTCGAGTAGTTAAAGTAAAGCTTTGCCATGGCGCGGGTCTAAATTGCTGAAACCAATCGGGCAAGTGATCAATGTAACTGGTCCAAGCGACGCCGCCGTCGCGGTCGCAGAGGCCGAGCTGATGCTCTTGGGGATGGATACCCCCGCTTCCACAACAGCGGCGCCGTCGGCCAACATATGGCCAAAACAGCGCAAGGCTTAAATACTGCCTTGCAATCACTCGTTACCGGCATGAACTGCCGCCACTCACTCACAAAAGCCCTCGTTTATCTGAGGGATAGCCAATGTATGACATTTCAATTATGAATCGAGTATGGGAAATTTTCCCGCCCTTTCCCCCGCAAGAGCAGATGGAAAGGGCATCGCAGGTAACAAAGGTACGAACATGGCAGATATCGGGGCCTATCTGAAAAAACATACCGAAGCATTGGTTAAGGATGTCGGAATCGAAGCCGCGTGCGAGATCACCGGAAAATCCAAAGCAACGCTAGGCAGATACTATTCCGACAATGCCGAACATGCCGACAGGTTTATGCCAGTTGATGCCGTTGCCCGGCTCGAGGCGGTAGCGACCTATCCGCATGTGACTTCGGCGCTGGCTGATCTCAAGAACATCACGCTGTCATATGACGGGAGAAACACGGAAGCACCGCGTACAGGCGGTGTGAATTCTGATGTCATCGCTCTCAGTCAGAGGTTCGCGATGCTGATGACCGAGTACCAGGCCGCGATTGAGGACGGTATCATCACGGTAAACGAGGCCAAGCGCTTGCTGAAGGAAACCAGCATGTTGCAGCAGGTCCTGATCGAGATGAAGCTGCATCTCGAAGAAGAAAGCGTTAGCTGACGATTCAGCCTTGCCCAAATGGGTATGGCTGAATCCGCGTACACCTCATGTGGGTTCCCTGACCATTTTGGTACAGGGGCAAAAACAGCGGCAGACCACGTTGAAATTCTCGTGCTCGATCGATCGGGTGCCTGATCAACGGCCATGCTGCAGGCAGGGCTTGCCCAGAAAAGCTATCGATTACTTGTTTCCGGTTCGTCATTGCCGAATTGGGCAGTGGGGGCACATCTGGTGCCCCCAATCGTGGCGATTGTGATCAACGATTGCCTTTGCCGCCACCATGACCACCTTTGCCGTCGCCACCTTTTCCACCGCCGTGACCGCCTTTGCCTCCGCCGTGG
>NZ_SMMF01000391.1:0-801 GCF_009711355.1 Roseibium sp. RKSG952 | reverse complement strand
GAACCCGCGACCTCCGGCGTGACAGGCCGGTGCTCTAACCATCTGAGCTACATCCCCGGATGAGTGGTACAGGTAACGGGATTTGAACCCGCGATCTCCGCCTTGAAAGGGCGGTGTCTTGGACCGCTAGACGATACCTGTATACTCACTTGAATGACTGGCACCTCCGGCGGGGCTTGAACCCGATCTCTGCGTAGACAGTGCGGCGTACACTCCGGACTGGACCTGCAAGGGCGTGTCGTCATCGATGTATTAAAGGTAACCGGTCGAAATGCCGCCGTCAACATCAAAAAGCTAAAAAATATAATTATTTCAATGACTTAGAAATAATAATACACTACCCCGTTCGCGCTCCGTAAGAGCGACGTCGAGATGCGTTCGATTGTGGTTTCCGGGCGTTCTTCGTCGCCTTCGTCGGTATCGTCTTCGTCGTCCGGCATCGGACCTCCTTGGCTTGATGGTTCGAAAAATGAAAAAAGGCCGCCGAATGAACGACGACCCTTTGCATGAATTCTCTTTTCAGGATTTCGAAGCGGCCGCCGTTATCTGCGGCCGCCGCAAGCACGGCTACCGCGGGAAGATATCTTCCTCCCGACGTTCGACAGCCACTGCGATGTGAACGGCACGTGCGTTCATTCTTCGAATTCCATCTGTCTGTTGCCGTGCGCGCCATGGCATCTTGTCAACTATGCGCGCTGTCTGGAATATGTTCCTGAAACGTGAAAAATGCAAGTTCCTCGTTTCAGCAGCCTTCGGGCTAGTTTCTTTTGCAGTTAACGTCTTCCCCGCCCTGAAGGACGG
>NZ_SMMF01000235.1:0-415 GCF_009711355.1 Roseibium sp. RKSG952 | reverse complement strand
CAGGCGGAGCCTGCGCATCTTGGGATAAAAAACTGTTTCTTCGGCTTGCGCCCGCTGCGCCTTGCCCGGGTGTCTTCTGGAGTGCCCGCTTACCCTGCGGTTTTCGAAACGGGAGATTTGTCCTGCATCCCCGGATCAGGGGGATACCCGCTCTCCACAGTCGCCTGAAAACCCGTGAGCCGCGTCCGCAACTGCCTGCGGAGGTCTCGCCTGGCATCCTGTCCGGTCAAAGGGGCGTTACTCCACTTGACCAGACCACCCGGTCCCGCTTCCCCTGGCCGGCCGGTCCGGATCAAAGGCCCCTTGGTTAAGCGGAACAGCCCGGAGTATAGGGCCGGGAGGGGCGGTGTTGGACAAGATTATTTGCGCCGGAGGGGGAGGCCAATGCGCCGCAGCGCTCTCGGACGTTATCCCC
>NZ_SMMF01000814.1:0-11795 GCF_009711355.1 Roseibium sp. RKSG952 | reverse complement strand
AGAAAGCCGTTCTGCCGTCGAACGGTCGAACAACTGCCTTGAATATTCTAATACGCCCTCAATTCCTTTTTCGGTTTCGGTTAAACTGAACCAAAGCTCGAATTTTGAATTGTACCTACGCTCGGCTCCCCAAAGCGGGCTGGTTTTTCCGGCATGCAACTCGAAGGACTTGTCCGCATCCGGGGTATTTTGCAGTGTACAGACGACCTGAACCACAGGTGCATGCCGCAACGAGCGGGTGGTATCCGTCGCATCTATAACGACCCGAAATGGGGTGAGCCGATGCGCGAATGCATCAACGACGGTGTCCCGCACACTGGCAAGCTGGCAATCGAAGGAGTTTTGCAAATCAATACGGTTTCGCAATACAAGCGTATTTGCAAAAAATCCGCACAAGTTAGCGAATTCCGGGCGCGGCCGCCCGGCAACCGCCGTGCCGATGACAACGTCGTCTCCCGCTCCCATTCGGGACAACAGGCTGGCCAGGGCCGCTTCGAGCACCATAAAAAGTGTCGCCTGGTGATCTTGAGCCAATCTGTTCAGTTTATCGGCGGTTTTCTTGGAGATCGAGACTGGCACGGCAGCACCATTGTAGTCCATGACCTCAGGGCGAGGCCGATCACTGGGCAAGCTTATCGGGTCCGGGATTCCCGAGAGCTGCTCCTTCCACCAGGACAGCTCTTTCTGCATGGGCTTTCCAGAGAGGACTTCGCGTTGCCAAGCTGCATAGTCTGGGTACTGAATCGGCAACGCAGCAAGTCCTGCCGGAGTACCGGTTGTTTCCTGCCGATAAAGACGTGAAATTTCCTTGGCCAATATCCCCATCGACCAGCCATCAAGTATGATGTGATGGCCCGAAAAAATCAGGGCGTGTCGATCCGAAGCCAGTTTGATCACATGAACACGGAACAGTGGCCCCTTTTCAAGATCGAAAGGCCTTGACAAAAGTTCAGCTATCCTTGCGGAAAGGCTCTGCTCATCCAGGTTCTCATGTTCCAAAATATTAACAACGTTAGAAACGTCGATTTTGTCATGAATGACTTGGTGAGGTGTGCCGTTTTCATTCGGCCGAAACACTGTCCGAAGATTGTCATGTCGTTCCAACAAACAGGAGATGGTCCGCCGAAAGGCGTTTATGTCCAAATTCCCCTCGAATTGGAAACCAACATCCATCCGATAGGAATTGCCCGCTTTTTCGTCCAGCCGGTTAAGGAACCAAAGCCGCTCCTGCTGAAACGATAGCGGCACCGGGTCATTCCGATCAATCTTCTGGATAGGTGATGTTAGGTGGTTCTCGGAGTTGTTTTGAAGACGCGCAAACGGATTGGATACAAGATCATTCTGCTTTTTAGTCATAATTCAAAGATCCTGATATTTTTTTGCCGCACCTTGCCCAAACACCTCATCGAATTGCGCGGCCATTTCCGGGTGCGCTCTGAGGAGTTCAATGGCTTCATCGGTCGGAACTGGTCTTTGGCAAGCGTCCATTCTCGCTGCCAGGTCGCTTACCACTGGCGCTTCGAAAACATCCTTGATGCTGATCGTTTTGGCAGCTTCTGCCTGAAGCTTGGCTACCAACTCCACCGCTTTTAGCGAGTGGCCGCCAAGATCGAAGAAATTATCGTGCCTGCTAATATCATGCGTCCCGAGAAGCTCTTCAAATACCTGCGCAATCAACTTCTCGCTTTTCGTTTCCGGCGCTTCGTATACCGCTTGGGCCAAGGTACCTGACACATCTGGCAAGGCCTTGCGGTTCACCTTTCCGGATGCCGTCATAGGAATGTGGGAAAGGCCCACGAACCGCGCCGGCAACATGTGGGCGGGCAAGATCTTACTGAGTTCCGTCCGTAGTGCCGCTAGATCCAAGGCCCTATCGAGTTCCAGTACATGATTGCTTTCCTGTTCGACACCACTCTGAGAGGCGGAGGCTATTGCGGAGACGCTTGCCAAAGACCGTTTGGTGTCACTATCGGGAACAAGGTACGCTACCAGCTCGGAGCCAGTGGCTGTCTCGTTACCGGTATCATGACGAACCACGACAACGGCCTGTGAGATGCCCACCTGTTTTGCAAGTGCCGCCTCAATCTCACCCGGCTCGACACGCATGCCACGGATTTTGAACTGGGCATCGATCCGGCCAAGGAACTCCAGCTTGCCATCGGGGCGCCAGAGCGCCAGATCTCCGGTTCGGTAAAGGCGCGAGCCAAGTGTGCCCGAAAATGGATCAGCAACAAAGCGCTCGGCAGTTAAGTCCGGGCGCCCCATGTACCCCCAGGCAACCTGAGCCCCGCCTATGAGGAGTTCACCAGCTACACCGAATGGCACCGGCATCAAGCTGCCGTCAACCACGTAAACCTGCGTGTTGGAGACCGGCGAGCCAATGGACACCGCTCCGCCCGAACCATCTGTCGACAGGATATCAAAGGTCGCATTGATGGTGGCTTCAGTCGGCCCGTAATGGTTGATCAACCGGACGACACCTGGGATCCGGAGCACGTCTCCTGCCAATCCTTCTGTCAATGGTTCACCACCCGACAAGATCTGAAGCCCACTCGGATTATGCTCATGCAGAGCACCAACAAGCGCTTCCAGAAGGGCAGGAACGATCACCATGCTGGTCACGCCATTTGCCCCGAGCAATTCAGCCAATTTTGCCGGATCTGCCACATATTCCTCTGGGCAAACAATTACCGTGTGCCCATGGGCTAGCGTCCACCACAACTCTTCGGCGGAATAATCGAAACTGGTAGTGGTGCGGTTCAGAACACGTTCAATTGGGCGCAACGCGAAGTTTTCTTGCGCGAACTGACTGTAGTTCGACAACTCCCTATGCCCAACCAACACGCCCTTTGGTTGCCCAGTCGATCCCGAGGTGTACAAGACATATGCCAAACCTTGGGACATTGGTCTTCGCCCAGCTGGCGGCGCGCAACCCGGAGTTGCTTCAAGTGCTTCTTTCGTGTTCGTACCGTCAAGAACCACAAGATCGATATTGTCGACTTCCGATACAAATCCTGCAGAGTAGATTTCACTCGTGATCACGAGCTCTGTCCCTGTATCCTGCAGCATAAATGCCGAGCGATTGGCAGGGTTTTCCGGATCGAGAGGCAAATAGGCACAGCCAGCTTTCCATATCGCCAGCAAAGAGGTGACCAGGTCAACCGAACGGTTCAGGCAAATCCCGATCACTGAACCCGGAACGGCGCCCCGAGACACAAGGTAGTGCGCCAGTTGATTTGATGCATTGTTCAGATCGCCGTAGGAGATTTCCCGATCACCATCGACTATTGCCAGACAGGCCGGTGCCTTTGTTGCTCTTTGTTCAAAAAGATCAAGTACGGTCTCTTCAACCGGATAGCGCCGTTCCGTCCGGTTCAAATCAACAACAAGACGATCCCGCTCTGAACTGTCCAAAAGAGGAATATCCCGGAGAACGGTGCCGGGATTGTTAGCCAAGGCATTCAGGACCCCGGTGAACATGGCTGCAATCCGCTGCGCTGTCTCTTCGTCAAAAAGTTGAGACGCATAGACCAACCGTCCTTCAAGACCGTTCTCCGTCTCGCTCAGGTCCAGGTTCAAATCATAATGCGCGGCCTGAACGGTAGCTGTATCAACCTGAACTGCCTTGGTGTCGCCAAACAGGAAAGTGTTTTCGTTGTCGGGTGTGTTCTGGAACAGGAGCATGACCTGTGCCAATGGGGCATGGGCCAAAGATCGAACAGGCGATAGCGCTTCGACAACAGCCTCAAACGGCACGGTGTCATGAGCAAATGCCGAGAGCACTGTATTTTTCGCCTCAGCGAGTTGTTCAGTAAATGACCGGTCGAGATCTATGCGGTTCCGCAGTGCGATTGTATTGATGAAAAAGCCACAAAGATCCTCGAATTCTTCGCGCTTTCTGCCGGCCAAGGCCGTGATGATCGCGATATCGTGATCCCCCCCCAACAGCGACAACAAGGTAGCAAAGGCAGCCTCCAAAACAATAAAGAGTGTCGCCCCCTGTTCCTGCGCAAATGTCCTGAGCTTTTGTGTCGCTTCAAGACTGACACGTACGGGTACAGTGCTACCGGAATAGTCCATGACAGCAGGGCGCGGACGGTCAAACGGGAGGCTAATTGCCGGAGGCAGCCCGTCAAGTTCACTGCGCCACCAAGCGGTTTCAACTGCAAGGCGTTCACTCGAAAACACAGTGCGCTGCCAGGAAGCATAGTCGGCATACTGGATTTTGAGTTCCGGAAGGTCTGCGGAACCGCGCCCCTGCGCTTGATCGTAGAAGCTGGACAACTCCCTGATGGCGTGACCGACCGACCAACCATCGATGACAGTGTGATGGCCTCCGATGACCAAAACGTGAGACAATGGCGACCGGCTTATCAGGACCGCCCTGAACAGCGGGCCGTTTTCGAGGTCAAACGGGCGGGCCATCAGCTGCCGAACCCGATCCTTGACACCGGTATCATCCAGATCCCGCCCATCCTCGAGCGTCAACAGGGTCCCGACTTCACCGGCTGTTTTTATAACTTGATACGGGGTGCCATTTTCAGTCCGAAACGCAGTGCGAAACACCTCGTGGCGTGTCACCAGCGCCCTGATTGCCTCATCCAGAGCATTGGTATCGATTGGCCCCTCCATCTCGAAGGCGCCTTCAATATTGTACGGAAGACTAGACCGGGTATCCAACCGGTTCAGAAACCACAGCCTTTCTTGTTGGTAGGACAGTGGAATCGGCTTGGAGCGATCCGCCAATGCAACCGTCTCGCCATCGGTCTGGGTGGACCGGCTATCCAACAGTGCCGCCAACGCGGCAACGGTTGGCGCTTCAAAAACATCCCGGACTGAAATCCTCTTGCCGGTTGCTTTTTCCAGACGCCCCACAAGCCGCACGACACTCAGCGAATGACCGCCCAAATCGAAAAAGCCGTCATGCCGACCGATCGACTCGACGGGAAGCAATTCGCCGAAGGCCTTCGCAACAAGGCGCTCGGTCGCGGAACGAGGCTCTTCATAGATACCTCTCACATGCCCGGCCTCGCCAATCGGCAAAGCTTTCAGATCAACCTTGCCCGACGGCGTTAACGGAACCCTGTCGATACCGATGAAGTCTGCCGGGATCATATGCCCTGGCAGCACGCGAGCCAGATCTTCCTTCAATTCGGCCAAGTCAAAAAGCGCATCAAGCGGCACCGTCTGAACGGCCTTCGAGTTTGACGCTGATATCGTTTGAACCAGATCGGCCGGCAGGACTACTACCGCAACAAGACGCGTATCGCCCCACTCGGACTCCTGGGGGATGACAAATGCTTGCTCGATGTTATCGTGATCTTCAAGGGCTGCTTCGATTTCACCAAGCTCCACCCGCATACCACGGATCTTTACCTGGCTATCCATACGCCCAAGGAACTCTAGCGTTCCATCTGTCCGCCATCTTGCGCGGTCACCCGTTTTATACAAACGTGCACCAGGCTTGCCCGAAAAGGGATCCGGGACAAACTTCTCCGCCGTGAGTTCTGGCTGACCCCAATAACCTTGAGAGACTTGATCACCGCCGATGACGAGCTCACCGACAACGCCAACAGGGGCCGGACTCAAATGATCATCAAGGACATATACTTGAGCTGTATGGTTCGGAACGCCGATTGGAACACCGTCTTCCAGATCAATCTCCGAAAAGGGAATTGATGTTACATTGCACGTTGCTTCCGTCGGTCCATAACCAAGGCACAAATCAGCACCTTTTAATGCTGCCAAGGCCCGGATACGCAAGTCCGTCGGCAATGGAGCCCCGCCAGTGTAGACAAACTCGATACGCGACAGCCACTCCGCGTCTGCCTTGTCAAGCAGTGTTTCCAATACCAATGGCGTCCCGACGAAGGCTGTTACCGGTTCTGCGCTTAATTCTGCGGTCGTGGCGTGAAACGGGCTGTTTCGCAGGCAAATCAGGCTTCCGCCCTTGATCAAGGGAAGAAGTATTTCCCGGACAGCCATATCGAAACCTATTGTTGTGCCCATCAAGACTGCGGGCCGCACAACATCTTGTGCCGCGGATCTCAGCCACGAGATATAACGCGTCAAGTTGCCGACGCTTGCCATTACCCCTTTTGGCTGTCCGGTGGACCCGGAGGTGTAGATTACATATGCCAAACTATCGGGGTAAATCGGTGTTTTAAGCTCATCTCTTCGCACCGGAGATCCGTCCATATGACAAATCTCTTCGGCAATTTCCGGCCCGTCCAGAGCCAGCACTTCGCAGGGGTGCCGCGAACCGCCGTTTTCCAGCCTACCCAAATGATCTGCTGTCGTAAGCACAAGCTTGGCTTCCGCATCTGCCAAGACAAAGGCCAACCTTTTTTCAGGTGACGCAAGGTCTAAAGGAAGATAAGCCCCACCTACTTTGAAGATTGCCAACACCGATACAACCAGTTCAAGGGACCTTTCGAGGCAAACCCCAACTCGTTTTTCGGCACCAATTCCTTTACTGATCAAGTATCTCGCCAACCGGTTGGACTCAGCGTCCAATTCGGCGTAGGTTATTTTACGATCACCGTCAATTACAGCTGTCGCATCGGGGCGGCGGATCACATGAGTTTCAAATAACTCGATTGCTGTCTTTTCCCTCATGACTTTACAGTCAAGGAAGGGTCCCGTAATTTTGTTTGTTTCCTTCTTGTCCAGAATTGGAATTTCACACAATCGAGTTTGAGGGCTGTCTGCTACACTTTCTAGAAGCCGCATAAACATTTTAGCTATACGTTTAGCTGTAGAACGATCAAAAACCTGACGGGAGTATTGCAAGTATCCAGAAATACCTTCTCCGGATTCGAAAAGTTGCATTGAGAGTTCGAACTTCGCGAAGTCAATGTCCACTTCATCGAGAAGTCTACCTGTCGCCCGACCAAGCTTTATGTGCTCCAGTTGAACGGGTGTATTATGCAACATTAACCAGACCTGCACCAATGGCGCATGCCTGAGAGAGCGTTCCGGCGCGACGGCTTCAACTACAGCATCAAACGGTACCATGGAGTGATCGAAAGCAGCCAAAACAGTCTGGCTCGTCTTTTTGAGCTGTTCCTCAAACGAATTCTGTAATTCGACATGGTTTCTCAAAGCCAAGGTGTTGACAAACGATCCGCACACGTTTTCCAGTTCCTTGCGCGGACGTCCTGCAACCGCAGTACCGATCGCAAAATCCTCGCCAGCTCCAAGGCGAGCCAAAAGCGAGGCAAATGCAGCCTCCAGAGCAATGAACAAGGTCGCCTTGTTTTGCCGGGCTAGCTCATTGAGTTTATTGGTAGAAATTTTGTCTAGTGCGACTGGGACTTTACTGCCTGAATAATCCATCACGGCTGGCCGCGGCCGATCAAAAGGTAGCTGGATCGCCTGTGGAAGCCCGGTAAGTGTAGTCTTCCACCAGGAAATCTCATCCTTGAGTTTCTCCTCACTCAGGACATTTCGCTGCCATGCGGCAAAGTCTGCGTATTGCAGAGAGAGATGTGGCAACTCGGCTTTTGCTACCCCGCATTCTTCTTCGTACAGTTTGTTCAAGTCCTCCAGGAGCAACGCATCGCTCCAACCATCCCGAACCGTATGGTGACCGCCAAAAAGCAGAATGTATTCGGACTCGGAACGCTGCAACAAATGAACAATGAAGAGAGGTCCTGATTTCAAATCAAAGGAAACCCCTCTCAGTTCCGCGATCCGTAGCTTGAGATCGGACGGTGACAGATTTGAAGCATCCTCACACACCAATCGCACATTGGGTTTCTCCGGATCACAAATGATCTGGACGGGAACATCAGCCTCTTCGTCAAAACACGTTCTAAGGCTGTCGTGCCTCTCCACCAATCTGCCTACTGCTCTACGGAGTGCGTCTATATTCAGCGCACCATTCAAGTCGAACGCGTGAATTTCGTTGTAGGCAACACCGGCCCTGCTATCCAGACGATCGAGGAACCACAAACTGCTTTGCTGGAAGGACTGGGGAATTGGTTTCGAACGGTCAACCTGTTCAATTGGAACAATTGATGTCGTATCGGCCTTCCTGAGAGCGATTGCCAGTTTCCGGACCGTCGGATGTTCAAATACAAGCTGCAACGGCACCACGTATCCGGTCGTATCCTGCAATCGCCCAGCCAAACGTGCCACATGCAGAGAGTTGCCGCCTTCCTGAAAGAAATCTGTGTCCCGGGAAACCGGACCACGCCCTAGGACGTCCGCAAATGCAGCTGCGATCAGCGTTTCCAGCTCTTCAACCGGTGCTTCTCCCGCGCAGACAGCCTGCCCTGCCACTTTCAGCAGGATCGCATGGTTTCCCAAGGCCTCCGGATCTGTCGCTTCTACCGCGATCAGATCTGCCAGGTGCGGATATTGGGTATTCAGAAGGCTTTTTGCCCTGGCTTCAAATGCAAAGCGGTCTTCTTTTAAAGGTTGGGTGGCCACGTCCTTTCTGCATAGCTGATCAAGCTCGAACAAGTAGGACAAGTGTTCAAGAACCAGATCTGCAGGCAGCCCAAAATCGACCAGACAGGCCAACTCCGAGATCCCGAGGTTTCTCCAATATCTCGCCCGCTCAAGGTTTTCTTTCGGAGAACCAAACAGACCACGCGTATCCAGGAAGTTCGAAACGGCAATATCGATCAGCGACTGATTGATCGCGCCTTCGCTCTCCATCTTTTTGTAGTCGCCAAACTTGGACGAACGGACCAAATCGGTTGCCTGCGCGACATAGCGGGCCATGGGCGCTTCGACACGGGACCGGGCCTCTTGGTTCGACTTGGCCAGGAACGTATGCACCAAAACGGAAACATTTGGCGCCTTGCCTGGATCTTGCGCCTTCCTGGCTTCTGAAAAAGCCTTCAGATAGACATCGATCTTGTCCGCGAGCGCTTCCGGCGAAGCTTGCGCCAAGAAGGTCAAAACATTCAGTTGATTGCTTCCAGCTTCGCGAAATGTCTGTTCGTTGGTCGCAGCCGTGACCCAGATCGGAATGTCGTCCTGAACCGGCAAGGGCCGGATACGGATCGGAAATAATTCCGATCCGTTGGAGAACGATACCTCCTCCCCGCGCCACAAAGCGCGCAGTTTCTGAAGGTTTTCCATCATAAGGTCTTTGCGCGCTTCGAACGTGCCCGGCATCAGAATGAAATCGCGTGCATGCCACCCGGATGCGATGGACATCCCCACCCGACCACCTGACAAATTGTCGATTACCGCCCAGTCCTCGGCCACGCGTACTGGATGGTGCAAAGGCAAGACCACACTGCCCGCCCGAATGGAAATCCGTTTTGTGCGCGCTGCCAGCGCGGCACTTGTCGCAACCGGGCTTGGATACTGACCGCCAAATTGGCCAAAGTGACGCTCCGGCGTCCACACCGCCTCAAGACCCGCGTCGTCGGCCAGTTCGGCCGCCTTCAGCAGAAGATCATAACGGGTTTCTTCACCAGCTTCCGGATCATCCGAACCAAAGAAGAAGAGACCGAATTTCATCCGGCCATCCCCCTCAACCGCGCGCCCGGTCACAGCAGTTGCGCGAGGGTTTCTGACGGCTGCGGCTCGCAAGACAACGCTGCCGTCGGTTTTCAGCAGCCACAAAGCGTTGGCATCAACCACATCGGACATACCGCGCAAGTGGCCTTCCACATCCGCAACACTTGGCAATTTGGAAGATTTGTCTGCTCCTGCAAACCTTTGTGCCAGAGTGGCGTCTGCAAGAATTGAGATATCGGCAAATCCTTCCCATCTTGCGACTTCACTCAAGCCCCCTTCAATGAAGGCCGCGCGCGCCTTGTTTCTCTGCAATTTTCCGGATGTCGTCCGCGGCAAGGATGCCGGGCGGATGAACACCACGCAGGAAACTTCGATTTCATGTTCATCCAGAACTGCACGGCGTATTGCATGCGCCAGCTCATTTGGATTGAAACGGCGTAGGGAATGCCGGCTCAACTCATGCACCAGGACCAGCTGTTCTGTGCCACTGCGCTCGACGCCAAACGCTATCGTGCGGTCATGCCCGAGCATGTCCGTACAATTGTTGGCGGTGATTTCCAGATCTATGGCGTAGTAGTTCTGGCCACGTATAATGACCATTTCCTTACGCCGCCCCAGAACATAAAGATGCCCTTCAACCACAGCACCAAGGTCGCCGGTCCGGAGCCAGCCACGGCCGCTTGTGTCCCCCTTGACCTCAGCCTGAAAAATCTCGCGGGTCAGGTCAGGCTTGTTCCAATACCCAGCGGCAATCGAAGGTCCCCTCACCAGTATTTCACCGACATCGCCATCCGGTTTCGGCGCCAGTGTTTCGGGATCGACCACAACAAGATCATGGCCGCTCATCATGTAGCCATTGGACACGATCTTGCGTCCTGATCGCGCTTCCTGATCGGAAGTAAAATCAAGTTTTTCAGGTACTTCAAGCTTATCCGCGAATTGTTTCTGGTCTTCACACCAGCGCTGCCAAGGCGCTAGCAGGGAAGAGCTGTCAATCGGCTGCCCGGCGGTCAAGAGAACGGTTTCCGCCATCCCGTAGACTGCGCGAAAGGCCCCTGGATCAAAGCTTGCATGCGCAAACTTCCGGGCGAAAGCATCAAGCGTTTCATATCTGACCGGCTCGGCACCATTCAAAGCATGGCGCAGGCATGACAAATCAAGCGTTGCAGCGTCATCATCGGAAATCTCATCACAACACAATTGCCATGCGAAATTGGGTGCCATGGCCAAGCTAACCCGTTGATCAGATATGACTTTCAGCCAGGATTTCGGCTTCTTGACGAAATTCGCAGGCGTCATCAGATACGCGGTCATGCCGGCATATAACGGATAAAGAATCGTGCCGACCAACCCCATGTCATGATAGGGCGGCAACCAGCTGCAAATTGTGTCTTCTTCCCCGACAACAGCTCCTGGATCAAAGCCGAAAATCCGATGGATCTGCGAAACATTTTCGATCACTTGTTTCTGCTGAACCATGACCCCCTTCGGCGATCCGGTCGTGCCCGATGTGTATTGAAGGAAAGCGATCGTATCTTGGTCATAGTCGGACGAAACCCACTCATGCGCCCGACCGGCCGGGATCTCATCGACTTTGTGAAAAATCAGAGGACGCTTTTCTGTCGACCACTCCTCAAGCTTTTCGAACTGCTCCGTCCGGCACAAAACCGTATTTGAACCCGCGTCTGAAAGAATGGTCTCAAGCCGTTCCATATGCTTGTTGTTTCTCGGCGGATAGGCGGGAACAGCCACAACTCCAGCCAATTGACACCCAAGAAATGCACTTATGTAGTCGAGGCCTGGAGGGCACAGAATTAATGCGCGATCGCCTGGAGTGCACGTTTTCAACAGTGTTACAGCCACAGATTTCGAGCGCTGCGCCAAGTCAAAATACGTTATATCTTCGTATTCAATAGAATTCTCATCATGGAAACTTGAAAACCGATACGCAATTTTCGTCGGCTTCAAAGAGGCCCTTGCCAGAAGGAGACTTCCAAGGGTGGCATTGCGGGTTTCGTGCATGTTCATTGCTGAGGTCTCGATATGCGTTTCGCAGACTGAATGCGGGCCAGGCAGAACGAAAGACGTCCCGCTTGAATTGGCTCCTGGAGAAGAGAATACTTAATTGCTATAAACTTCACTGTTATTTATGCATATGTATCAAGCATGGATATAGTTCCGGCCAGCCCATTACCCCAAATTAAAAAATGTTCATCGTGAAGAGATGAGAGAAAAAACTGCGTTTCCAAAGTATCGACCCGGTCAACCCTACTGAGCATTACCAAGTTGTTAGGTTTGGCTGCAGGGGGGGG
>NZ_SMMF01000838.1:0-14884 GCF_009711355.1 Roseibium sp. RKSG952 | reverse complement strand
CAGGATCAGGTCCTTGATGCGGTCGACCAGATAGATGAAGCCGTCCGCGTCCTGATAACCGACATCGCCGGTGTGGAGATATCCGTCCGGCTCGATCGTGTCCTGTGTCGCGTCGTCCCGCTTCCAGTAGCCCTTCATGACCTGCGGACCATGGAGCAAAAGCTCGCCCTTTTCGCCTTTCGGCACTTCGGTCTTGCGGTCCTCGATGCTGACAAAGCGGACCTCGGTGCCCGGGACCGGCCGGCCGATCGACCCGGCCCGGCTGTCCCGGCTGAGCGGGTTGGCGCACGCGCAGGGCGAAGTTTCGGTCAGGCCATAGCCTTCGGCGAGAATACAGCCGGACAGCTTCTCGAAGTTCTCCTTGACCTCCACCGGCAGCGGTGCGCCTCCGGAGAGACAAAGCTTGATGCTGGTCAGGTCGTAATTCTTGATCAGGGGCGAGTTGTTGATCGCCGTAAAGATCGTCGGCACGCCCGGGAACAAGGTCACCTTCTTGCGGGCCACGCCTGCAAGAACGTCCTTCAGTTCGAAGCGCGGCTGCATGACCATTTCAGCGCCCAAGACAACCGCAAGGTTCTGGCCCACCGTCATCGCGAAGACGTGGAAGAACGGAATGACGCACAAGACCTTTTCCTTGCCGGGCTCCGCCTCGAAAAAGATGGCCTTCATCTGCTCGATATTGGCCGACAGATTGCGGTGGGTCAGCATGGCCCCTTTCGGAACACCGGTCGTGCCGCCGGTATACTGAATGACCGCGATGTCTTCCTCGATGTCGATGCTGGGCGCACTGACCGTTCTGCCATGCTTCTGCAAATCGGCAAACCGGATATGCGCACTGTCATTCGGTATATCGGCGACTTCCTTGCGCTTCAGCAGGCTGAAGAGAACCTTCTTGACCGTTGGCAGGATTCCGGCCATCGGGCAGACGATGATCTTGTCCAGGATCTTTTCCTGACGGACCTGCTCGACCTTGTCATAAATGACCTTGAGATCCATCGTCACCATAATGCGGACATCCGCATCACGCGCCTGAAACGCCAGTTCGCGCTCCACATAAAGCGGATTGAAGTTCACCACCGTGGCGCCGAGCTTCAGAATGGCGAAATAAAACACCGTGTAGTAAGGCGTGTTCGGCAGGCAAAGACCAACATGGACACCGGGTTTGACACCCATTGCCTTCAAGCCGGCGGCGGTCTGGTCGACCATCGCACCGAGTTCCTTGTAGGTCCAGACCCGGCCCATGAAATCAGCGGCCGGCCGATTGCCAAAGGCGGCGACCGTGTTGTCAAGATACTCGTGCACGGGACGGGCTGTGAATGCCGCGTTCCACTCCTCCGCAGTCGTCATTGGCGAACTCCAACGCTCATCTAGTTGAAACGCTCGAGTGCCTCAGCAACGCATTCCTAAACGCCGGGTCATAATACCAAAGACCCGAACGCTTCCTCGCCTGCGTACCGCCTTGTCACCCGGCGCGACCGTTCCCGGTCTTTGCATCGACATGGCCACATGGTTCCGTGAACGTCAACTCACGACGTAACGACACCCCATCCAAAAAATGTGCCCAACGCCGTATTTTCGACGATAGGTTGCAACCACTGAAAGATCAACGGATCACCGTATTTGTCTTTCGTTTAGTATCGGTGTCTGATTGTCCAGTGTGCCAGACCGGCGGCAACACGGCAAATCACGACCGTTTCGGCCAAGTCCATTTGGGCGCCTCAGCCCCGTCGACAACGGTCTCCCCGAGCTCCTTCCGCAACTCGTAGCGCGCACAGGCCGCATCTGTCTGAAGAGCCGAAATCAGGGCCGCGGCATGCGAAACCACGATGACCTGAGCACGCTCGCCGGCCTTCAGGATCAATCGGGCGAGTGGCTCCAGGAGGGCGGGATGCAAGCTGGTTTCCGGCTCGTTCAGCACCAGAAGCGGCGCGGGCCGCGGCGACAACAAGGCGGCGATCAGAAGCAGATACCGCAAGGTTCCGTCGGAAAGTTCAGCCGTTCGCAAGGGCCGCAACAGCCCGTGCTGATGCATCACCACTTCGAAATAGCCATCATTGACGAGGATCTCGAGACGGGATCCCGGAAAGGCATCATCGACAGCGTCTTGCAGCGCCCCCGGATCGCCGATTTCCATGATCGTGCGCAAGGCCGCAGCCAGATCCGTCCCGTCCGATGCCAGAACAGGTGTTCGCGTTCCGATTTTTGGCGCTCTTGCCGGCGCATCGGCATCGGTGCGGAAATGATCATAAAATCGCCAGGCCCGCATACGCTCGCGCATCACCAGCAGTTCCAGCCCGTCCTTCGGATCCGCTGCATGGGTCATCATGCTGTCGAAACGCGCCAGGTCCGTCACGACAGGAACCCGGCGCCCACGGTCGTTCAAGACCTGAACCGTGGGGCCATGACGTCCGGCAATCTCGTTCGCACGCGACAAGGCCTCCCCCGCCCAAAGCGCCTCCGCCTTGATTTCGGGGTCCGCATTAAAGAATGACGTTCCGTCGGCAACCGGTAGCCCCAGATCGATGGCATAGCCGTAGTCCTCGTCGGCAAAGCCGAGCTTCAGACTGACCACACTCGTCCGGCGCGTGCCCTGAACCGGGAGATCTTCCGATTTCATGGCGCGCGAAAACTGTTCCGGACCGGCCCAGAGCGTTGACGGCAAGCCGCCCTCGCGGGCGAGCGAGGCGATTGCCCGCCCTTGCGCGATTTCCGCCAGCAGACGGATGGACCGGTACAGGCTCGACTTGCCGCTGCCATTGGCACCCGTAATCACGGTGATGCGCTCCAGCGGCAACACCACCTCCCGGAGCGATCTGTAACCGGAAACGGCAAGGGTCAGGATCATGCGGCCGGGTCTACCAGTTCGAACGCATTGACGTCGAACAGGCCCAGATCGGTGATTTTCAGATGCGGGATCACCGGCAATGGCAGGAAGGCGACCTGCAGGAACGGCTCCGGCAACGTGCAGCCGAGACGCTTGGCTTCAAGACGAAGGGCCTCAAGCGCGTCATGGACATGCTCGAACGGCTCCAGGCTCATGAGACCGGCCAGCGGCAGGGCCAGTTCTGCCTTGATCTCTTCGCCATTCGCAACAACGAACCCGCCTTTCAACGCGATCACCCGATTGACGGCCGCCGCCATGGAGCGCTCATCCGCTCCGACCACACAAATGTTGTGACTGTCGTGACCAACCGAAGATGCGATTGCGCCCTGTTTCATGCCGAACCCGGACACAAAGGCCGTGCCGATGTTGCCGGTCATCTTGTGACGCTCGACAACCGCGACTTTCAAAACATCCTGGCCTGTGTCGATCCGGGCCTCGCCATCCGAGACAGGGACCGATTTGGACAGGTCTTCCGTGATAATCCGGCCCGACACCACGCCAATGACCCGGCTTTCCCAGTTCCGGGCAGGCACCTTGAAGCTTTGCGCAGTCACGCCGGGTGCCTTGACACTGTCGAGGCCCACCGGCGGGACTGTGCCGCGGGACTTGAAGGCAGCTTCGGTGACCAGACGGCCACCGGTGATCACATCGCCCACCCGGCAGTCCTCAAAATCATCCAGAAGGACAAGATCGGCCCGCCAGCCCGGTGCAATTTGCCCGCGATCCTTGAGCCCGAAGGCAATTGCGGCCGACCAGCTCGCAGCCCTGTAGACGTCGAGCGGACGCGCGCCCTTTGCAATCAGCCGCCGGATCATGCTGTCGATATGACCCTCTTCGGCAATATCGAGCGGATTGCGGTCGTCGGTGCACAGCGCCACAAACGCGGACACATCCGGCTGCAGGATCGGCGCCAGCGCATCCAGATCCTTCGACACAGATCCCTCCCGGATCAGGATCGTCATGCCTTTTGCAAGCTTTTCGAGCGCTTCGCCGGCAGTGGTTGCCTCATGATCCGTTCTGATCCTGGCTGACAGATAGGCATTCAGCGCCAAACCGGACAGAAGCGGCGCATGGCCGTCGATATGACCGTCCTGAAACGCCGCGAGCTTTGCAAGCACCGACGGATCACAGTGGATCACACCCGGAAAATTCATGAACTCGGCCAGACCGATCACCTGTGGGTGATCCCGGAACGGCAGGAGGTCGGCAATTTCAAGACAGGCCCCGGCGGTCTCGAACCGGGTTGCAGGCACACAGGATGACAGGTTGACCCGCACATCCATCAGCGTCCGTTCGGAACACTCCAGAAAATAGCGGATCCCCTCCTGCCCGAGAACATTGGCTATCTCGTGCGGGTCGCAAATGACAGTGGTCACGCCATGAGGCAGAACGCAGCGGTCGAACTCAAAGGGGGTGACAAGCGAACTTTCGATATGCAAATGCGTGTCGATGAAGCCGGGCACGACAACCCGTCCGCCGGCCGCGATTTCCGTTTCGCCAGCATAAACCGCATGGGTCCCCACAATCCGGTCGCCGACAATGGCAATATCGGTTTCAACAGTCGAGCCGTCGACAACACTGAAAAGCCGGGCATCCTTAATGACCAGATCGGCTTTTGTTTCGCCGGCTCCGGCCGCAATGGCCCGCTCAAGAAACTCAACACCATGCAGGCTTTCAATCATGTCCGGCTCCTGTTCTTGTTTTTGGGCTGCGCCGTTTTGCAGCCCTTCAAATCCAAGTTGCATCGATATCACTTGTCCGCGCAACTTGGCATTACCGCGTTTGTGTATGCACGCAAATTATCCGGCGTGCACCGGCTGCAGGACAGTCACAAAAAGATAATTTCAGGCAAAGACAACGCCAGCTGATATTGTGAATTCCTTTCAAGTTGCATCTGCGTGTCATGTGTGAAAACCTGACTTTGGGTAATTCCACGATGATTAATTCTAATCATCTGTAATGTTTTGACTTTTTGCCGAAAATGGCACGTCTGCTGCGGCGCAGCATCATTTTCCTTTGACAGGAACGTGTCTTCGATTAATTATTAAACCACGAATAATTAATCGTGAAGGGCAGCAAATCTGCCGGAACGCCGCGCCGGACAGCTTGGGAGGGCTAGAGGTGGTTGATGCAGGACACAGCGCACGCGGATCAAATTCGGCTCAGTTGCGCCGGTACAATGAGCGCATTGTGCTCCAGATGCTGCGCAAGGCAGGCGTTGCCTCGAAAGCCGATCTCGCACGCTCGGCAAAGCTGACGAATGCCGCAATCGGCGGGATCATTCAGGCAATGATCGACGATGGCCTGATCATCGAAACCGGAAAGCGCCATGATGGCGGCAGAGGGCAGCCGGCGACCCTTTTGAAACTCGCACCACGCGGAGCCTTCAGCTTCGGTGTCCGCATCGACCGGACAAGCCTTGAAACCGTTTTGATCGATTTCGAGGGCAAGGTGATTGGCCGCCGGGCGCATGACATGATCTTGCCGCCTCCCGACCAGGCCCTGGACATCATCGAAAAGGACCTTGACGGGCTCAAGACCCTGCTGGATCCAGAGGAACAGAACCGCATTGCCGGGATCGGCATTGCCCAGCCGTTCAATCTGGGTGCGTGGCTGCATGACCTCGGGCTTCCACCTGCAAATTTCATGAAATGGGACGATTACGACCCCGAGCCGGACCTCGCGGCGCGATGCGGCCTGCCGACGTTCCGGGAAAACGACGGAACAGCTGCGGCGGTCGCGGAACTGTTTTACGGCCATGGCCGTCACAACGACGATTTCCTTTATCTGTTCCTCGGGCCTGCGATCGGCGGCGGGCTGGTGTTGAACGGGGACGTGGTGCGAGGCGTGACCGGAAATGCCGGCGATGTCGCCATGATGCCGGTTCAGCACGGCAAACTGAGCACGGCTCCGGAAAAAAAGAAACCTTGGGACATTCTCTTGTCCCGGGTCTCTCTGGTTTCCCTTGCCCGCCATCTCGACCCCGAAAACTTTTCATCGCTCTCGCGCCTTGATTTGCAGGCCGCCTACGACGATGACCGCCCGGAGGTCGACGAGTGGATCGACGACTGCATCGACGCGCTGACGCCGACCATGCGGGCAGCCCATGCGCTTATCGACCTGCCGGTTCTGGTGATCGATTCCGACCTGGATGGCGGGTTTCTGAGGGATCTCAGCCAGAAACTGAAAACCGCGCTTGAAGAGGCTGCCCCGGAAGCCCGGGACACGCCTGATATCCTGACGGGGAGTTTCAGCCAGGATGCCGGTGCAATCGGCGCGGCCACACTGCCCCTGTTTTTCAACTTCTCGCCACGCGCCACCATACTGACAGGTGGCAAGGTGCATGGCTCTGCCGGAGCCGCTGTCCATGAGGAGGGTGCAGCGTAACCGGCCCGAAGAGCGCGGCCGGAGCAACTGGCAGCTCCGGACCCGCCCACAGTCCAAACCAGGCCAGGGAGGAAAGAGAATGATCCGGAAATTGCTTGGAACCGCATCCGTTCTCGCGGCAATGGCGGCAACGCCCGCGATGGCGGAAGACGTCACGGCTTGCCTGATCACGAAAACGGATACCAACCCGTTCTTCGTCAAGATGAAGGAAGGCGCGACGGCCAAGGCGAACGAACTCGGCATCGACCTGAAGTCTTTCGCAGGCAAGGTTGACGGCGATCACGAGACACAGGTTGCCGCCATTGAGACCTGCATTGCCGATGGCGCGAAGGGCATTCTCTTGACCGCGTCCGACACCTCGTCCATCGTTCCGGCGGTGCAACAGGCCCGCGACAATGGCCTCTTGGTGATCGCGCTCGACACCCCTCTCAATCCGATCGACTCCGCCGACGCCACTTTCGCCACGGACAATTTTCTGGCCGGTGAGCTGATTGGCCAATGGGCTGCGGCCACCCTTGGCGGCGACGCGGACAATGCCAAGATCGCCATGCTCGACCTTGCCGTCAGCCAGCCGACAGTTGGTGTTTTGCGCGACCAGGGCTTCCTGCAAGGGTTCGGTATCGACCTCGAAGACCCGAACAAGTGGGGTGACGAAACCGACCCGCGCATTGTTGGCAATGACGTCACCGCGGGCAATGAGGAAGGCGGCCGCCGGGCCATGGAAAATCTCCTCGCCAGTGATCCGATGATCAATGTCGTCTACACCATCAACGAACCGGCAGCCGCCGGGGCCTATGAAGCCCTCAAGGCCATCGGCCGTGAAAACGATGTGCTCATCGTGTCTGTCGATGGCGGTTGCCCGGGCGTTCAGAACGTCAAGGACGGCGTGATCGGCGCGACTTCGCAGCAGTATCCTTTGCTGATGGCATCCCTGGGTATCGAGGCCATCGCGCAATACGCTCAGGACGGCACCAAGCCGCAGCCGACAGAAGGCAAGGACTTTTTCGACACCGGCGTTGCCCTTGTGACCGACAAGCCGGCTGAAGGCGTGCCATCGATTGATACGGCCGAGGGCATGAACCTCTGCTGGGGTTGATCACTCCGTTCATTCGGTATTGCAAATTGGGGGTGAGCACCGCTCCCCCCATACAAGACACCTAGGGAGGCAGGGGCATGGCCTCGAAAAACAGCACGACGCGCGGGCCCTCGGATTTCGAGGCCGCAGTTGCGAAAAGCCCGCAAGCGGTCGCAGAATTCGAAGACCACCATCACGGTTTCGTTCACAAACTCCAGCATGCATTGCACCAGACCCCGTCCCTGGTGCCGCTGATCGTCCTTATCCTGTCCATCGCCATTTTCGGAATTCTGCTCGGGTCGAAATTCTTTTCTCCCTTCGCCCTGACCCTGATCCTGCAGCAGGTCCAGATCGTCGGGATTGTGGCGGCGGCGCAAAGTGTGGTCATCCTGACAGCCGGAATTGACCTGTCCGTTGGCGCAATCATGGTGCTGTCGTCGGTGGTGATGGGGCAATTCACCTTCCGCTACGGATTGCCGCCCGAAATCGCCGTCCTGTTCGGGCTCGCCTGCGGAACCTTGTGCGGTTACATCAACGGCTTTCTGATCGCGGTGGTCAAACTGCCGCCCTTTATTGTCACGTTGGGCATGTGGCAGATCATATTGGCTGCAAACTTTCTCTATTCGGCCAACGAAACAATCCGGTCCCAGGACATTGCCGAAATGGCGCCGCTGTTGCAGTTCTTCGGAAACAAGGTGAGTGTCGGCGGCGCTATCTTCACCTATGGGGTGATTTTCATGGTCGCTCTGGTGCTGGTGCTCGCCTATTGCCTGCGCCAAACCGCCTGGGGACGCCATGTCTACGCTGTTGGCGACGACCCTGAAGCCGCACAGCTTTCAGGTGTTCAGGTCAAGCGAACCCTGATCTCCGTCTACATGTTGTCGGGACTGATCTGCGCCTTTGCCGGCTGGGCCCTGATCGGGCGAATCGGCTCGGTGTCTCCGACCTCCGGGCAACTGGCCAACATCGAATCCATCACTGCGGTGGTAATTGGCGGCATTTCCCTGTTCGGCGGACGAGGCTCCATTCTCGGCACCCTGTTCGGTGCGCTGATCGTCGGCGTTTTCACACTCGGCCTGCGTCTTCTCGGCGCTGATGCGCAATGGACATACTTGCTGATCGGCCTGCTGATCATCGCCGCCGTGGCCGTCGACCAATGGATCAGAAAGGTGTCAGTCTGATGGAACCGGTTCTGAAAGCAAAAAACCTCGTCAAGCGCTACGGCCGGGTCGTGGCCATGGACCATGCGGATTTCGAGCTCTATCCCGGCGAGATCCTTGCGGTGATTGGCGACAACGGTGCCGGCAAGTCCACCTTGATCAAGGCGCTGAGCGGAGCGGTCACGCCCGATGACGGCGAGATCTGGCTGGACGGCGAAAAGATACATTTCACTTCACCCAACGATGCCCGTCACGCAGGCATTGAAACGGTCTACCAGACGCTGGCCATGTGCCCTGCCCTGTCGATCACCGACAACATGTTCATGGGACGGGAAATCCGGAAAACGGGTTTCCGGGGCAAGTGGCTCCGGCAACTGGACCGCAGGCAGATGGAAAAGATCGCGCGGGACAAGCTGAGCGAACTGGGACTTCTGACGATCCAGAACATCAACCAGGCGGTTGAAACCCTGTCCGGCGGTCAGCGCCAGGGGGTGGCGGTCGCCCGGGCTGCAGCGTTCGGCTCGAAAGTCGTGATCATGGACGAGCCGACGGCAGCGCTTGGGGTCAAGGAAAGCCGGCGCGTTCTTGAACTGATCAAGGATGTTCGCGCCCGGGGACTTCCAATCGTGCTGATCAGCCACAATATGCCCCATGTGTTCGAAGTCGCAGACCGGATCCACATCCACCGGCTGGGCAAGCGCGCCACCGTGATCAAACCGGACGCGTTTTCCATGTCCGACGCTGTTGCCATCATGACCGGCGCCATGGAACCGCCCGACTCCATGGCAGCTTGAGGCAATCAATCCACGCTCTTCCCTGAGGGCCTGCTCACGAGGTGAACCGGCCCTCTTGTTGTTCTCTAAACTGGACCCTTCATGATACTCGTTTGCGGTGAAGCACTTTATGACATGTTTGCCGGAGATCCCGCGGCAGACCCGATCCAATTCGAAGCCCATATCGGCGGATCGCCGTTCAATGTCGCAGTTGGCCTGACACGCCTCGGTTCGGAGGCAGCATTTTTTGGCGGCATATCAACTGATGCACTGGGTGAAAAACTCGTCTTGAAGCTGCGTGAGGAAGGCGTGAAAACCGGGCTTGTTCATCGCAGCCCCGCCTTGACCACGCTGAGTGTGGTGAACCGGGATGCATCTGGGCAACCCTCCTACACGTTTTACGGCGAGAATGCGGCCGACCGTCTTGTCACACAAGCCGACCTGCCAAGGGTCACGGAGCCGTTTTCCTTCATCCACATAGGCTCATACACCGCATTGGTGGAGCCGGTCGCATCCGCTCTCAAAGAGCTGATCGCCCGCGAAAAGAAGCACAGCCTGATTTCCTTCGACCCCAACATCCGCCCAACCGTTGTCGGCGACATGGAGCGCTGGCGCAAAAATACCCATGCCTTGTCCGGCCTGGCCGACGTGATCAAGGTGAGCGACGAAGATCTCGACCTGATCGAACCCGGCGTGCCTGCGCATGAGATCGCCCAAGGGTGGCTCGACGGCGGGACCGGGCTTGTTGTGGTGACACGGGGTGGAGAGGGTGCAGAGGTCTTCACAAAGACCGGCCGCTTCGTGTTCGACGGCAAGCCGGTCGCAGTTGCCGACACGGTCGGCGCCGGCGACACGTTCCAGGCTGCCCTGCTTCATGGCCTGACCGAAACCGGGATAACCACACGAGACGCGCTCGTCAGCCTTGACGAACCCCGCGTTCGGGCGCTTGTGTCTTTCGCCATTGAGGCTTCGGCATTGACCTGTACACGCCGTGGCGCGAACCTTCCGCGCAAGAGCGAACTGCCCTCGCTGCTGGCGCACTCGGAATAAATGCTGACAACAGAATTAAATCGATTTAAAACGCCTTCAAAACTACAGGAATTAAGGGCCGAATGTCATGGTGGCACGGGTGATTGAGGTTGAACTGTTCGATCTGGTGGTTTTCGGCGCGTCCGGGGATCTGGCGCACCGGAAACTGATCCCGGCGCTTTATCACCGCGCTCACGACGGGCAGGTGCCGGAAGACGCGCGGATCATTTGCTCTTCCCGGCGGGCCTACACGGATAACGAATACCGCCAATGGGCGAAGGATGCGTTGAATGAGCACGTGTCCGACCTTGACGAGGATCAGCTGTCCAAATTCCTGGCACGGCTGCGCTATGTCCAGATTGATGTCGGAAGCGGAGAAGGTTTTGACGCCCTCAAGGAACTTCTCGACGACCGCCCGGATGTGATCCGTGCCTTTTATCTCGCGGTTGCGCCGGACCTGTTCGGAACGATTTGCGAGCATCTCGGCAAGGCGGATCTGGTCAACGCGCAATCGCGGGTCGTGATCGAAAAGCCGATCGGGAAAGACGGTGCATCCGCGCGCACCCTGAACGCGACGATCGGCAAGGTGTTCGCAGAAGACCAGATCTTCCGTATCGACCATTATCTCGGCAAGGAAACCGTTCAGAACCTGATGGCCTTGCGCTTTGCCAATGCCCTGTTCGAACCGTTGTGGAATGCGGCCCATATCGACCATGTCCAGATCACGGTTGCGGAATCCCTCGGGGTCGGCGGCCGCGCCGGCTATTACGACACGGCCGGAGCCCTGCGCGACATGGTCCAGAACCACCTGCTCCAGCTTCTGTGTCTGGTCGCGATGGAACCGCCTGAATCGATGAACGCCGACAGCGTTCGCGACGAGAAGCTCAAGGTTTTGAAAGCGCTCGCCCCCATCACCGAGAACACTGCGGACAAGCTCACTGTCCGCGGCCAGTATACCGCTGGCGCCTCTGCGGGGGGCGCGGTTCCGGGCTATCTGGAAGAACTCGGCCATGACGGCAGCAGCACGGAAACCTTCGTGGCGCTGAAGGCGGAAATTGCGAATTGGCGGTGGGCAGGCGTTCCGTTCTATCTGCGCACCGGCAAGCGGCTGGCAAAACGCGTTTCGGAAATCGTTGTCCAGTTCCGCCCGATCCCGCATTCCATCTTCAGCGAGGAAGCAGGTTCGATCACGGCCAACCGGCTGATCATCCGCCTGCAGCCGGATGAAGGCGTGCAGATGCAGATCATGATCAAGGACCCGGGCCCCGGTGGCATGCGCCTGCGCAAGGTCCCGCTCGACATGAGCTTTGCCGATGCTTTCAAGATCCGCAATCCGGACGCTTATGAACGGCTGATCATGGACGTGATCCGTGGCAACCAGACCCTGTTCATGCGCCGCGACGAAGTGGATGCGGCCTGGGCCTGGATCGACCCGATCCTCGCAGCCTGGAATGCGTCCAAGGACATGCCGCGCAACTATACCGCAGGCACCTGGGGGCCTTCGGCTTCTATCGCCCTGATCGAGCGCGACGGGCGCACCTGGGCCGAAGAGGGTTTCTGACAGGAAACAATGCTTGATGCCATTCCGGTGTCATGCATGGTATTTAAATCGATTGAAATATCGAACCGCAACGATCTGACACCGCCGGTTTTGACCGGAACAGCTTCTGCTCCATCTCTGGAGGAGAGGCATCTGACGAGGACAAACCCATGACCATCCAAGCCCGCATCGGTGAAGTGACCGAACGTATCGCCAGGCGCAGTCATGACAGCCGGTCCGCCTATCTGGAACGTATCGCGCGTGCAGCCGAAGAGGGCCCGCGCCGTTCCCGCCTGTCCTGCGGTAATCTCGCCCATGGCTTTGCCGCCTGCGGCCTGTCGGACAAGGCCGCGCTCTCCGGCGATGTGGTGCCCAATCTCGGGATCATCACCGCGTTCAACGACATGCTTTCCGCTCATCAGCCCTATGAGCGCTACCCGGACCTGATCCGGCAGGCGGCCCATGAGGCCGGTGCGGTGGCGCAGGTGGCGGGCGGCGTTCCCGCCATGTGCGACGGCGTCACCCAGGGCCAGGACGGCATGGAACTGTCTCTGTTCTCCCGGGATGTCATTGCCATGGCAGCGGCCGTCGGCCTGTCGCACCAGATGTTCGACGCCGCCGTGTTTCTCGGCATCTGCGACAAGATCGTCCCGGGTCTGGTGATCTCCGCCCTGTCCTTTGGCCACCTGCCAGCGATCTTCATTCCCGCAGGTCCCATGACAACCGGCATTTCCAACGACGAGAAAGCCAAGGTCCGCCAGCTCTATGCCGAGGGCAAGGTTGGCCGCGATGCACTGCTTGAATCGGAATCCAAGGCCTATCACTCGCCGGGGACCTGCACCTTTTACGGCACCGCCAATTCCAACCAGATGCTGATGGAGATCATGGGCCTGCATATGCCGGGGGCCTCCTTCGTCAATCCGGGCACCCCCTTGCGCGATGCTCTAACCAAGGAAGCGGTCAAGCGCGCCCTGGCAATCACCGCACTTGGCAACGAATTCACACCGGTCGGCGAAATGATCAATGAAAAGGCCATCGTCAACGGCGTCATCGGCCTGCATGCAACCGGCGGCTCGACCAATCACACCATGCATCTGGTGGCCATGGCCAACACGGCCGGGATCAGGCTGACCTGGGACGACATTTCCGAACTCTCCGACGTGGTGCCGCTGCTTGCACGCGTCTATCCGAATGGCAAGGCGGATGTGAACCACTTCCAGGCAGCTGGCGGTCTCGGCTTCCTGATCCGCGAATTGTTGTCGGCTGGTTATCTGCATCAGGATGTGCGCACGGTCTTCGGCACGGATCTTTCCGGCTACACCGTCGAGGCCGGACTGGACGGCGACGGCAATGTCGTCCGGCGGCCGGTTGCCGGGACCTCCGGCGATGAAACCGTGCTCGCCCCCTTCTCCAAGGCGTTTCAACCCAATGGCGGCCTGAAAATGCTGACCGGGAACATCGGCAAGGCGGTGATCAAGATCTCCGCTGTCGCCAAGGAACACCATGTCATCGAAGCCCCGGCCCGTGTTTTCCATTCGCAGGACGATTTTCTGACCGCCTTCTCCAACAAGGAGTTTACCGGTGACATTGCGGCAGTGGTGCGCTTCCAGGGCCCGAAAGCCTGCGGCATGCCGGAGCTTCACAAGCTCACGCCGTCACTCGGGATCCTGCAGGACCGCGGACACAAGGTCGCCCTGATCACCGACGGCCGCATGTCCGGCGCGTCCGGCAAGGTGCCGGCCGCAATCCATGTGACGCCCGAGGCCGCAGACGGCGGTGATATCGCAAAGATCAGGGACGGCGACCTGATCCGGGTCGATGCCGTCACCGGCAAACTGGAGGTCCTCGTCGACGCGGCCGAGTTTGCCGCCCGCACACCGGCTACGCAGGACATGAGCGCACATCATGATGGTGTTGGCCGCGATCTGTTCACCGCCTTCCGCCACGTGGTCGGCAGCGCCGACACCGGCGCCCATGTCTTTGGCCGATAAACTGTTTCAAGAGACCATTTGATGCCCCAGAATATTGAACAAATCGAACGCGTCCTGCTGGCTGCCCCGGTGATCCCGGTTCTGGTGATCGAGGACCCGAAAAAGGGCCGTACCGATGGCCGAAGCGCTTGTTCGCGGCGGTTTGCCTGCAATCGAGATCACCTTGCGCACGCCGCATGCCCTTGAGGCCATCAAGGCCGTCAACGATCATGTCGAAGGCGCGATCGCAGGGGCCGGGACAGTTTTGACAGGAAAGCACTATGACGCGGCGGTGTCCGCTGGCGCGCAGTTTATTGTCTCGCCCGGTGCGACCGGCACATTGCTGGATGCCGCAGAAACGCACAAGGTTCCGCTCTTGCCGGGGGCTGCGACGGCCTCGGAGGTGATGGAACTTCTGGAACGCGGTTACACGCGGCTGAAGTTTTTTCCGGCAGAACAGGCAGGTGGCGCGGCCTATCTGAAATCCCTGTCCTCCCCGCTTGCAGCTGCGAAATTCTGCCCGACCGGCGGCGTCAGCGTGGACAAGGCTCCCGATTACCTTAAACTGCCCAACGTGCTCTGCGTTGGAGGCTCCTGGATCGCCGATGCCAAGGCGATTGCCGCCGAAGACTGGACCGGGATCGAGGACCGCGCCCGCGCAGCGGCAGCCCTTGCCAGCAGTTGAGAGAGAACACCAACCGCCCAAATTATTGACCCTTTTGATGGGAGCAAGGCAATTGTCGGATAGGCGCATCGCGCAGCGCGGCTTTATGGCCGGGAGAGCGGTGTAGCGACGCCTGACAAAAGCCCTGACCCCACCGCAGGCCTGATTTTCCGCCGGTTCGGACAGCGTCCAGCTTCTCGAACGATGCCACGCATCGCCCTTCGAAACTCTCCTAGCCGAACCCGCGGAAAACCAAGTCAAATGGATCAACAATTCGAGCCGTTAGTATAACATGAGACCTCTGCATACCTGCTGGTCCGTGCAGGTAAACATGCTAATTCTGCCCGCTATCATCTGTTTGGGATGGAGATTGAGTGTTCACGGAACGCCTTTCAGGGCGGT
>NZ_SMMF01000254.1:0-439 GCF_009711355.1 Roseibium sp. RKSG952 | reverse complement strand
AAAAGCACCCCGACGAGGGGAGTGAAACAGACCCTGAAACCGGATGCCTACAAACAGTTGGAGCCCGAAAGGGTGACAGCGTACCTTTTGTATAATGGGTCAGCGACTTAATTTAACGAGCAAGCTTAAGCCGGTAGGTGTAGGCGTAGCGAAAGCGAGTCTGAACAGGGCGCCTTAGTTCGTTGGATTAGACCCGAAACCGAGTGATCTAGCCATGGCCAGGTTGAAGGTGCGGTAACACGCACTGGAGGACCGAACCCACGCCTGTTGAAAAAGTCGGGGATGAGCTGTGGCTAGGGGTGAAAGGCCAATCAAACTCGGAAATAGCTGGTTCTCCGCGAAATCTATTTAGGTAGAGCGTCGGATGTATTCTCCCGGGGGTAGAGCACTGGATGGGCTATGGGGGCTTACCGCCTTACTGATCCTAACCAAACTCCGA
>NZ_SMMF01000747.1:0-6690 GCF_009711355.1 Roseibium sp. RKSG952 | reverse complement strand
CCTTTCAAGGCACTTTATGCCTTGAAAGGCTTCCCTGTGAAAGAGCGCTTCAGATTGAGCAACATACGTTGTGTTGCACTTCGCGCTTGAGGTCACCACCCCCCGTCACGCCGGTTACTTCCGATGAGCCAACCACCCGTTAAATTCCTGCTGCAAGGCTGTTTCGTCCTTGGCGAATAGAAAAACCTTGTCGGAGTGGGTGTAGGGCTTGTCAGGAAAAACGGCGCATAATCCGCTGTTCTGATCCTCCAGATACACCGCCTCGATGGAATCGGTGAACATCACATCGGCCTTGTCGCGCTTCAGATAATCGAACGGCATCTGGTTATTGGGCACAATGATCAGGATGGCGTGTTTCAATCTTGCGAGTGCAAACTTCTCATTTGTCCCACCCCTGTTTTCGACCACCCGGACGCTGGGCTGATCAATCTCCTTGAGGCTTTCATAATCGCCCTGCTCCCCGCAGCGGACCAAGGCCACTTTGCCCGTACGCGCAACCGGCTGAGACATTAGCGCCTTTTCGGCGCGGCCCGGCGTAGACGAAATGCCGCCAACGGCGACCTGAAAGTCTCCGTCCGTCAGATCCTTCATCAGGTCAGGCCATGTCGTCTTGACGAATTGGATCCTGTAGCCCTTGTCCTTCGCAAAGGTTGAGATCAGGTCAATCGCCCTGCCCTCGTATGTGCCTGTCAACGGATCCTGCCAGGTCAACGGTTTGTAGTCACCGGCGGTACCGACCTTGAGGACCGGCTCAGCGGCAACGGCGTCTGATGCCCAACCTGCAAGCAGGATCAGAACTGACAACGCGATGCGGTTGCGCATACTTCCTCCATCGAACAAGCGGCCTGATGATGCAGATCGGAAATCTTGCCCCACCGCATACAAAAAGCAACCCAAACCTTGCCCTTGGGGACCGCCTGTAACATCCGCAGCAAGTATGCTCGCAAAGAAGGTCTCGCGTTTGAAAGAGTGATGCGTATCCAGGCGTCTTGCTCCTGCTCTACGGTGCCGTCCGGCCTTGTTTGAGCTGACTGCTGCGGTTGATCACGTCAACAACAGACTTGACCATTATGTGAGCAGCACCGGATGACGGCTACCGGCATCACGACTTTTGTGGCACGCAACAAGATACGTCGCAGTACGGTTAGTGAGCCGCAGAAGCATAACATGCCTGTCAAAAACGCGGTGGGGATAGCCTCGGCCCAACCTGCCAAAGCACGCGGCAAGCATGCATCAACTTGCCCCTAACCGATTGTTCATGCGCCATAAACCGATTTCGCTTCAAAACATGCGATTTCACTCTCATGAGCCTTTGACCTCGCTCCGGGCTTCAGCCACACTGCCGCCGGCAAAAATGGTGGAGGGCATCCATGAGCGAGCGAGTACCCGGTTTTTCAACATTGGCGATCCACGCGGGCGCACAACCAGATCCGTCGACGGGGGCCCGCGCGACACCGATCTATCAGACGACATCCTTCGTTTTCGATGATGTCGATCACGCTGCCTCCCTGTTCGGCCTACAGGCATTCGGCAACATCTACACCCGTATCGGCAACCCGACGACCGCTGTTCTTGAAGAACGCGTCGCGGCTTTGGAAGGCGGCACGGCGGCTCTGGCCGTCGCATCCGGCCACTCGGCACAACTCCTGGCCTTTCACGCGGTCATGCAGCCGGGCGACAATATCGTGGCTGCCAACAAGCTTTATGGCGGGTCGATCAATCAGCTGAACCATTCGTTCAAGAATTTCGGCTGGGAAGTGAAATGGGCCGATCCCGACGATCTCAATTCGTTCGAGGCGGCGATCGACGAAAACACCAAGGCCATCTTCATCGAAAGCCTGGCCAATCCGGGCGGCATCGTCACCGACATGAGTTCGATCAGCGCACTTGCCAAGGCAAAGCGTATCCCGCTGATCGTCGACAACACGATGGCGACCCCCTATCTCTGCCGCCCGATCGAACATGGCGCGGATATCGTGGTGCATTCCCTGACCAAATTCATCGGCGGTCACGGCAACTCCATGGGCGGTATCATCGTCGATGGCGGCAGTTTCGACTGGTCCGCAGATGACCGCTTTCCAATGCTGTCCCAGCCGCGCCCGGAATATCAAGGCATTGTTCTGCACGAGACCTTCGGCAATTTCGCCTTTGCCATTGCCTGCCGGGTATTGGGCCTGCGTGATCTCGGTCCGGCCATTTCCCCGTTCAACGCCTTCATGATCCTGACCGGCCTCGAAACCCTGCCGCTGCGCATGCAGCGCCACTGCGACAACGCCAAGAAGGTCGCCTTGCATCTTGCCGGTCACGACAAGGTCAGCTGGGTGTCCTATGCCGGCCTTCCCGACGACAAGCACCATAGCCTGCAGCAAAAATACATGCCCAAGGGCGCAGGCGCTGTTTTCACCTTTGGCGTTCAAGGCGGCTATGACGCGGGCGTGCGTCTGGTGTCAAACACCGATCTATTCTCGCATCTTGCAAATATCGGTGATACCCGCAGCCTGATCATCCACCCGGCCTCGACCACCCACCGGCAATTGTCGGACGACCAAAAAACGGTGGCAGGTGCGGGTCCGGACGTGGTGCGTGTCTCGATCGGCCTTGAGGATGTCGAGGACATCATCGCCGATCTCGATCAGGCCCTTGCCAACGATTAATCACGGCAAAAGAACAAAAAGCCCGCCGATTGGCGGGCTTTTTTCGTTCTGCGTTGGATCACTGGCGTTTGACCAGTCTGCCATCATGCCCGCTGCCGGATCGGATACTGCCCTTTCAACGACGCGATGTAATCAACCGCAGCTGCAAGCACGAACACAGCGAACCCCTGATGAAACAGTGCAGTTCCGAGCTGGTGCATGGACACCTGCCCCGTGAAAGTTCCAAACCCGAGCAGGGTCACGATCCCCATCACCATCTGAAGAAAGATGAAGGCCCCGAGATGAAAGGCAGGCAGCCGGACGGACTTGCTGGAGCTGACCCGGCAGGTCCGCCAGACGAGATAAAATCCGGCTGCCACCAGCAGATAAGCTGTAACACGGTGCTGGAACTGCACAGTCAGGACGTTTTCAAAGAAGTTCAGCCACCACGGCGAGATGCTCAGCAAGCCGGAAGGCACCAAATCCCCGTCCATCAAGGGCCACGTGTTGTAGGTGAATCCGGCATTCAGGCCCGCCACCAGCCCGCCGAGAAACAGCTGCACAAACACAAGCGCAAGCACCAGATATCCGACCGGCAACAGACGGTCGCGTTCAACCGGTTCTGTGTCCTGCTTGGGCGCAAGACGCCGGGCGATCCAGAACAGATAGGCAAAGATGAAAAAAGCCAGGGTCAGGTGGGTCGCGAGCCGGTATTGGCTGACATCGGTGCGTTCAACGAGACCGGAGGCTACCATCCACCAGCCAACCGCCCCTTGAAGCCCTCCGAGAAACAGGCCGAATACCAGCCGGGGCTTCAGGAAGGGTTCCAGTCGTCCCTGCATCCAGAAGATCGCCAGCGGAACAAAGAAGGCAACGCCGATAAACCGGCCAAGCAATCTGTGCCCCCACTCCCACCAGAAAATGAACTTGAACTCTTCAAGGCTCATCCCCTTGTTGATCAGCTGGTATTCCGGGATTTGGCGGTACTTTTCAAATTCCTCCTGCCATTCGGCAAGAGACAGCGGCGGGATCGCACCATGAATGGGCTTCCACTCGGTGATCGACAAACCGGATTCCGTTAGCCGCGTCGCCCCGCCCACGACCACCATGGCGAGGATCAGCAGACAAACACCATAGAGCCACCATCGGATGTAGGCCCGGTCCCGGGCAATTTCGGCTTCGGACTTGAGCTTTGCATCAGACGTGTGGGTCGCGGAAATCGACATGAGAATGCTGGCTTTTCCTGATCGAGGGTTTGACCTGTGACCCGGTCAGATATAGGTGCTGGAGCAAATCGGCAAGTGATACCGCCCCGTTTGCGACACTTGACCGCCCACAACCAATGGCCCTATCCGGAGTTCAGGTAACACAAATGGTCCCGTCGTTTCGCAAGTTCATCGGCATGGTTGCCCTCGTCGTGTTTGTCATTTGCTACGCGTTTTTTGCCATGGTGATCGGCGACATGACCCTCCAAACGGCTCCGGGCTGGGCTGTCTTTACCTATTTTGCGGTTGCAGGTCTGGCCTGGGTGATCCCTGCTGGCGCCATCATCTGGTGGATGGAACGCCCGTCGCGCCAAAAAAGCTGATCTGGGCAGACCTGCACAAACGAACCTGATCATACCTTCTGCCGAAGCGAAAGAAGATATTTTTCGCCCCTTGTGTCCATCGGCTTGCCGGAAAGCCGGCTGAATTTTCCGGCAGCCGCTATCACTTCGTTTGTATGCTGATCTGCTTCAGTGACGATGAACATATTTTGGCACGCGCATGTCGCCGGCAGCGGCATCACACGCCAGATCGACGGTTAAATCCTCAGAAGAGGCGTTTCGATCCCGGATTTTCTCAGCACGGCGACACCTTTTTAAGCGGGAGGGTCTTTTCTGATGGATAATCCTGATGCTTTATCTGGTATTCACTCCGGTGAGCAATGTTTTTCATAACGGTAACTACAACTGACAATTTCCTGAACGACAGTTATCACTGATACTCGTTCTTATCAGAAGGAACAGGAAACCCAGGGATCCGGGCATTGGACAATGCTGCCCGTATCAGGCTGCAAATAACACTTCGGAAACAGTTCCCGGCGATAGTGCCGCCGATTTGCAATCGGACTGAATTGGCGAGTTAGCCTATGAAAACGCGGGACCCAAACAGCATATCCAAGATCCCGGGAAAAGGCCGGGGTTTGGGCTTGCGGCTGTCGGAAGGGCTGCGGCAAGTGGCGCATCCCAAGTCCGGGACGGGTCCGAACACGCAAGACCTTGCGAATACCCCCGAGCCAGCCGAAGAGGCAAAAACGGAAAGCACCGTGCTCAGCCCGGAGGCGTTGAAAATTGCCGCACAACTTGCCGACAATGCGATATCGGTTCCGGTTCTGAAAGGTGCCGTGCGCTTCACAGACCTTCTGATCGTTTTCACAACCGGTATCGGGTCCCTGATCGCAACCTCACCGGCTTCCGTTTCCATTGACGTTGCGCAAGGGATGGCGCTGGTTTTTGCAACACTCGCCTTCCTAGCTTCCTTTCAGGTGGCGGATTGCTATCAGGTGCCGGTCTTGCGGAACTTGTTGTCACAGCAAGGCCGTATTCTGGCGGGCTGGGCGGCTGTGTCTGTGTTGCTTTCAGTAGTCGGCGTTCTGACGGGGTTGGATCAGATGTTGTCCACCTCATGGCAAGTCAGTTGGTTTGCCTCGGGCTTGATCGGGTTGCTGCTCGCGCGCAGCCTGGTTTACGCCTTTGTCCGGCATTGGATGCAAAATGGCCGCCTTGAACGCCGCGCGATCATTGTTGGCGGCGGAATACCCGCCGCTGATCTGATCCGGGACCTTGAAAGCCAGCCAAATGCCGGGATCCGAATTTGCGGCATATTTGACGACCGGTCGAATGACCGCTCTCCTCCGGTTGTCGCCGGATATCCGAAACTCGGCAACATGACGGCTCTTGTCGAATTTGCGCGGCTTGCCCGCATCGACATGCTGATCGTGTCACTTCCACTGCGGGCAGAGCGGCGGATCGTCCAACTGCTCAGCAAGCTTTGGGTCCTGCCGGTTGAAATCCGTCTATCTGCCCATACCGAAAGGGTCCGGTTCCGCGAACGCAGAACATCCTTTATCGGCGCCATCCCCTTTGTTGACGTCATCGAGAAACCGCTTGCGGACTGGGACATTGTTGCAAAACGGATTTTCGATCTGTTTTTCGGCAGCCTCGCCCTTGTCGTTCTGAGCCCGCTCATGCTGGGAACGGTGATTGCGATCAAACTGGACAGCAAGGGGCCGGTTCTGTTCCGGCAAAAGCGATTCGGTTTCAACAACGAAGTTATTGAAATCCTGAAATTCCGCTCGCTTTACCAGGAAATGGCGGACCCTGACGGCACCCGATCCGTCACCAAGGGAGATAGCAGGGTGACGAGGGTCGGGCGTTTTATCCGGAAAAGCTCGATCGACGAACTCCCTCAGCTTTTCAATGTCTTGAGCGGATCGCTTTCTCTGGTCGGCCCCCGTCCGCACGTGCTCCACGCCCATACCGACAACATCACCTGGGACGACGTGGTAGACGGTTATTTCGCCCGCCACAAGGTGAAGCCCGGCGTCACCGGCTGGGCCCAGGTCAACGGTTGGCGCGGGCAAGTCGACACACCTGAAAAGATCCAGAAGCGGGTTGCCTGTGATGTCTACTACATCGAGAACTGGTCAATCCTGTTCGATTTCAAGATCCTGCTCCTGACCCCTTTCCGGCTGTATAATACGAAAAACGCCTTTTGAACCGCGCTTGATGCATCCATAGCCAAAGTCGGATCGAACAGCTGTGGACCCATCACAAACTGGCAACATCCTGCTTGCGTCGATGCCCCGAACCGGCTAGGTAAGAGCCGTTCGGGCAGTAGCGCAGCCTGGTAGCGCACTTCACTGGGGGTGAAGGGGTCGTCGGTTCAAATCCGGCCTGCCCGACCAACAAAATCAAAAAGACTGGTGTTTTTGTGCCGTCGCGGAGTGCTCGCACTCAAAGCTCCCACACGTAACAGCCCTCTCTTGTAGCGCGCCATTTCAGATGGCAAATCGC
>NZ_SMMF01000834.1:0-14335 GCF_009711355.1 Roseibium sp. RKSG952 | reverse complement strand
TCGGGGGGGGGGGCGTGTGGCCGGATACTAGAGAGCTTGAATATTATTCGCAAGCGTATTATTCGTATACATTATATTTTGCCAATGGCGCTCGCGCGCCTCGAGAACCAGAAAAGCCCGGGGAAATTGGATGTCGGAAACAGCCTTGCTGGATGGAAAAGTCGCAATCGTCACAGGTGCCGGCCGGGGCGTCGGCCGGGAAATAGCCCTCTTGATGGCCAAGAAGGGCGCGCGCGTTGTGGTCAACGATCTGGGCGGAACCGGTGGCGGCGAAGGCGAAAATGCTCTGCCTGCAACCGAAACTGTCAATGAGATCAAGGCGGCAGGAGGAGAGGCCGTTGCCAACTTCGACAGCGTTGCCGATTTCAAGGCGGCTCAAGGCATGGTCGATCAAGCAGTCGATACCTTCGGCAAGCTCGACATTATCGTCAATAATGCTGGCATTGTCCGGGACGCGATCTTCCACAAGATGACCGAGGAGGAGTGGGATCAGGTGATTTCCGTTCACCTCAAGGGCGCTTTCAATATCAGCCGGGCAGCGGCAACCCTTTTCCGGCAGCAGCAATCTGGCCGGATGATCCACATGACATCGACCTCCGGGCTGATCGGCAATTTCGGGCAGGCCAATTATTCCGCGGCCAAGCTTGGCATGGTCGGACTGTCCCGCTCGATCGCCCTCGACATGGCGCGCTACAATGTGACGTCCAATGCCATCGGCCCGTTTGCCTGGAGCCGCCTGATCGGCACCATTCCGATCAAGTCGGAAGCCGACCGCGCGCGGGTCGAACGCTTCAAAACCATGACACCGGCAAAGGTGGCGCCGCTGGCAACAGCTCTTGCGTCCGATGCCGCCCAAGACATCACCGGGCAAATCTTTGTCTCGCGGGGAAGCGAGGTGATGCTGTTTAACCAGCCCCGGCCGCTGCGCGCCATGGCCCGGCCGGACGGGTGGACCGTTGAGGACATTCTGGAACATGCGTTTCCCGCCTTTTCGAGCTCATTGGTCCCGCTTGAACGGTCGTCAGACGTGCTGTGCTGGGATCCGGTCTGATGACGATCGACCCGGACAAACTGCTGGCCTGGCCGTTTGAGGAGGTCGAACAGACCTATACGGTCAAGGATGCAATCCTCTATGCGCTGGGCACCGGTTTTGGTCATGATCCCGTAGATCAGGGGCAATTGCCTTTTGTGTTCGAAGAGGCGGGCTTCAAGGCCGTCCCGACCATGGCGGTTGTGCTGGCAGGACCGGGCTTCTGGTTCAGAAACCCGGAGACAGGGATTGACTGGCACAAGATCCTGCATGGCGAACAGGCGATCCGCCTGCACAAGCCCTTGCCGCCCAGCGCGACAGTCACCGCCCGCACGCGGATCACGGACATTCTGGACAAGGGCGCCGAGAAGGGGGCCCTGATCTATTCCGAGCGGGACCTGATCGACAAGACCACGGGGAACAAGCTGGCAACGCTGTCCTCAACCACATTTGCAAGGGGCAATGGCGGCTTTGGCGGCAACCCGGGTCCGCAACCCAAACCGCACACACTTCCGGATCGCATGCCGGACGCCGTTTGCGATCTCCCCACCCTGCCCCAGTCGGCCCTGCTCTACCGGCTGTCTGGAGATCCAAATCCGCTCCATGCCGATCCGGCAGTCGCCACCGATGCCGGTTTCACAGCACCGATCCTGCATGGTCTTTGCACGCTTGGCATTGCCGGTCACGCGGTCCTGCGCAGCTTTTGCAAGTACGACACCAGCCTGTTCAAGTCGCTCAAGCTTCGGTTTTCAAGCCCTGTCTATCCGGGCGAAACCATCCGCACCGAGATGTGGCTCGACGGCGACGAGGTGTCTTTCAGGTCCAGGGCTTTGGAGCGTGGCGTGGTGGTGCTCGACAATGGCCGTGTTGAAGTGGGAGCCGCTTAGTGTCTGCGCAAACTCCGGCAAACCAAGGCGCAAGTCATGATTGGAGACTTCATCAACGCGCCCGGCATCCCGGCCAAGCACGGAGAGATTCGTGATCGGAGAGCCACTGAACGATGACCGAGGTCTTACGTTTCGAAACAGTCTGGCAAGGCCGTGGTTTGCGCAACCTGATCACAGGCCGGCCGAGATTGCGGATGGTGAAAATATAATGGGAGACAGCAAATCATGGGGCCGCTGCACGGGGTCAGAATCGTCGAGTTCGCCGGTATAGGACCCGGACCGTTTGCCTGCATGATGCTGGCGGACATGGGGGCGGACGTCTTGCGGATTGACCGGGCAGCCGATGACAACGGCAGCCCTGACAGGACGGATGACCGCAGCAAGGAAACCCTGCTGCGGGGCCGCAAGTCCGTAACGCTTAACCTGAAGAAACCGGCTGATCTGGACGTGGCCCTGAAGCTGACTGGCCGGGCCGATGCCTTGGTCGAGGGATTCCGCCCCGGCGTGATGGAGCGTCTGGGCCTTGGGCCGGATGTTTGCATGAAGCGCAATCCCGCCCTCGTTTATGGCCGCATGACCGGCTGGGGGCAGAATGGACCGCTTGCCGGGGCCGCCGGTCACGACATCAACTATATTGCCCTGTCCGGTGCGCTATGGTCGGTTGGTGAAACGGACTGCGATCCCGTGCCACCGCTCAACCTCCTTGGTGACTATGGCGGCGGGGCGATGTTTCTGGCCTTTGGTATTGTCTGCGCGCTGCTCCGGGCCCGCCAAACCGGTCAAGGCGATGTTGTGGACGCAGCCATTTGCGATGGTACAGCCGCGTTGATGGCCCCTGTCTATTCTGCGCTTTCAAGAGATCTTTGGGTCAACCAGCGGGGAGCCAACCGGCTGGACGGTGGCGCGCCCTATTACGGGGTCTACAAATGTGCCGACGACCGCTGGATTTCCATTGCCCCGCTTGAGGCAAAATTCTGGGCGCTGTTCCTGAAGCTGCTAAAAATTGATCCCGAAACAATGCCGGAGCGTCTTGATCCGGAAAACTGGAAGGAGCTCAAAAGGCGTTTCAAAACCATCTTTGCCGAAAGGCCGCGCGCTTATTGGTGCGCCCTGTTTGAAGGCACGGACATATGTTTTGCCCCGGTGCTGGATCTGCAGGAAGCCAAGGACCATCCGCATAACCGGGCGCGGGGGATCTTGAGGGAAAAGGATGGCCACATACAGCCGATGCCCGCCCCCCGGTACAAGCAGGCTTCACCCGAGTTGCCGTCCCCGCCTCCGGCTCCCGGCGCGCATAACAAAACCGCTCTTTCAGACTGGGGCATCGCGGACACAGGAGACAGAGGCCCGGATAACACGGCAAAAAGTGATGCGGTTTGTACCGGGGCCGCTGGTCAAGACAACAACTCCAGCTTGCCAAGATAATTGATATACGCATAATTCGCATACTTACAATAAGCAAAAAACAATACGCAAATGAGGAGAAGAATGCGGCCCGGACTTCGGGACCGCACGGTGCCGTGGCCAGAGCCGAAGGCACACCAACGGGAGGAAAATGAAATGGTCTCCATGAAGTCGGTCCTTTTGGGTCTGGGCTTGAGTGCCGCAGTGGCGGGTGCTGCGGCAGCTGACACCGTGCTGCGCTATTCCGAAGCCGGCCCCAATCGCGGCGCAAGGGCCAAGGCGCTCGAATATTTTCTCGACGAAACCACACGCATGACAGACGGCCAGCTCCAGTTTGACGTGCACTGGGGCGGCGCCTTGCTGAAATGGTCGGCAGCCCTCAACGGCATCAGCGCGGGGGCTGCCGACATGGGCACCGTGATTGCGCCCTATGCCCCCAAGCAACTGCAGGGTCTGGCAATCGGAGACCTGCCGATCGAAACCTCCGACCCCTGGGTTGGCCTGCGGGCAATGTTCGAACTGATGACGACCAACGCGCAGCTGAAGGATTTTCTTACCCGGGAAAACGTTGTCTTCCTGAGCAACTTCACCTCAACGGGCACGCAATTCGAATGTATCGGCGATCACAGGATCGAGTCGGTTGAAGATTTCGAGGGTTTGACTGTGCGGGCTACCGGCATTGCCGGAAAGGCGTTGAACGAGCTCGGCGCAAATGTCGTGAACATGACATTTGACAAGGTCTATCAGGCACTGGATTCCGGTCTCGTCGATTGCGCGGCCGGATACTACTACACCAACCGGGCGCTCCGGCACTATGAAATCGTCAACTACATCTCCGAGACCAATTGGGGTCAGGTCGGTGGCTTCGCGCTGGTGATGAACAAGGATGTATGGGAAGACCTCCCGCCCGCGCACCAGACTGCACTCAGGACCGCCGGGTCGAACATGGTGGATGAGTTCGCCCGCATCCAGCTTGCCACAATTGCCGAGGTCAAGGCCGGACTGCAAACCGGAGACATCGGCCGAAAGGTGCCTGTCGTGCCGATGGCTGAAGCCGAACGCGCCAAACTGCTCGCGCTCACCGACAGTTATGTTCAGGAGTGGATCTCCGACATGACAGCGCGCGGATATGACGGTCAGGGCATCTGGGACGACTATACGGCCCTGGTGGCGAAATACACCTCTGAACTTGAAGAAGACGGGTATCCATGGGACCGGTAGGGTCCGGGAAACCGGTTCCGTCCAGCAACGGGCGGCACCGGCAGGCACTGCCGCTCCGGGCCCTTGGATGGATCGAGACGGTGTTCATCGCAGCCGGTGCCGTCACCATCCTCGCCATGTGCGTCTATATCACGCTCGGCATCCTTCTGCGGTCGCTGGCCGGCACGCAGATCCCGGATGAGGTCGTTATTGTCGGCGACCTGATGATCGGGGCCCTGATCCTGCCACTCGCCTTTGTCGCAGCCGACCGTGGGTTTATTGCCGTCGAGGTTCTGACAGACATGCTGCCGAAAAGCACCCATGTCTGGCTCAACGTACTGGCGGCTGCAATCGGCCTGACTGCGGTGATCCCGATCACCTATGCCGGTTATCTTGCCATGGTGCATGCCATTGAAAGCGGCAACTATTTCTTTGGCATCCTTGAAGTGCCCGAATGGCCCGGCCGGGTCGCGTTCTTTGCAGGCTATGCCCTGTTTTTCATCCGCCTCACATACCTGTTCGTTCATGACCTGCTGCGCGCGCTCCTGTCCACCGGCAAGGACCATCCGGACGAAGCATCTGACCCAAGCGGGAAGGAATAAGTCACTTGGATCCCTCGACTATTGGTATTTTCGGCTTTGCGGCAGCGCTCGCATTGCTGGCCTTGCGCGTGCCGATCGGGTTTACCCTGGTGGCCGTGTCCTCGATCTGTTCGCTTGTAACCTATGCCTGGCGCCCGGGATCGGAGTTTGATCTGGATCGTGGTTTGCGCCCGGCCCTTGCCCTGATTGAATCGAACGCCTTCGAATTCATTCACTCCTATTCGCTCAGCATGGTGCCGCTGTTCATCGCAGCCGGACACATCGCCTACCACACACGCATCACGACGGACATCTACGACGCTGTCCGCGTCTGGCTGGCGCGCCTTCCGGGCGGGCTGGCGATTGCCTCGCTGGTCGGCTGCGGCGGCTTTTCCGCAATCACCGGCTCAAGTGTCGCCTGTGCCTCGTCCATGGGCCGGATCTGCGTGCCGGAAATGCTGCGCCACGGCTATGGCAAGCAACTGGCAAGTGCCGGTGTCGCGGCGGGCGGTACACTCGGGGCCCTGATCCCGCCAAGCGTCCTGTTCATCCTGTACGGCACCTTTACGGAGACCTCGATCAGCCGCCTGTTCATTGCCGGTGTGGTTCCGGGTCTGCTCAGCCTTGCCGGTTTCATCATCACGGTCCTGATCTGGGTCAAACTCCGGCCCGAAGAAGCCCCGCGCCCCGCGGAAGACATCGGCAGTGGCGAACGCCTGGACGCCGGACTGAAGGCATGGCCTGCGGCAACCCTGATGGTCATCATCATCGGCGGGATCTATGGCGGCTTCTTCACGGCAACCGAAGCTGCCGCCGTCAGCCTGTCCTTCGTTCTGCTTTACGGTGTCTTGTCACGCCGGTTGACATGGACCGATTTTGTCCAGTCCATGCGCGACACTGCCTATCAGACCGCCTCGCTGTTCTTCATCGCGGTCGGCGCCAAGATCTTCGTATCATTCGTGTCCCTGACCGGCGTGACCGGCGGGCTGGTCGATTGGGTGTCTTCCGCCCAGCTCGACACCTGGGTGATCCTGTTGTGCATCGTGTCGATCTATCTGGTGATGGGCATGTTCCTCGACCCGATCGGCACCATGTTGCTGACCTTGCCGTTCACGGTCCCCCTGATTGAAGGCATGGGTTTCAACCTGATCTGGTTCGGCGTGATCGTCGTCAAGCTGCTTGAAATCGGCCTGATCACCCCGCCGGTCGGGCTCAACGTCTTCGTCATCAACTCGGTTGTCGGCCGTGAGGTGCAGGTTCACACGATCTTCTTCGGGATCATGAAGTTTCTGGTGCTCGACATTCTCGTGCTTCTGGCCTTGATCGCCTTCCCGATCCTGTCACTGGGGCTTCCAAGCCTGATGTTCTGACAGGTGACCTCTGCATAGTGCCGGTCTGTGCACCGGCTATCTGGCCCGTTGATTGAACCGGCGCCCCACCAGTGAGCTGGCGATATTGGTTTTCTGAATGTCGATCGATCCGCCGGCAATGCCCCAGCCCCAGCTGTCGCGCATTTTCTGCTCGATCGGGTATTCACGCGAATAGCCATATCCGCCCATCAGCTGCATGGCCTTGCCGGTGACTTCCCGGGTCATCTCGTTGGCAAAGCATTTGGCGATGGAGCTTTCCCCGACAGAAGGCAAACCGGCCTCCGCATTGACAACCGCGCGGTAAAGCAGCAGCCGGGCGGCATCCAGCTTCATTTTCATTTCGGCGATCTGGACCTGAACGGCCTGAAAGTCGATGATCGGCTTGCCGAACTGCTCACGCTCCTGAGCGTAATTCAGGACATAATCGAAGGCTGATTGCGCGCAGGCGATGCTCATGGTGGTGTTGCCGCAGCGCTCCAGATCGAAGGCTTCCATCAGCTTGCCGAACCCGCCAGCCGGAACAATGATGTTGTCTTCAGGCACCCGCACATCATCAAAAAACATGTCGGCGCTGTGAACGCCCCGGAACCCCATATGGCGCTCGCGCTTGCCGAAGCTGAAGCCTTCCGCCCCCTTCTCAACCAGGACAGCTCCGATTCCCTTGGCACCTGGCGCATCGGACAGGCGGCAATAGACGACATAGGCATCGGAATGCCCGGCCCCCGAACACCAGCGCTTCTGGCCATTGATGACAACCTGACCGTCCTCGATCCGCCCCCGTGTGGTCAGATCGGTCAAGGCGGACCCCGCTCCCGGTTCCGACATGGACACGGCCACGATCGCATCCCCGGAACAGACTTTCGGCAACAGCTTCCGGCGCATGGCTTCGGGTGCGAAATTGGCAATCGCCAAAGCCGGACCAAAGCATGATTCAAAGACCGGGAACGCAACGCCGATAGAGACCTTGGCCACTTCCTCCAGAACCAGAACCGCCTCGAAATGGCTCATGCCGCCGCCGCCATATTCTTCAGGCAGATTGACACCAAGCAGCCCGAGTTCGGCGAAACGGTGCATCACCGCAAGACTGGGGCTTTCATCGGTTTGCTCGACCTTACGGGCAATCTCCGGCAATTCGCTTTGCGCAAAGCGCCGCACAGTTTCCTGCAAGGCGGCTTGTTCTTCAGTGAGGGAAAAATCCATCTTTGATGCTTTCAATTATCGCTCGTGAGGGGCCTTAGGCCGTCTTCTGTTATGGGTTCTGGTCCTGCCCGGCCGAACTTCGGAACAAATCAAGAACATCCTTCGTGTGTTCCCCCGGTTCCGGAACCCTTGGGCCGACGGCGAGCGGCGTTCCGGACAAGAGAAACGGCAGGTTGGCTACCTTGAAGGCACCTGCCCCCTCGCCCACATCGCTCATCAGCGCGCGGGCGATGACCTGTTCATCATGGATTGCCTCGGAGACGGTCTGATACCGGGCGCAGGGAATGCCCGCCTCCATCATCGCCGCCTCGCAATCCGCAGCAGATCGTTCAGAAGTCCATTTCTCGACCAGCGCCATCAAGGCCGGCCAGTTCTTTTCACGCTCCAGCTGTGTGTTGAAACGGGTATCCTGCTTCCACTCCGGATGGCCGGTGAGATCGGCAAGCCGCTCGAATATCCGGCCCGTGATCGGCACCGCAATGACGTGGCCGTCTGCCGCCCTGACCGGCGTCGCCAGCCAGCGTTCGAACGCACTCGGCGTTTGCGCCTCCTGCATTTCAAGCACCAGCAGATTGATCATGCTGTCCATCAGGGCGACGTCGATATATTGGCCAATGCCATGGCGCAGTTGCCCGATCAGCGCAGTCTGGATGGCGCTGAACGCGAACAGGCCTCCGATCAGATCCGCATACCAGATCCCGGTGCGGAACGGTTTACCGACATCCTCGGCATAGGACATGGCCGCAAGATCGTGTCCGGACAGGGCATGCAGGATGGGCGCATAGGCCGGATGCCGCGCGCGTGGCCCGCTTTGACCGAAGCCCGAGATCGAGCAATAGACAAGGTCTTTGCGGCCGGAGGCAAGTGTTGCGAAATCAAGACCGAGATCCCTGACCACGCCGGGCCGGAAATTTTCCACGACAACGTCGCAGGTCGCGGCGAGCTTCCGGATTGCCGCCAGATCATTCACGCTGCGGAAGTCGATCTCGACGCTCTTCTTGCCTGCGTTGAAATGGCCGAAATAGGTACTTTTCCCCACCTTCATCGGTTCCTTGACCCGCATGTACTCACCGCCAACGGGTTCGATCTTGAAAACCTCCGCGCCGCAATCGGCCAGCAGGCGGGTGCAATACGGGCCGGAAATGATCCGGGTCAGGTCGAGAACCCTGATCCCCTCCAGCGGCTTCGGTGTGACTGACATCATGACCGGATGTATTCCATTTTTTGAGAATTGGCAGACAAGGGCATTTGCCCCTTCACTGCCGTTGCGCGAACCGGAGCCGGTGTTAAGGAACAAGCATTCCCGATGTTCATCCCTGAAAACCCGGCTTTTTTGTCCGGGAACGGCAGGCCACGAAAATCAGAAAGCACCGGGGCCTTCGATCCCGGCTCAACGCTCCGCTTGGCCGGGATGACAGTAAATTGGTCCTAGCGGGTCAGTACGTCGGTTGCCTGATCCAGGGAGACCGGTGCCGGCGACAGCAGCAGATCAATCGCTTCCTGTTCAAAGCTGCTTTCACCGGTCTTGAGCGGATCCTGTGCGCGGAGCCTGTGATCTATCACCATGCGGGCGAGCAACAGACGGCGGGCATCCCGCCCGGCCTCACCAAGGGCACTGCCTTCGGTTGCCAGCAGAGTTGCCGTTGCCGAATTATAGACCGCGCTGGCGGCCTTGCGGGCCAGTGTCTGATTGCCGCTCGTGGCCACGTCCGCGGCAAAGTCGATCGCCTGCTGGACCATGCAGCGCAATTCACCGCGGAACTGGCCGGGCATTGCAGCACTTTTGTCGATCTGGTCGACCAGCTCGTCCTTCAGGTGCTTGTGCGCACCGACCTTGGCAATCGCCCGGGTGGTGATGTCGAGCGAATTGATGTTGGACGTGCCTTCCCACAAGACGCCGAGATGGGCATCGCGCACCAGCCGCGCATTGACGAAGTCCTCAATGTAGCCGTTGCCGCCCCGCACCTCCATGGCTCCCGTTGCAACCCGCACGTTGTCGCGGGCCGTGCGGTACTTGTGAGCCGGTGTCAGGATCCGGGTGATCATCTGCGCCCGTTCGTCACCGGCTTCGGCCAGAGTGATCTGGTTGCCGAGATAAAGGGTGATCGACAGGGCCTGCTCGGTCGGCACCATCAGCTTCATCAGCTGACGGCGCAGCAACGGCTTGTCGATGATCTTTTCCTTGAAGGCCTGCCGGTTGGTCGCGGTCACCATGGCCTCGTTGAGGCAGCGGCGCATCATGGAGGCCGCCCGGCAACCATGTGACAGCCGGGACAGGGACACCTGATCCATCATCAGCTTCAGACCATTGTTCTCATGCGTGCCGACCTTGCCGAGCGGATAGGCAACCGCCCCGTTGAAGACAATCTCGCCGGAGGCCATCGAGCGGCTGCCGAGTTTGTTCTTCAGGCGCACGATCCGGTAAGCATTGCGGCTGCCGTCATCCAGACGCCTTGGCAGGGCAAACAGACCGAGACCCTCGTTGCCGGCTGGCGCGCCTTGCGGACGGGCGAGCAGAAGCGCAACGTCGCCATCGGTGCAGGAACAGAACCATTTTTCGCCGTAAAGCCGCCAGTTGCCATCCTCGAACCGGGCTTCCAGCTGAATATTGGACACATCCGAGCCGCCGGTGCGCTCGGTCATGAACTGCGCCCCTTTCAGCATGGTCCTGGTGTCCTGGCTGGTCAGCCCTTCGTAAAACCGCGCCTTGGTCGCTTCGTCCCCATAATCCTTGATCAGGGTCGCCGTTGTCTCCGTCGCGGAGATCGGGCAGAGCTGGCCGAACTCCGACTGGCCGAAAACATACTGAAAGATGAACTTCACCGTATGGGACATGGGGCTGCCCCAGCCAAGCACGCCGGCTTTGTGGATCATCGCTGCGAGACCGAACTCCCCAAGCGCCACATCCTCCATGTTGCGGTAGGCGGGATGAAACTCGATCCAGTCTTCAAACCGGCCACGCGGGTCCCGGTGATGCAGGACCGGCGGGTGTCTGTCGGAAAGCCGCGACCAGTCGTCGACCTCGTTCCCCACCAATGCTCCGAACCGTTCCAGATGCGGCTGCAGATGCACCCGCAGATCCTCGGGCACGTAAAGCGTCAACAGGTCCTGCAGGCTCCGGTCGATTTCATAGAAATTGAGACCGTGGCAGTCAGGCGCGACAAGATCTGCCAATTCTGCAGTCGGCAAAGTGACGTGCTGCGGCTGGATGTTCATCCTGTGTCCTCCCCTTTGGGTCCGGGCTGCAAGCCCGGTCGTAGTCGGTCGTTTTCCAAGACTTGCGGCGCGTGAAATGCCCTTTCATCACATCTGGCGAGACTTCCGGTGAGCGCTCCCTTGCAAAGACGAAGTGCTCCGGCCCTGCCGCCAATCGCCTCCCAGTCGATGGCGCCCAACAGGACCACACAAAAGCCTTGGAATAAATCCATATATATGGATAATAAGTCCACAAATTTAAACATTGTCAAGCTGAACCAGCACGATTGCTCGCGTTCAAGGACAAACGGGGATAGTACAATGGCAAAAGCAGTTGCCTGGCGGTGAGTTACGGCATCCGCCCTCAAACTGCGCAAACCGGCAAGCTCCAGAACAGAGTTCCCTCACGATGGCCGTCAAACAAATCCAGAACGCATTCGACCTGATCGAGTATTTCGCCCGGACCCGGAAAACGGCCAGTCTTGCCGATATCCAGAACCATTTCGGCTGGCCGCGCTCGAGCGCCTACAACATCCTGAACACGCTGGTTGAGCGCGGATATCTCTACGAACCGGTGCGCCGAGGCGGCTATTATCCGACCCCAAGACTTGCAAGCGTGGCCGAAGCCATTGTGTCGGCGGACCCGCTCAACGAAAGGCTGGCGGAACTCTTGGAGAAGCTGTCGGCCGAAACCGGAGAAACCGCCATTCTGGCGGCGGCTGCGGGGCGGTTTTCAGTCTATCTGAATGTGATCGAATCACCTTCGCCGATCCGCTATGCGGGTCATGTCGGAATGCGCATCCCGATCCATGCCGGCGCTTCGGGGCGGGCCTTGCTGGCGCTTTATTCTGCGGCGGAACGGGCAAGCCTGCTCGGCAAGCTCGACTTTGAGCCCTACGGCAAGAATGCTCTGTTGAGCGCCAAGGCGGTTGAGGAGGAAATTGCAAAGTCCCTTGAACGGGGCTGGTTCCAGAGCGTTGAGGAATACAATGCGGATCTGGCAGCCATCGCGATCCCCGTTCTGGCACACGAAAGGCGGCTCGCGATCGTGGTGGCAGGCCCCGAGTTCCGGCTAAAGGATCAATGCAACCCGGTCGCAGACAGGCTCAGACGGATAACGGCTGACTTCGGTTTCCAGGACATTTGGGCCACACCGGACCTGGCGGTGGCAACCGGATAACGCGCCAACACACTCAGGATGGACGAGACCATGCAAACCCCGTCAGACGGAGACGGCTGGACACCTGCAAACCACAGATCCGGGCCGTCCCGATATTTTGAAGATCTTCAGATCGGACAGCGATACGCCCTGCCTTCGCGCACGCAGACAGAAGCCCTGTTTGCGGCTTTCCAGCTGGCCTCGGGCGACAATGACCCGATCCACTATGACCGTGTTTATTGCCGCTCCGTCGGCCACAAGGACATGCTCGCCCACGGCATGCAGGTGTTGATCCAGTCCGCAGCCGGGGCCGGCACCTTTCCCGAAGAGGTCGCCGATGCCCTGATCGGCTTCCTTGGCCTGGACTGCAAGTTCCTGAAGCCTGTTTATGCGGGTGACACACTGTATTCCGATCTCGTGATATCGGACCTGATCGAACAGAACACGACCGGTGTGGTTGTGATGACGGCCACCATCCGCAATCAGGAGGGTGTCACCGTTCTGACGGGCGAGCACAGATATTTGCTGCGCAAACGCCCCGCTGCCTGACACCCCTTCGGCATCAACCGTCTCATCGCCGGATCTGCCAGCATACGTCTGACAGCAGAAAATCTACTTACGTCAACACAACGCCATGATCGGACAGGCTCACCATTCCACTCCTGAAAGCGGCGGGGCCACCATTCCCCGATTTCATTGTTGTTTCAATCGGCACGCCCTCAATTTGAATATTTGGCCTCAAACAACATTTCCGGGCAAGGTGCCGTAACGTTGCGAGTTGACGTTCAGGGAACCATGTGCCCAAACTAATTTGCAAGATCGGCAACGATCGCGCCGCGTGCCGAGGCGATGCGCTGGTGAGGAGGACGGCAGGGTAAAGGGGAACACGACCAACCCTGACGTGAATAGCGTATGGCCATGGCGCTCGAGCGTTCCAAACAAATAAGCGTTGGAGTTCGTCAATGACAACTGCGGAGGAGTGGGTCGCGGCTTTCAAGCCCCGTCCCTTGTACGAGTATTTCGACAATTCTGTCAAAACCTATGCCAACCGTCCGGCTGCCGACTTTCTGGGACGGGTCTGGACCTACAAGGAACTGGGTGCGCTCGTCGACACGACGGCGGCTGGCCTTGCTGCGATGGGTGTGAAACCCGGCGTACATGTCGGCTTGTGCCTGCCGAACACGCCCTATTACACCGTGTTCTATTTTGCGATCCTGAAGCTGGGCGCCACAGTTGTGAACTTCAATCCACTTTATGTGGAACGCGAGCTGGCTTTTCAGGCACGCGACGCCGAAGTGCGCATCATGGTGACGATGGACCTGAAGGCCCTTTACGACAAGGTTGAGCAGGTTCGTCAGGAAAAGATCCTCGACAAGATCATCGTCTGCCCGATGGCAGGCATCCTGCCCACCGTCAAGAAAGTGCTGTTCAGCCTGCTGAAACGCAAGGAAATCGCCAATATACCAAACGACAACGCGCATATCCGGTTTGCTGATCTGCAGAAGCACGGCACCAGTGTCACCGTGCCCAAGATCGATCTCGACGAAGATATCGCCGTGATCCAGTACACCGGTGGAACAACGGGCGTCCCCAAAGGGGCAATGCTGACCCACGGCAATGTGTCTGCAAACATGGAACAAATGGCGGTTCTCTTTGACGATGCCCGCCCCGGTGAAGACAAGGTCTTGTGCGTCATTCCGTTTTTCCATGTCCTCGCCATGACGGTCGGGCAGAACCTGTCTGTCATTTTCGGTGCGGAAATGGTGCTTCAGCCACGTTTCGACCTCAAGGAGATGCTGGCAACCATTGCACGCAAGAAAGTGACCCTTTTCCCGGGCGTCCCGACAATTTTCACGGCGATCAACAACTCGCCTCTAACCGACAAATACGATGTTACCAGCCTCAGGCTTTGCCTGTCTGGCGGAGCATCTCTACCGGTAGAGGTCAAGGAAAGCTTCGAGCGGCTCACGGGCTGCATTCTGGCGGAAGGCTATGGTTTGACCGAAACCTCGCCATGCGCCTGCGCCAATCCGCTCAGCGATGAAAGCCGGGCGGGCTCCATCGGGCGCCCTGTGCCCGGAACGAAGGTCCGCTTTGTCAGCATCGAGGATGGCAAGACCGAAGTTCCGAAAGGCGAGAAGGGTGAACTGCTGATCCATGGCCCGCAGGTGATGAAGGGCTACTGGAACCGTGAGGACGCCACCCGCGACACGATCGAGGCGGACGGGTATCTCCATACCGGCGACGTCGGCTATCAGGATGCCGATGGTTTCATCTACCTGGTCGACCGCATCAAGGACCTGATCCTG
>NZ_SMMF01000100.1:0-254 GCF_009711355.1 Roseibium sp. RKSG952 | reverse complement strand
CGACTGGGGTGAAGTCGTAACAAGGTAGCCCTAGGGGAACCTGGGGCTGGATCACCTCCTTTCTAAGGATGGCCATTATGAAGCTTGCTTCATTCCGGTCTCTTCAGAACACTAAGACCCGTCTAGATCAGGACGAGGTCGCTTAAAACGAGCGGAACAACGCCGTCTTCGTTTCTCTTTCTTCAAAAGACAAGTTGAGTGGTTTAGCTACCTCGTAGCGCTACCGCCTATCGGCTATATGAGCGCGTTGGAGG
>NZ_SMMF01000745.1:0-6492 GCF_009711355.1 Roseibium sp. RKSG952 | reverse complement strand
ACTGTGTTGCACTTCGCGCTTGAATCCACCGGTCCGCTGCACAGGCCAGCAAAATGCAGAGATCTCCATGCGAGCCTGCATTGCCGTCTCTTGCACTCTTTTCGAAAGCGCACTTGCCGCTATAACGGTGCGCATGTCCGTGCCCTTTGTTCACCATCCCGCCTATTGCGCCGATCTTCCGGCAAACCACCGGTTTCCGATGGCCAAGTTCCGCGCGGTTGCCGAGCGGATTAAGGCCGAAGGCCTGTTGAATGGCGGCAGCTTTGTCAAGCCGCGCCCGGCCCCGTTCGAATGGGTCGCGCTGGCGCATGACCCCGCCTATGTCGATCAGGTGTTCAACACCCGCGTGCCGGACAGGATCGCCCGCGAAATCGGCTTCCCGATGCGCGAGGACATTGCACTGCGCGCAAGATGTGCGACCGGGGGAACGGTTCTGACCGGATATCTGGCACTGGAGCACGGGATTGCATGCAATACGGCGGGCGGCAGTCATCATGCGCGGCGGGCGCATGGAGCCGGGTTCTGCGTCTTCAACGACGTGGCGGTTGCCATCAAGGTGATGCAGGCCGATGGCGCCATCCGCAAGGCGCTGGTGATCGATCTGGATGTGCATCAGGGCGACGGCACTGCCGGCATTTTCGAAGACGATCCGGATGTCTTCACCCTGTCGATCCATGCGGCAAAGAATTATCCGGTTCGAAAGGTGCCGTCCTCCCTCGATATCGGGCTTGCCGACGGACTGGAGGACGCGGATTACATGGAGGTCCTCAGCGATGTCCTTCCGGAGGTGCTTCATCGGGAGCACTGGGACATCGTGTTCTACAATGCCGGGGTCGACCCTTACCGGGGCGACCGTCTCGGGCGGCTGGCGCTGAGCCGGGAGGGTTTAAGCCTGCGCGATCGTTATGTCATTTCAGCGGTCCGCTCGAAGGGGCTGCCGCTCGCCGGTGTGCTCGGCGGCGGCTATTCGACGGATATCGATGAATTGTCCGACCGCCACCTGTCTCTGCATCGGGCAGCGTTAGCGCATAGTGCTGCGATCGCTGTGTGACGAGGACGGGCCATCCTGCGGCGGGCGGGTTTCTGTCCGCTTGCCAAGCGACAGGACGCGCAGGACGAACCACACCGGTATAACAATTACCGCGCCCATGACAAAGTAGCGCCAGATGTTGTCGAGGGCCGCAAATCCCATGTTCCAGATGCGCTCGAAGAAGTTCATCGTGATGTTCACGATGTCCATGGGATTGAGATTAAGCGCCGACAACAGCACGCCGACCACAAAGGACAGGAACACCAGCCGCAAGATCACTTGCCCCGGCGACCCGCCAAGAAATCGGGTGAGGTTCTGGTCGGACATTGAGGGCTCCTTGCTGGCGTTGGGCCGGTTGCGACATGACCACAACTTAAGAATTGACCGCCCGCCATTCAATCCGCAGTCCTGTGTATGAACCTGTTTGCACGCGTCCCGCAGCGGATGGTGGTTTCAACCGCAAACCGCACCAGGACAACAGCAAGGTTGGCCTCGCGATACGGGATTGTGTTTCAAGGATTGCAAAACCGCAAGGAAGCCCTGAATGGCCGGCTTCACCATTCAGGGCGTTCACAGCATGATTGGACGTAGCCAGCCCTATACCGCGCTCAGGGCCTGTTCGATGTCGGACAAGAGGTCGGCCGGGTCTTCCAGCCCGACAGACAGGCGCAGGATGCCATCGGAAATGCCGAGTTCGGCCCGGGCCTCTTCGCCGATGGACTGGTGAGTGGTCGTCGCCGGGTGGGTGATCAGGCTTTTGGCATCGCCCAGATTGTTGGAGATCTTGATCAGGTTCAGCGCATTGGTGAAACGGAACGCCGCTTCCTTGCCGCCGTCCATCTCGAAGGCCAGCATGGTCGAGCCGCCGGTCATCTGACGCCTGGCGATTTCGGCCTGCGGATGATCGTCCCGGCCCGGATAGATCAGCCGCGCGATGCTGTTGCGGCTGGCGAGGAAATCGGCGATCTGGCCGGCACTTTCGGCCTGACGGGCCACGCGGAGCGGCAAGGTTTCGAGCCCCTTCAGCAGAACCCAGGCGCTGAACGGGCTCATATGCGGCCCGGTATGCTTGACCAGTGGCATCACTTCGTCGGTGATCCAGTCTTCATCGGACAGAACGACACCGCCCAGACACCGGCCCTGCCCGTCAATATGCTTGGTCGCCGAATAGACCACCACATCGGCGCCAAGCTTCAGCGGCGACTGGAACATCGGCGTGGCAAACACATTGTCGACAATCAGACGCGCACCGGCCGACTTGGCGATGTCGGCAACGGCGGCGATGTCGATGATCTCCAGCGTCGGATTGGTCGGGCTTTCCAGAAAGAGTGCCGTGGTGTTCGGCTTGACCGCAGCCTTCCACTGGTCGAGATCGGTGCCGTCGATCAGCGTGGACTCGACGCCAAAACGCGGCAGCAGGGTCTCGACAATATAGCGGCAGGAGCCGAACAGCGCCTTGGCCGCCACCACATGATCACCCGCCTTGACCGAGGCCATCAGGGCCAGATTGACGGCAGCCATGCCGCTGGCGGTTGCCCGCGCGGCTTCAGCACCTTCCAGACCCTTGATCCGGTCCTCGAACATGGCAACGGTCGGATTGGCATAACGGGAATAGACGAAACCGGGATCATCGCCGTTAAAGCGGGCTTCCGCGGCTTCTGCGCCCGCATAGACAAATCCCTGGGTCAGATAGATGGTCTCGGAGGTTTCGCCAAAGGGCGAGCGGGTCGTGCCACCATGCACCAGCTGCGTGGCCGGTTGCCAGGTTTGTGAGCCGTTCTTGTCGTTATGCGCCATTCCAATGCTCCAAATGCAAAAACCCCGGCCAGGACCGGGGTTTTTGCAACCCGGCCTTTTTAGCAACTTGTTTAACGTGGCTGCAAGCCGGCCGGCCCAAATCACCACGAATGGAGATGGAAATACGGCAAAAGATCCGCAAGGTCAATCTGGCTAAATAATTTCGGGTTGGCGCCAGCGCTTCGATCCGTTAAGGCCTGTTCGAAAGGAAAAAACAAGAAATTGGGGCACCCATGAGCGGACAGACCGGACAAAGCACGCAGGGCATCTTGCCGGCCCATACGATCAGGCAGATGTTTGACGCGGGCGCCATTGCGGCGGAGATGCCACCGGTCGACGGTCAGATCCAGCCCGCCAGCCTCGATTTGCGGCTCGGCAACAAGGCCTACCGGGTGCGCGCCAGTTTCCTGCCCGGCCCCGGCGTGTCGGTCGAGGCCCGTCTTGATGCGCTGAAGCTGCATGCCTTTGACCTGTCGGACGGCGCGGTTCTGGAAACCGGCTGCGTTTACATCGTTCCGCTTCAGGAAAGCCTGCGGCTGCCCGCCGACATTTCCGCCACCGCCAACCCGAAGAGCTCCACCGGCCGGCTTGACGTGTTCACCCGGGTGATCACCAATGAAGGCCTCGCCTTCGACACCGTGCCTGCCGGGTATGACGGCCCGCTCTACGCGGAGATTTCTCCCCTCACCTTCCCGATCCTTGTCCGCACCGGTTCGCGCCTGAGCCAGATCCGGTTCCGCCGGGGCGCCGCGCTGATCCCGGATGCGGAGCTTGAAGAGGTGCACCGGAGCCATACCCTGGTCAGCGGCGGCAACGAGCGCATCGGTGGTGGCGTGCAATTGTCGATCGATCTGAAAGGCACCGGCGAGGGCAGTCTGGTCGGCTACCGCGCCAAGCAGCATTCCGGCCTTGTCGACGTGGATCTGCCCGGCGCGCAGGAACCGCTCGATTTCTGGGAACCGATCTACCGGCGCAAGTCCGCCGAGCTGATCCTCGACCCGAACGCCTTCTATATTCTGGTCAGTCAGGAAGCGGTCCATGTGCCGCCGGACTTTGCCGCCGAAATGGTGCCGTTCGACCCGCTGGTCGGCGAGTTCCGGGTGCATTATGCCGGGTTCTTCGATCCCGGCTTCGGTCATGCGGGCGCCGGCGGCGTCGGGTCGCGTGCCGTGCTGGAAGTCCGCTCCCATGACGTGCCGTTCATCGTCGAACACGGGCAAACCGTCGGACGTCTGGTCTATGAACGCATGGCCGAGCGCCCGGACCAGCTTTATGGCGAAGGCATCGGCTCGAACTATCAGGGGCAGGCACTGAAGCTTTCCAAGCATTTCAGGATGGCCGGGTAACCGGTCCCGGGGCCTGCCACTTGCACAAGACCGTCACACGCGCCTTCACCGGATATCTGGAAGACCGGAAGTCCCGCTTTCTGGCGCATCTGGTGCCCTTGGCCGATTTTCAATGCACGCTGGAGGCCCTGCGCAAGGAGCACAGGAAGGCCAACCACATCGTCACCGCGCACCGGCATCTTCTGGAAGACGGCCGGATCGAGGAAAGCGGCAAGGATGACGGCGAACCGGCGGGAACGTCCGGCATGCCCACCTTGCGCGTTTTGCAGGGCGCGGAGCTGGTCGAGACCGCCGTTCTGATCGTGCGCTATTTCGGTGGCACCAAGCTCGGCGGCGGCGGTCTGGCGCGGGCCTATTCAGGCGCTGCGCAAGACGCCATCGCAAAGGCCGAACTGGTGCCTTTCGAACGCCGGAAGATCAAGACCGTTTCGGCCTCATTTTCCGACAGCTCCGAATTGGAAACCCGCATTTCAGCCCTTGGGCTGGAGGTGCTCAACCGCGACTACACCGGCGACGGCGTCGTTATTACCGTTACGGGGCCTGGGAGCGTGGTTGCAAAACTCTAGGCCGGGTTCTTTTTGGAAATCGGTAAAACAGCCAAAATTGACGTCGCCCGTGTATTTTGTACCCCTGTGGCACACTCGCAATTCACCGCCGGCTCGGGTAGGAGAGGTCCAATGTATACGGATTGCCGCGTCGTTCTTTCCAGCGATCATGCTGCCATTCAGCTTCGGCAGGCCATTGCTGACCATATATTCGCACGCGGTTGTGAAGTGGTCGATATCGGGCCGGCAACGCCCGAAAGCACCCACTATCCCAAGCATGGCGAAGCGGCCGCCCGGCGTGTTGCCTCCGGCGACTGCCGGTTCGGGATTGTCCTGTGCGGCACTGGCCAGGGCATCATGATGGCTGCAAACAAGGTCAAGGGCATTCGCTGCGGCGTGTGTGCAGACACCTACTCTGCCCGCATGCTCCGCCAGCACGAAAATGCCAACATGCTGTCCCTTGGAGCCCGGGTCATTGGCGAGGGGCTGGCGCTGGATATTGTGGATGCATTCCTGAACGCCTCTTTCGAAGGCGGCCGGCATGCAACCCGTGTGGACATGATCACTGCCCTTGAGCAGTGAAATCCACACCGGTGTTTGCCCACGAAGCAACAGTCAGGCCGCAACGCGCAGATCCCGGTTGATATTCGTAAGACTTTGCGAACAGACCTGTGATCGCAAGGCTGCGGCCCAACCTGTTTGCGGCTCCCGCTATCCCTTTTGCCGGGTCTCTTCCCGTAGCTCCGCGACTTCAACCCGGAGTTTGCGGACTTCTTCCAGGATCATGCCGGTATCGTCATGAATGGCCTGCCGGTTGGCGTCGGCTTCGTGTTCATGTTCCTCCTGCATGGCCGAGACGATGATACCGATGAACAGGTTCAACACCGTGAAGGCCGTCGACAGAATGAACGGCACGAAGAACAGCCAGGCGTTCGGATAGACCTCCATCACCGGGCGCACGATGCCCATGGACCAGCTTTCCAGCGTCATGATCTGGAACAGCGAATAGATCGAACGCCCGAGATTGCCGAACCATTCCGGGAAAGCTTCGCCATAAAGCTTCGTTGCCATGACGGCAAAGACATAAAACACAAGCGCCATCAGGACGACGATCGAGCCCATGCCCGGCAAGGCGGAAATCAGCCCGCCGATCACCCGGCGCAACGACGGCACAACCGAAATCAGACGCAGTACGCGCAGGATCCGCAAGGAGCGCAGAACCGAAAGCGATCCGCTGGCGGGCATCAGGGCCATGCCGACGATAAGAAAATCAAAGATGCTCCAGGGGTCGCGGAAAAAGCGCAGTCCATGCGCATAAAGCCGCAGTGTCAGTTCGACGACGAAGACGGCCAGAATCGCCCGGTCCATCGCCAGCAACAGCCCGCCGGCAGCAGACATTGCCGCCGGGCTGGTCTCAAGCCCGAGCGTGATTGCGTTGATAACAATCAATGTGACAATGGCATATTCCCACCGCCGGGAGCCGACCATGGCCCTGACCTTGTCCCGCATGCATTTCTCCGCCTGTTATGCCCTGAACCGTGCTGCTGCGGCAGCCGGCGGCAAAATGGGGTCTTGCTGGCGATTGCGCAAGATCTGCCGATGCAAACGGTTTTTTCCCAGCCGTGTCATCAACAGGCTTGCGGGCAAGACCCGTCGAACAGCTTGACAGGACCGCAAAGCTTGCGCAGAAGAGAGACAGACGCGGGTGTAGCTCAATGGTAGAGCAGAAGCTTCCCAAGCTTAAGACGAGGGTTCGATTCCCTTCACCCGCTCC
>NZ_SMMF01000865.1:0-20630 GCF_009711355.1 Roseibium sp. RKSG952 | reverse complement strand
TGGTTCGAGTCCGGCCTGGGGAGCCATTTTTTTTCATCACAGCTGATACGTCCAGACCTTCGTCTCCCTAGAGGGATTGACGATTCGGTCACTGAAGTTCCTGCAAAGCCATCAGATCCGACCGGGCAGCCCGGACGCGCCCGGCATTGCCGGATTACTTCCGGACAAGCTCGACATTACGGACATCCAGTCCGTCCTCGATTGTCGAGCCGAAAACAGTCAAGACACCTTTGCCAGCGCCCTCCCGCGCTACTCGGATACCGGCATTCACGCCATCACCGTTGCCCACCGTCGAAACATAGTAAGCATCCACCATCACATCGCCCGGCCCTGCCTGATCGAAACGAAGGCCGTAATCGCCATTTCCACTGGCGACGACGTCATAGATCAGACCGGTGATCCGGCCACCATTCCCCTCTGATACTCTTACCCCATCATCCGTATTGCCATCCGCCCGGCTGCGCAGAAGAGACAGGATCACATCACCCTCGCCATACTCGTCGAGATCCAGCCCCTCATCCCTGTTCTGCAGAATATCGGCATCCGTCACCGAAACGCGCAACTCTCCCGCCCCGGCCTCATCCAGATCGATCCCGTCATCAAAATCGATGTTAAATGCGTAGGATTTGACCGATCCGGACGGATAATGGGCAACCTCACGCTCGATACAACGATCATCGGCAGATCCGGTCACCGGCTTCGGAATATCGGCGTCCCGCGCCTGCCCATCCTGAAAGCTTCGCGTATGCGGGACCGGAATGGCAGCACCCAGAACCTCTGGGTCACAGTAGTTTCCGTTGCCGACAAATGCATCACCGGAAACAGAGGCAAAGATACTGCCGGCCCCACCCTCATCCAACTCAACCCCGTCGGCCCCGACCTTCAAAAACTTTGATGCCGCCGACCTGTAGTGAATGTCACCGTCTCCACGCTCATCCACGCGGATGCCGTCTGCATCAAAAACCCCCTGCCCCACACCGTTAATTTCGACATTGTCCAGCTCGATATTTATCGACGCAGGTGCTCCGCTGCCACCGCCAGCACTCCCGCCGCCACATGCATCCGCAAGATCACAATCCGAAACATGAACCCCGTGATAGGCAACCCCGGTCACAAGGACATCCCGCAGCACAAGGTTGACCGTCCCGGACTGTCCCTTACGCACATCGATAAAAATGCCCTTGCCGCCCGAACCAACACGATCACCCCGGTTTGCAACACTGAACCCGCCCGGCCCCATGAACTTGAGACCGGCAACGAACAAATCCGCCCCCTGATCCAGTTGAAGGATGTTGATGTTCTCACTGGTTCGCACTGTCTGCCCAATTCCGTGAATAGCGATCGGCGCCCTGCCGGAATAGGTGAGCGGTGACTTCGTCTCGATATCCTCGCTCACCACAACAAAGATTGGACCAGGACCGACCAGCAAGGACGCCGCCTCCAATGCAGCGCGAAGCGTGCCCGGACCGCTATCCGCCGGCGATGTCACAAGAAACGGGACCTGCGCAGGTGCCTTCGTGACCCATGCGACGCCACCAAAAACAAGGCCGCCAATCAGAACACTCAGCGCCTTCAGGACACTCGCCATCACACCCTCCTCACGGCCAGGCCGCTTCCAGAAGCGAAACCCTCCCCCAGAGGAAACTACACGCCTCAAGAGCACCAACAAGACCCGTTAAAACAATCCGCTCTCTAACCAGTCACCACAAGTGTGCCCCACCCGCAACATATCGAAACAAAAGTTCAAGATGATTGTTATCGCACTCGTGATATTGTGATTCACATCACATCGGGGTTCTATTTAATTGTTAATTTTACCTGAAAGCATTCTAAACAGCGGATCAGGCCACCTCAATCAACGCATAAATGCAACAGTCAACTTAAGTATTAATCTTTTGGCAATATCTTGCTAACCCTACGGTAAATAACGTAAAATTTGAAACGAAACAGGTCAGAAAACTGAAAAACCGGCCAAATTCACATCGAATTGTGAATTGTTTTACACCATATGGCGCAAAAATATGTAATAATGGCAAAATCGTGACGATGCAGGCTTTGGGTATACAACCGCCAGGACGAGCGGAACCAAAACGTACCACCTGCGTTTAACAGTAACAGTTGTATTGGCCTTGGGAGGCGTAAGATGCAACAGGTACTAAAAATCGCGGGAATGGCTGCATTCCTCGCGGGATTACCGATCACTGGTGCTTTGGGAAAAGATATCCCGTTCGAAACATTTACATTGCCCGAAGATCGCCTGGCAGTGACCGTTGCATCTGCATCGCCGCAACAGGCCGATCCGTTGAACAGCGACCTGACGATATGGGTCGGTGAAATCGAGCTTCAGGGCCGCAACACCATTTGGGTCGAACTTATCGACACCTATGGCGAGGTCATTTACGATTCCGAAGTCAACACCAACGAGACCCATCTTCTCCCCGATGGCAGGGCCGTTGTGGTGCGCTCGCTTGATCCGGACACGCGGATTGCGAAAAAGGATGTGTCCAGGGTCCCGCTCGACGGCCAGATGCTGGTTACGCGCCGGGTCGTGGACGATGGTGATCATTCAGCGACAGTGGAGCTGATCGAAACCAAGGATGAGCAGGAGAAATCTCCCATGCTGCATCTGGCCGAATTTGGCCAGAGCGTTTGGGGATCGGTCCTTGCCATCTACAAGGCTGCGGCAGACCGTGTCCAGGTCGCATGGTCGTGGCTTGTCGACACGATCCATGCATGACACGGACCTTGCGTCCCTAAATTCTGAACATTTGGCCCGGCTCCGTGCGGGCCGAATTTTTTTGAGTTTTCAATTGTTAATTGAAACTGTCCGTTGATCCGATCTTTCGGACGTGGCGTACGGTCCTTTACGAAGGAAACTACGGCAACTTCGGTTTCAGCCGTACCGTGACCAAACAGACCCGAATGAAGGAATTGCCATGCGGATTGCCGTGATCGGCTCCGGCATTGCCGGAAACAGTGCAGCTTGGGCCCTTAGCGACACGCATCAGGTTACTCTTTACGAAAAAAGGCTTCGTCCGGGAGGACACAGCGCGACGGTTGACATCGACTATAACGGCACGCCCATGGCGGTCGATACCGGGTTTATCGTTTACAATGACCTGAATTATCCGAATTTCTCCGCGCTGATGACCCATCTCGGGGTCAAGACGGAAGCCAGCGACATGAGTTTTGGCGTTTCGGCGCGCAATGGCGCACGCGAATGGTCCGGCAGTTCTCTGAATGCCGTCTTTGCCCAACGCCGGAATGCGCTGTCGCCCAGTTTCCTGCAGATGCTTCGCGACATCTTCCGCTTCAACAAGCAATGCGTCATCGATCTGAAGGCCGGACATCTGGCAGGGGTGTCCCTTGGCGACTACCTGATCACGAACCGGTATTCCGACAGTTTCATCAATGACTACCTCCTCCCGATGGGCGCCGCCATCTGGTCAACGCCAATCTCGGAGATGCACGCCTATCCGGCGGAAAGCTTCATCGGGTTCTTCGACAATCACCGGCTGATTTCATTCGACCGGCCAACCTGGAGAACCGTCTCCGGAGGGAGCCGCACCTATGTCAACCGGTTGATCGCCCCACTCGCAGGCAACATCCGCCTCGGGACACCCGTGACACAGATCCGGCGCTTCCCCGATCATGTCCGTGTAACGGACAGTTCCGGACACTCCGACAGCTTCGACCAAGTCATCCTCGCAAGTCACACGGACCAGAGCCTTGCCATGCTCGGGGATCCAACCCCCCAGGAACGCGACATCCTCGGCAACATGCGCTACCGCCCGAACACAGTCTATCTTCACCGCGACGAGAGCCTGATGCCGAAACGCAAACGCGTCTGGTCCTCCTGGAATTACATGTCAACACTTGAGACCGACGCCGGTGGCGATGTCACGGTCAGCTACTGGATGAACCGGCTTCAGAACCTCGACCATTCCAAACCCCTATTTGTCACCCTCAATCCCCCCAGCGCACCGGCGGATGACAAAACCTTCGCCCGTTTTACCTATGACCATCCGCAATTCGATGCGGCTGCACTTTCCGCCCGAACACGCCTTTATCAGATCCAGGGCAAGAACAGAACGTGGTTCTGCGGAGCATGGGCCGGACACGGTTTTCATGAAGATGGCATGACATCCGGATTGAACGTTGCCCGCGCCTTGGGGGCAAGCGTACCCTGGGACGAAACGCAAAATGGAATGGCAATTCTGGAAGCGGCAGAATGACATTGAAAACCGCGACATCCCTTGCCGAGAACGGACCAGCACCCTGTGATGCTGCCCTTCTTTATGCAGGCAAGGTCATGCATCAGCGGATGAAGCCAAAGCCCCATCGCTTCACCTATGACGTTTTCAATCTGCTCATCGACATAGACCGTCTCGTCGATGCGGAACGCATGAGTGCGTTGTTTTCTGTTGGCCGTTTCAATCTCTTGTCATTCAACCCGAAAGATCACGGGACAAGGGACGGATCGGACCTGCGGCTTCACATCAATGCGCTGCTTCGCGAGGAAGGCGTTGCAAAACCGGACAGGGTGCTGCTGCTGTGCTATCCGCGGGTTCTGGGCTACGTTTTCAACCCGATCAGCGTCTACTACGCCTATGACGCACAAGACTGCCTTACGGCGGTCGTCTACGAAGTGCGAAACACCTTTGGCGGCCTGCACAGCTATGTCGCCCCGGTCAGGGATGGCCAGCTGACCGAGGCCGGACTGCGTCAGGATCAGGGCAAGATGTTTTACGTCTCCCCTTTCATCGACATGAACCAGCACTATCATTTTCGGTTGTTGCCGCCGGGACGATCCGCACGCGTGCGCATTCTGGAAACCGATCCTGACGGCCCCCTCCTTTCGGCCAGCTTCACGGGGAACCGGAAGGCGCTTACAACACGCAACATCCTGACGTTGTGCTTGCGTATTCCGTTTCTGACGTTGAAGGTGATCGGAGCCATTCACTGGGAGGCTTTGAAACTCTGGCGCAAAAGACTGAAGTTCCATTCCAGGCATGGATCTGGATCAACCGATACCGCAGACGAACCTTTGCGCGAGCCTGCGCTCTCTCCTCGGCGCGGCACACTTTCTTCATGAGCATAACCGATGACTGATCTTGTTGTATTAACGAAGGCCAACGCGCGCGAAGAGATGCAAGGCCTGCCACGCTGGACCCGGCTTGGCCTCTCAATGCTGCTGTCTCTGAGGTATGGCTCCCTTCGCATTACATTGCCCGATGACCGCCAGTTTCTTCTGGAAGGCGCAGAGACCGGGCCAGCTGCCGTGCTCCACGTCCATGACTGGCGGTTTCCGGGCATGGTGGTGAAAGGCGGCGATGTCGGGGTCGGCGAATCCTATACGCTCGGCTATTGGACCTCGCCGAACGTGACCGAGTTTCTCGAACTGTTCTGCATCAACCGCGACGCCACCCTGCAGGCCCTGAAGGGCCGGCCGTTGATGCGCGCCCTCCTGTCGGTCCGGCAGTGGCTCAATGCGAACACCAAGCGCGGGTCCAGGCGCAATATTTCAGCACATTATGATCTCGGAAACGCTTTCTATCGCGAGTGGCTTGACCCGTCGATGACCTATTCGTCCGCATTGTTCGACGACAAGACCAAGGATCTTGAATCCGCACAGGCACTGAAATACGCGTCGCTCGTGCGCGAAACGGGTATCGGCCCTGATGACCATGTGCTGGAAATCGGTTGTGGCTGGGGCGGTTTCGCGGAGTTTGTCGGCAAGGATGTGGGCGCAAAGGTGAAGGCCCTGACGATATCTAGGGAGCAATACGATTTCGCACGCGAGCGCATTTTCAAGGCAGGACTGAATGAAAAGGTCGACATATGCTTTCAGGACTACCGGGACGAGCGGGGCACCTATGACCGGATCGCCTCCATCGAGATGTTCGAGGCCGTGGGCGAGCGCTATTGGCCAACCTATTTCCAGCAGCTTTCAAATTGCCTGAAATCGGGCGGACGGGCCGGCTTGCAGATCATCACGATCCAGGACCGTATGTTCGATGACTATCGCCGCAGCACCGATTTTATCCAGCGCCACATTTTCCCAGGCGGGATGCTTCCACCTCCGGGCAAGTTGACGGAAATCGGAAGGTCCCTCGGGCTGGACCTCAAGGATCAAAAGATCTTCGGCCAGGACTATGCGCGCACGTTGGCGGAATGGCGCAACCGGTTCATTGATGCATGGCCCCGCATCAGCCCGCTCGGCTTCGACGACCGGTTCAAGCGGCTTTGGGAGTACTATTTGTACTATTGCGAGGCCGGGTTCCGCTCGGGCAATATCGACGTGCGGCAGATGGTCTATGTGAAGAATGGGCACAGAATGTAGACTTTGAAGGCGAATGGCGCTTGGAACAACCAAAGCGAAGCGTTTTATCTGAAATGGCCTCCCAACGCATGGCCTGCCTTTTGATGTCTGCTAGCGAGTTTGGTGCGGTCAATCACGCTTGTGTGCTTCCCGGTCAGACCAACCAGCTGGCACCATCAACGCCCCGCGTGGGGGACTGCGTTTTCCCATTTGCAATCCCGGACACAACCTGAAGGTATTGTCCGGGATTGGAAAACCCATCAAGTCAGCGAGTGCCGGGTTCTCTGATCCCCGTTCGCGCTTACGTTTATCCGGTATGACGATCGAGGAGCACAATATAAGGGCCAAAGCTGCTCGATGATGACGCTATCAATCGATTTCGTCTTATTTCATGCGCTTAATTTCCGTTCAAGAACGTTTGGCTTGACAATCAGGCCTGAAAGGTTCCAAGCGTTTTGTCATGCGGTCAAGCGCATTGGACGCACGACTTTAATCTCTACTGGCTACCGATGCTATCATCATGATAAATCCCGGGCGCCTTGTAGTCCAAGTGGTACAGGTCAAAGAAGTTTTGACCAAGTGCTATTTTCCTGAAAGCTTCATCGCCAAGATCCTGGTAGATGTCGCTGGTGGCAAGAAACTCGTCCCTATAAACAGATTCGGACTTGTTGTCTGAAGCTACAAAATCGGTACCTGGCAAGAAGCGATCCGGCCAGCGATTAATAAATGCAATATATGCAGCCCGCTTGTCCGGGTCGGAAAACACTTGATCGTCCAATACACGCCATGACAAGTCGATGTACAGGTTGGGATATTGTTTGAACAATCGTTCCAATATTGCAATGTGCTCATCAGGATCAATATCCCGCAATTCCTTGCTGAGACCACCCAAATGCGCCCAGATAATCTTGTTGTTCGGGTACAGGCGCAAGGTTTTTTCCATCAAGGGCAGATACTTGGTCGGGTCTGCATCATTACCGAGATCGGAATGAAAGTTGATCGGAAAGCCGTTCTCTTCAAGCTTTGCCATGAACGGTGCCCAACCATCTATCTCCGTGCCGTCAACACCGGTACGGCCATTTTCAAACAAGGCCTGTTTGACCAGGTTAACCTCTCCTGCCATTGCAAAAACGCCGGGAAACTCATGAACCAGCAAATCGAAATCGCGAACCATCTGTTCCGGGTCCTTCAAATCCGGATTGGTCATTGAGACGTTCAGATAAATGTCTTCCGGTTTCTCATCGAGATAGCTTTGCGCATTGAAAAAATCGCTTTTGAGGCTCGGTGTGACCGCGACTCCGGGACAGTCAAGGTAATAGGTGCAATCACTATCCACCGGTAGCCTTTGTCCTATCCCATACACATTAGCGAAAAGGACACCATTATTGCGAAGATAATTCACGGTTTCCGAAAACGGTTTCGGTTTGCCACCAAAAGGTCTGAAGTGAATATGACTGTCAACCACTGGAAGATTTGGCCGTTCGTTGCGGTCATATAATCCACTTGAGTCTTTTCTAAAGTCCTCGATTGTTATAGGACCCTCCAACTTATGCGCAACAGATCCTTCTTCTGCGAAAGAAAGTCCTGGGACAAACCCAATGCACATAACAATTACAAAGCACAATTTACTTCGGCACGCCAAGTCATACTCCCGGTTTTATTACGCGAAACGGGATTGCCTAATTTGCAAATCCCAAAAATTTACAATGCAAAATATACCATCCCAAAATATCCTACAGCTGAAATTTAATTAATATTTTTCGAAGCATGATCCTGACTATGAGACACACGGTTTCTGCTCCGGTGCTCCGGCCTAAACTTACTTGAGAGGAGAATTTGGGTTAATTCGCCCCCCGAAGGGGCACTATGAAACACGACAAAAGCAAGTGGGAGACCCTGCCGGCGGCGCCGGTTTGCATCACCAAAGGCAGGTTTTTCAACCCGTCGAAAAGCGGCCTGTCTTTTTACCGATGCCATGCATCGCCCTGCGCACCTCATAGTGCCAAGGAACCTGGGCACAGGGTTGAGCAGGTCAGTGTTCCAGGCGGCGCAAGGTCAGCCGCTAAAAGACTTTTTCGACCAGCCCGTGGATTTGCGGAGGATCTTGAAATAAAGACCGTAAGGTAGGCTCCGCAGGAACTTCAGCTGCTTGACGAAGGCTCCTGGAAACGCAATCTCGAATTTGCTGGGATGAGTTAATCCGCGCCTTATCTCGGTTGCGGCTTTCTCCGGCGACATCAGATAGGGCATCGAAAACGCGTTGCCCTTCGTCGCCGGCGTATCGACAAAGCCCGGGTTGATCACCTGCATCCGGATGCCCGCAAGATCCAGATCGAATTTCAGCCCCTCCGCCATATTGATCAAGGCAGCCTTGGTTGCGCCATATATCGAGGATTGCGGCAATCCCCGGTATCCGGCAACGGATGAAACGATGGCAATTTGCCCTTTGCGGCGGGCCTTCATCGACGTAATCACGGGAAGGATCGTGTTTGCCGTGCCCGTCAGATTGACGTCTATTGTCTGCTGCCATTTGTCAGCATCACAATTGAGACCGTCCTGAGGATGATACACCCCGGCATTTGCAACGCACAGGGCGATCGGACCGACAGCATCATCGACCTTTTGGCATATGCCCGACATCGCTTCGCGATCCGTTACGTCCGCCGGATAGGGTAAAATACTGCCCGGCAACTCCTTGGCATCTTCTGCCAGCACCTCAAGCTTGTCAGCCGAGCGGGCGGTTGCAGCAACGCGCCAGCCATCCCTTGCAAAGGACAAGGCCAGTTCGCGGCCGATCCCCGAGCTGGCACCGGTGATCCAGACGCAGCCGTCGGATGACTTCGCAACATATTTGTCAGACACTTAAAACCTCCCTTATCGTCCTTTATACGGACGCGTCAGGGAGACTGGATGATCAACGGCCGAGAAATGGCGCAAAAAAACGGCCGACCGGACCGGTGAGGCGCAAACGGCCTTCGGTAACCGCAAAACAAATACAATCCTCACCTTCATCGGCAACCGGCTTGTGGTCTGTCTCGTGGTCCGCAAATGCTATATCGCCGCGGGCATAATGGCCTTCGCTATCGGTGAAGCCGCCTTGCAGGATCAATGTCAGCTCGGTCCCGTGATGCGTATGGGACGGCATTGCTTTCCCGCCCCGCACCCACAGAAGCGACACGTTGCAGCCGTCATGCTCACCGAGTTTGACTTCACGGACCCCCGGGATCAGCGTGCGCCAGGGCAGCTGATCAAGCGGACGGTCAATAATGCCGGTCAGGCTTGCTGGCACCTTGTGATCGGGCTGGACCTCCGTGGCTCGCTCCTCGGCATGCAAGATCGGCTCGTCATCCGCAAAGATTGCCGACAGCATCCCGTCACGGTCCTTGAACGGCTCCGGGGCACTGTCTTCCAGTCCGGTCGCGGCGAGCGCTTCCAGCGACGCGACATAGTCGCGATTGGTCTCACACAGCTCAAGATGCGCACCGACAAGTGCCTGTGCAGGGGAAGCAAGTGTGCCAGCGGCATAGCTTGCAAGCAGTTCATCCAGACCTGTTACATTTCTTTCCATTGCAGAACTCATTCCGTGCCACCTTCTGTGCGGCATCCTCTGTTGCTGCGGCTACGCGGTGGCCACTGCGCTGGATCATTCTTTAGCCTGAAAATACAAAGGATCAGCTGATTTTTCCATCCGTTGGCCAGAACAACTAGGCACGGATTTTCAATAGCACACGGCTTTGAGCATGGCTGTGCTTGATTGCCGGTGATCTAGGCATTAGCGTCTCTGCAATCTTACGTATTTCCGATCAGGACAGTTTCATGACCGCGTACCCGTCTGTTGTCGACGCAATTGGCAACACGCCCCTAATTCGTCTCAAGGCCATTTCCGAAGAAACCGGCTGCGAAATCTACGGCAAGGCCGAGTTCATGAACCCGGGCCAGTCCGTGAAGGATCGTGCCGGCCGGCAGATGATTCTTGAGGCAGAGGCACGCGGCGACCTGAAACCCGGCGGGCTGATTGTGGAAGGCACCGCCGGCAACACCGGGATCGGTCTGGCGCTTGTTGCCAGCGCCCGCGGCTACCGGACCGTGATCGTGATCCCGGAAACCCAAAGCCAGGAAAAGAAGGACATGCTGCGCCTGTGTGGTGCCGAGCTTGTCGAGGTTCCCGCAAAGCCGTTCAAGGATCCGAACAACTATCAGCATGTTGCCCGCCGCCTTGCCGAACAACTCGCCGAAAACGAACCGAACGGCGTGTTGTTTGCCGACCAGTGGAACAATCTCGACAATCGCAAGGCGCACTATCTGACGACGGGGCCGGAAATCCTGCGCGACACCGATGGCAAGGTCGACGCGTTCATCTGCGCGGTTGGCACCGGCGGAACGCTGGCAGGGGTCTCGACCTACTTGCGCGAACAAAAGTCTGATGTGGTGATCGGCTGTGCCGACCCGCTCGGGGCCGCCATGTTCAATCTGTTCACCACAGGTGACGCAAAGGCAACCGAGGGCGGATCGGTCTCGGAAGGCATTGGCCTTGGCCGTGTGACCCCGATCATCGAGGACATCAAGGTGGATCACGCATGGGCCATCCATGATGAAGAGGCTCTGCCACTGGTGTTTGATCTGGCCCAGAACGAAGGTCTGCTGCTGGGCGGATCATCCGCGATCAATCTGGCTGGCGCCCGGCGGCTGGCCAGGGAAATGGGCCCCGGCCACACCATCGTGACCATCTTGTGCGATCATGGCACGCGGTATCAATCGAAGCTCTACAATCTGGACTTCCTGAAATCCAAGAACTTGCCCCTGCCCGGCTGGCTGGAACCTTCGGAAGGTCTGACCGCGCCGTTTGTCTGATGCGGTGGTAACCTTGCTGCAAGGCCCGTCATGAGCACACCTGCCGATCCCGATTTGGCGACAAGGACCGCACAGGATGCGGTCCGTGATGCCGTCCACGATGTTACCGTGGTCGACACGGTCGCGAACAATCTCGGGATTGTCGCCGGACTGCTCATCGCGCTTTATGTGCTTGCGGCTATTTGTGCTGTGCGGGAAATCATGAACAGCCGCACGGCTCAGGGGTCCATTGCCTGGCTTCTCTCCCTCGCTTTCCTGCCCTACTGCACCGTTCCGCTCTACTTCATCTTCGGCTGGCGGTCCTTTACCGATTACGCCACCATCCAGACCCAGCTCGGAAGATCGGAGCGCGCCCGGCGGGCGAAGGAGCTGCGGATCACCGACGAAGAGGAAACCCGGGACTGGCCGGTCCTGTCGAAGGTGGCAAGCCTTCCGTTCCTCGCCGGAAATCAGACCGAACTTCTTGTCGATGGCGACCGGACCTTTGCATCGATCCTCGACGGTATCCGGCAAGCCGAACACTCGATCTTCTTTCAGTTCTTTACCGTTGCCGACGACCAGATCGGGCAAGATGCGGCCAACGCCCTGATCGAGCGCGCCAAAGCAGGTGTCGAAGTCTATTTCCTTTACGACGAGATCGGCTGCAAAAGCCTGACAAACGGCTATCTCAACCGGTTGCGCGCGGCGGGCATTCATGTCAGCGGCTTCAACGAGACCCATAAATATCTGCGCATGCTCGGGCCGATGCGGCTCAACTACCGCAACCACCGCAAGGTCGTGGTGGTCGACTATCAGCACGCCTGGATCGGCGGACACAATGTGGCCGACCAGTATCTCGGCCGGTCAAAACGGTTCGGCCACTGGCGCGACACCCATGTCCGGGTGTCCGGGCCCGCAGCCATCGCCTGCGCCATCGCTTTCACGGAAGACTGGCTCTGGGCAAGCGGCAAGGAAATTCCGCTGCCCGAGGTGACCCGGATCGCCAAGCCGGGAGACGAGCCTGTTCTGGTCATGCCGACAGGACCCGCCGACACACTGGAAGAATGCGCGATTGCCTTTGTTGAAGCAGCTGCCCGCGCGCGCAAACGACTTTGGATCACATCACCCTATTTTGTGCCGTCGATCGATATTCAGACCGCGCTCTTTGCAGCAGCCATGCGCGGTGTTGATGTCCGGATCCTGCTTCCCGAGAAAGCCGACCATCTGACGGTGTGGCTGGCCAGTCACGCCCATGCGGATGTGATGGTGGACCGTGGGGTCAAGGTCTATCGCTACCAGTCCGGGTTCCTGCACCAGAAGGTCACTCTCGTCGATGACGAACTGGCCTCGATCGGCACGGTGAACTTCGACAACCGGTCTTTCCGGATCAATTTCGAGATTACCTTGTGGTTCACCCACAAACGGATGATTGATCAGGTCGCCGACATGCTGGAAACGGACTTTGCGAACGCCCGGCAAACGAGGCCGGACGATCTCACAAACCGCAGCTACGCCTTCCGCGTGCTCGCCTCCGGCGCACAGCTCCTGTCCCCGATTTTGTAGCCGAACCAACTTGCCCTCAAAATTTCCCCATGAGAAGGGATACGCACAAAGACAATTCTGGAGGGTAAAATGTTTCGTAGCACTATCACACTTCTTTGCATGTTACCGATCTTGTTTGCGAGTGTTCCGCTCCGTGCCGAAACAACGGGCTGGATGACAAAGCGGGAGTATGGGAAATACACCCGGCAACTCAAAAAACAGAAGCTCATCCCGACCAAGATCGAATGCCGTGCCGGAAAGAACGGCAACCCGTATGAGGTCAGGTTAACGGCAAAACCAAACACACAAAACAAACCGTGGGAGGTATCGGTCTACCGGGCATCCATTTCTCCAAAGGTCTACGGCTCGATCCCCCGAACCTCCTATGACGCCTTCCAATCCAAGTCCGGCGCGTGGTATCACTGTATGATCGATTAGGACCGAGTAAAATGCCCAGCTTTCTCCCCGACCTCGCCGTCATCGCAACCTTTACAGCTGCCGCAGCCGTTCTGACCATTACGCCGGGACCTGACATGGCGTTGTTTATGAGCAAGACCCTGACACAGGGGAGAAAAGCCGGCTCGGTTGCGGTGATGGGCGCGGCCTCCGGTGTTGTGGTACATTCGCTTTTTGCCGCTCTCGGCATTTCCGCGCTTCTCGCTGCCTCCGCAACGGCTTTCTCGATCCTGAAATATGCAGGCGCCGCCTACCTTGTCTACATGGCGGTGCAGGCCATCCGGAACGGCTCCGCCCTGTCGCTTGATGCAGCGCCGGGCCGCAAGGAGCGGCTTTCGAGGATCTGGCTGCAAGGGGTGACCATCAACCTGCTCAATCCGAAGATCGTGCTGTTTTTCGTGACCTTCCTGCCGCAATTCGTTTCGGCGTCAGACCCCTTCGCGGCACAGAAGCTCCTGTTCCTCGGTTTCTATTTCATCTTGCTTGCGGTACCGTCCTGCCTGCTGATGGTGTTCTTTGCCGGGTCCTTCGCCCGGTTCCTGAAGAGTTCGCCGCGCGCCATGCGCCTGTTCGACTGGACCTTCGCAGGCGTCATGGGCGCCTTTGCCCTCAAGCTGCTCGCCGCTCAAGCCGCCGCCCGCTGAGCCAATCCCGCAGGCTGGATAAAAGTCGCGTCCCCTCCGGTGTTTTCCGGGCAAAGTCTTTCCGGCTGGATTTTCGATTGACCGTTCCGGTCCGCCGGGGCACGGTGCATATTGTTGTTTTTCAGGAGTTCTTCATGACCACACCGCTGTTTCGCGAGGACGCTTACTTGAGAACATGCGAAGCGGATGTGGCCAGCCTCAACGAGCGTGGCGGCATTGTGCTGACCCGGACCGTTTTCTACCCGACCGGCGGCGGGCAACCGGGGGACACCGGGTATCTCGAACTGGACACCGGCGACCGGATCGAGATTGCTGCCACAGTCTATGACGCAGACAAAAAGACAATCGTGCATGTGCCTGCCGAAGGCGCACATCTTCCCGAAACCGGAACACGGGTGACCGCCCATATCGACTGGCCCCGGAGATACCGGTTGATGCGCATGCACACGGCCCTTCATCTGTTGTCCGTTGCCCTTCCCTTCCCCGTGACCGGCGGGCAGATCGGCGACGGGGAAGGACGGCTCGACTTCGACATGGGCGACGAGGCGCTCGACAAGACAGCGGTGATCGACAAGGTAAACGCACTCGCTGCTGGCGATTATCCCGTATCCGCTGAATGGATCACCGATGAAGACCTCGAGGCCAATCCGGACCTCGTCAAGACCTTGTCGGTGAAACCGCCAAGCGGCTCAGGCACAGTGCGGCTGATCCGTATCGGCGGCAATGTTGATCTGCAGCCCTGTGGCGGGACGCATGTCAGCCGGACCTCGGAGGTCGGACCGCTTGCGCTCGGCAAGGTCGAGAAAAAGGGCAAGCAAAACCGCCGCGTCCGCCTGCGGCTTGAGGTTTGACACGTACCGGCCAGGGGAGACATGCAATGAAGCTTTCCGGCAGCTGTCACTGCGGCGCGATCAACTTTTCGGTCGTCAGCAAGACCTATGTCCCCTACATGCAGTGCTATTGCTCGATTTGCCGGAAGACCACCGGAGCCGGTGGTTATGCCATCAACCTCATGGCCGACGCGGACACACTCCGGATATCGGATCCGAAGGACGCGCGGCGGATCTATCAGGCGGTGATCGACGGCAAGACCAGTTCAGCCGAACGCAGTTTCTGCAGCCTGTGCGGCAGTCATTTATGGTTGTGGGATCCGCGCTGGCCGGAGCTCGTCCACCCGCTCGCTGCCGCAATCGATACGCCGCTTCCGAAGCCGCCGGAGAGCGTTCATATCATGCTCGACTTCAAACCGGATTGGGTGGATGTCCCTGACGTGCCCCACCAGAACTGCTATTCGCAATACCCTGAACTGTCCATCAAGGACTGGCACAAATCCAAGGGCCTTTACGAGGGAGACTGACTTTCATGACGACATCGCCGCTGGTTTCGACCCAATGGCTCGAAGACAATCTGAAAACGCCCGACGTCGTGGTGGTCGACGGTTCCCTTTTTCTCCCGCAAATGGGCCGGGATGCGGAGGCTGAATATCTGGAGGCCCATATCCCGGGGGCTGTCCGGTTCGATATCGAGGATATCAGCGACCCGAAGTCGGACCTGCCGCACACCCTGCCCGAGCCCCATCTGTTCGCCTCGAAGATGCGCAAGCTCGGCATTGGAGACGGGCAGACAATTGTTGTCTATGACGGCATCGGCCTTTGGTCCGCGCCCCGCGTGTGGTGGATGTTCAAGGTCATGGGCGTCAAGGATGTCCATGTGCTGAACGGCGGCATGCCGAAATGGAAAGCCGAGGGGCGGCCGCTGGAAGACGGTCCGGTTCGCCGCCCGGAACGGCATTTCACCGCACGCCTCAACCGGGGCGCAGTCACAAGTTTCGACAGTCTCAGGAAGATCATCGCATCCGGTGACCGTCAGATTGTCGATGCCCGGTCATCGGAGCGTTTTTCGGGCTCTGTTCCCGAACCACGCCCGGGCATGCGCTCCGGCCACATGCCTGGCGCAAAGAATGTCCCGGTCATGGATCTCATGCGCGATGACGGTTCACTCAAGGACGAAACCACATTGCGCGCGCAGTTTTCGGAGGCTGGTGTCGACATTTCAAAACCGGTCACGACCACTTGCGGCTCCGGCGTGACCGCTGCGGCCCTGACGCTCGCCCTCACATCGCTTGGCGCAACCGACCTGACACTTTATGACGGTTCCTGGAGCGAATGGGGCAGCCGGCAGGATACGGAAGTTGTGGCAGGCAGCTGAGGCAGTCTGGCCAACACCTTTACTCGTTGTGAAGGTCAAGAGACCATCTGAGTGTGTTCGGCAAGGGTGTCCAGAAGCCGGTTTTCAGGCCTGCGGCCCGCAACATACTTGCCGTCCACGTGTTGCACCCGAGAAATGCATTAAACCCGCCGTTTGCCGGAAAGAAAATGTCGTGGGCATCATACGCCGCCCCGGCGATTGCCTCTGCCTGCCCATCGGAGGTTTCGAAACTGGCGCGAATTTGCCTGACCAGAGTTTCAAACTGCGCCGATGAGATATCAAAGGTCTGAACGGACGTGTGGCCGGTTGCGATGGCGCCGCTGCGGCGCACATGCATCACGGAACGATCCCACGTCAGGGCATCAAGAACCGGGCCGGGCCGCAGGTCCCCCCAGGTCGGCGTCTCAATATAAAACGAACGCCCTCCCCAGCCGAAGATAACCCAGTGCACGCCTGGATAATCAAGCTTCAATCCACCATCGGAGACAATAGAAAACGCCCGCAGCACGTCCGGATCCGCTGGCAACGCGATATCAGTATGAATGGGATTGGACAGACGGAGCACCTGCCGCATTTCTGCAGCTTGCAGCGCATCCGGATTTGCAGAAAAAGCAACGGGTCTCGGAACAAGAATTCCGAGACCCGCGACAACAATCAGGATAATCGTCGCACCAAAAGCCAGCTGTAACAATGCTTCCAGCACGCGTCGTATCATCCTACCAAGGCACCAATCAGTGATGCAGGATCTGGCTAAGGAAGAGCTTGGTCCGCTCATGCTGCGGATTGGTGAAGAACGGCTCCGGCTCGTTCTGTTCCACGATCTGGCCCGCATCCATGAAGATCACCCGGTTGGCGACCTTGCGGGCAAAGCCCATTTCGTGGGTGACGCACAGCATGGTCATGCCTTCTTCGGCAAGGCCAACCATCACATCAAGCACTTCCTTGATCATTTCCGGGTCAAGCGCGGAGGTCGGCTCATCAAACAGCATGATCTTGGGGTTCATGCAGAGCGAACGGGCAATCGCCACACGCTGCTGCTGGCCACCGGAGAGCTGGCCGGGATACTTGTTCGCCTGCTCCGGGATCTTGACCCGCTCCAGATAGTGCATGGCGATCTCTTCGGCCTGCTTCTTCGGCATCTTGCGCACCCAGATCGGCGCCAGCGTGCAGTTTTCCAGGATCGTCAGATGCGGGAACAGGTTGAAGTGCTGGAAGCACATGCCGACTTCCCGGCGGATCTCGTCGATCTTCTTGAGATCGTCGGTCAACTCGATGCCGTCGACCAGGATGCTGCCCTTCTGGTGTTCTTCCAGACGGTTGATACAGCGGATCATGGTGGACTTGCCGGAGCCGGAGGGTCCGCAGATGACGATCCGTTCGCCGCGCATGACCTTGAGGTTGATGTCACGCAGAACATGGAAGTCGCCATACCACTTGTTCATGCCGGAGATTTCGACCGCGACATCCGTTTCCGAGATCTTCATCTTGGAGCGATCCGGGTTCAGCTCCTCGGATTTGACAGCGTTTTCACTCATGGTTTTCTCCAAATCTTTCGTTGTCGACCGGAACGCGTTCTCCGCGTTCCGGGAGCTGCGGCTGTGTCGAGCGCAGCTAGCGTTTGTGTCCGGTATGCAGCTTGTGCTCCATGAAGATCGAGTAGCGCGACATCCCGAAGCAGAAGAGGAAGAACACGATGGCCGCGAACAGGTAGCCGGTATGGCCCTGTGACGGCGTCGACCATGTCGGATCCGAGAAGGACGACTGAATCTGGCCAAGCAGGTCAAACATGCCGACGATGAGAACCAGTGTCGTGTCCTTGAAGAGACCGATAAACGTGTTCACGATCCCCGGGATCACCAGTTTGAGGGCCTGCGGCAGGATGATCAGATACATCATCGGCCAGAACCGAAGCCCGAGTGCCATCGCCCCTTCATATTGTCCTTTCGGGATCGCCTGAAGGCCGCCGCGCACAACCTCTGCCATATAGGCGGAGGAGAACAGCGCCACGCCGATCAGAACGCGCAGGAGCTTGTCGAAGGTCACCCCTTCCGGCAGGAACAGCGGCAACATCACCGAGGACATGAACAGCACCGTGATCAGCGGCACGCCGCGCCAGAACTCGATAAAAATCACCGAGGCCAGCTTGATCGCCGGCATTTTCGAGCGCCGGCCGAGGGCAAGCGCAATGCCGATCGGAAGCGATGCGACAATCCCGGTCACCGCAATCACGAGCGTGACCAGCAGGCCACCCCACTGGGCGGTTTCCACCACCGGCATGATCACCGTGTCACCGATGACCAGACCGGTCAGCAGGAAATAGGCAACAATCGGGAAAACGACGATGAAGAGGATCGCGTTGAGGCCCTTGTAGGGCACTTTCGGGATCGCCAGAGGAATGAGCAACAGGGCAAACAGGGCATAGACAATGTCCACCCGGTAGCGTTCCTCGATCGGATACCGGCCATAGATGAACTGTGGCAGATAGGCCTTTACATAGGCCCAACAGGCCCCGGCATGCTGGCCCGGCTCGGTCGCGAGACAGGCCTGACGGTTTTCACCGGTCCAGATCGCGTCGATAAACGCAAACTGGATCAGCGGCCAGAGCAGGGAATAGGCAATATAGGCCCCGACCACGGTCAGGATCGTGTTCGGGATCGACGAGAACAGGTTCCGGCGCATCCAGCCGATCGCCCCGGTGGTCGAGGCTGGCGCAGGAAGACGCGGCGCCTCTTCGGTTCTCACATGAAACATTTCAGCATTCGCCATTGGTTTTTCCGCGCTCCTATCTTTCAACGAGCGCCATGCGCTGGTTGTACCAGTTCATGAAGAACGACGTGAGCAGACTGAGGGTCAGATAGACCGCCATCCAGACGACCACGATCTCGACCGCCTGACCGGTCTGGTTGAGCACGGTGCCGCCAACCGAAACGAGATCCGGAAATGCAATGGCAACCGCCAGAGACGAATTTTTCGTCAGGTTCAGATACTGGCTTGTCAGCGGCGGAATGATGACACGCATTGCCTGCGGGATGACCACAAGGCGCAAGGTCGGTCCATTGCGGATACCAAGGGCATGCGCTGCTTCCGTCTGACCGTGGCTGACGGCCTGAATGCCTGCCCGCACGATTTCGGCGATAAAGGCTGCAGTGTAGATCGCAAGTGCCGCTGTGAGCGCAAGGAACTCCGGAATGAGGTTGATGCCCGTACCAAGTTCAAACCCACGGCGCAGGATCGGCCCCGTCTCGTTGAAGACCGGGTGCTCGAACGAAACCGGCATGCCGGTGACGAAATAGGTGATGACCGGCAGACCGACGATCAGACCGATACCGGTCCAGAAAACAGGGAATTGCTGCCCGGTGTTTTCCTGGCGTTGGCGTGCCCACCGCTTCACCACATAGGTTGCGATGATGCCGATGATCAGGGCCCAGCCGATGAACTCGGACCCTGCCTCAAAAATCGGCTTCGGACCGCGCAACCCGGCAATGTTGAGATGAAAGGTGTCGAAGATGAACGACCACTTCGACCTTTTGTCCGGCACGGCCCGCAAAACGGCGTAGTACCAGAAGAAGATCTGAAGGAGCAGCGGAACGTTCCGCACAATCTCCACATACCAGTATGCAAGCTTGGAAATCACCCAGTTGTTCGACAATCTGGCGATCCCGACGATGAACCCGATAATGGTCGCGACAAAGATACCGATGACAGCGACCAGCAAGGTGTTCAGAAAGCCGACAAAGATGGCATCGCCATAGCTCGACGTTTCGGAGTAGTTCGTCAGCGACTGGATAATCCCGAATCCAGCCGTGTTTTCCAAGAAGCCCCAACCGGACGCAATGTTTTGCCGTTCCAGGTTGGCTGCCGTGTTCGTGACGATGAAGTATCCGAAGAACACAATCGCTGCAATTACCAGCACCTGGTAGAACAGGCTGCGCACCTTCGGGTCATTCACCAGCGAAGCACGCGCCGGCGCCCCCGCCGAGTCCTGCTTCTGTATTGCCATTTAACCTCGCCCGAGTGTCTCCGCGCCGCTGGAGCCGGTTTTACCAGCCTCCCAGCAATCCGCGGGTGTTGTGACCATCCCGTCCAGCCCTGGTCCGGCCGCCGATCTTTGCCGGCTGTTTCCCGTCAGGGGGAGATGATCGCCCTCTTTGTAATGCCAAGTGTGCAAGGTCATTGTTGTTCTAAGGGCTTCTGTTGCGCCCCTGCCCTGCACATTTTTAGTGGGGCCCGGCAACGTGACGCTGCCGGAGCCCGGAGGGTCCGGAGACCCCGTGTGTTAGCGAACCGGCGGAGCGTAAAGGATGCCGCCCTTGTTCCACAATGCGTTCAGGCCGCGGGAAATCGCCAGCGGCGTGTCCGGACCGACGTTTGCGTCAAAGACTTCGCCGTAGTTGCCGACTTTCGCGACGATGTTGTAGGCCCAGTCGTTGGACAGACCGACACCCTCGCCGAATGCGCCCTCAACGCCGAGCAGACGCTTGACGGACGGATTGTCGGAACCCTTCATGTTTTCAACGTTTTCAGAAGTCACGCCGAGTTCTTCGGCGTTGATCATCGCGTTGAGGGTCCACTTGGCAATGTTGAACCACTGGTCGTCACCCTGACGAACCACCGGGCCGAGCGGCTCC
>NZ_SMMF01000778.1:0-8653 GCF_009711355.1 Roseibium sp. RKSG952 | reverse complement strand
ACGCGCCGCTACGCGGTCAAAGACCCTTGATAATCAATTCCTTATGGAGTCATCGCACCTTTCTGTGACATAAAGCCATATTATGGATTTCTCCATATAGCTTCACTCTGCGACGGTCTTTTCCGGATTTTTCGGGACGGGAGCAGCTGTATTGGAGATTGCCGGGCTCACCGGTCCCGGATCGCGCGAACGCCTGTCCGGGATGACCGGGGTCAAGACTGCGCGGGTTTTGCCGCCCGTTTGCTTCGTTGCTTTATTTGCATCTGCAACATGTCTTTCACGCCCTAAACACCCGTGGCCCGCGAGAGCATCCTGCGAAGTCTATGCTCTGCTTAAAACCGCCGGTCGAAGATGGAGCGGTCGAACAGGGGTTCCTGGCACTTGTAGGCTACAAAGCACTTCGGATTGTCCCTGGTCGCGCCATATTGCGGAAAAAGCGCCTGCCTCGGGTCGCAGTAGCTCAGGTTGGACACGAACTGCGAGTAGGTGTACTGGCCCGTGGTGAACACCACGGCTCCGTTTCGCTTGACCATGTCCTGGGCCTGCGCGCAGGTGAGCTGTCTGAGGTCGGGGCGGGCCAAAGCGGTGCTTGCCGTCATTGCCAGCACGGTCAGGGCAAGCCCGAACCTGAGTGTCGTGACGCTTGTTGCTGTCATGGATTTTTGCCCCTTCCGAATACCGGGTGTATCGAATGATGGATCTAGCGGCAGCAATTCGTCAGGAAAATGACGCTGCGGCTTCAAGGTGAACCCGGCTTGCGTTCTGTCGAGTTCGCGCTTGTGAACAGGCGCTGCTATCGGATGTCCGGTAATTGGCCGCTTCCTGCGCATCATACCAATGTATGGGGCCTCAGCCGTTTTGCGGGGGCGATGTCATCCTTTGGATATATTGCACCGCCGTCAAGCACCGCCTACAAATCGGCAAAGGTTGTTTCTAGGGGTGGAATTGAATGTTTTCCAAGATTCTGATCGCGAACCGCGGCGAAATCGCCTGCCGGGTCATCAAGACCGCAAAGCGGATGGGCATCAAGACCGTCGCGGTCTATTCGGATGCAGATCGTGATGCGCTCCACGTCGAAATGGCCGATGAGGCAGTTCATATCGGGGCTCCGGCCGCAGCAGACTCCTATCTGGTTGCCGACAAGATCATCGCGGCCTGCAGGGAAACCGGGGCCGAAGCCGTCCATCCGGGGTACGGATTCTTGTCCGAGCGGGCGAGCTTCCCCGAAGCGCTGGCAAAGGAAGGTATTGTCTGGATCGGCCCGAACACCCGTGCAATCGAAGCCATGGGTGACAAGATCGAATCGAAGAAATTCGCCAACGAAGCGAAGGTCAGCACGGTTCCGGGCTATCTCGGGGTGATCGAATCGCCTGATCAGGCCGTAGAGATTGCCGAAGACATTGGCTATCCGGTGATGATCAAGGCGTCGGCCGGCGGCGGCGGCAAGGGCATGCGGATTGCCTGGAACGCCGAAGAGGTGCGCGATGGGTATACGCGGTCCAAGTCAGAAGCGGCCTCGTCCTTTGGGGACGACCGGGTGTTTGTTGAGAAGTTCATCGAAAATCCCCGGCATATTGAAATTCAGGTCCTTGGCGACAAGCACGGCAATGCGATCTATCTCAACGAGCGCGAATGCTCGATCCAGCGGCGCAATCAAAAGGTTATCGAGGAGGCACCGTCTCCGCTTCTTGATGAGGATACCCGCCGCAAGATGGGGGAGCAGGCGGTCGCGCTGGCCAAGGCCGTAAACTATGATTCGGCCGGAACGGTCGAATTCGTGGCCGGTCAGGACAAAAGCTTCTTCTTTCTGGAAATGAACACCCGCCTGCAGGTGGAACATCCGGTGACCGAGCTGATCACCGGCGTGGATCTGGTCGAGCAGATGATTCGGGTCGCCTATGGTGAAAAACTTAAACTGACCCAGGACGACATCAAGATTGATGGCTGGGCGGTCGAATCGCGCATCTACGCCGAGGATCCTTACCGGAACTTCCTGCCCTCGATCGGGCGTCTGGTGAAATTCTCCGCACCCGACGAAGGCGAATTCGGTGACATCATCGTGCGCAACGATACCGGCGTCGAGGAAGGCTCCGAGATCTCGATGTTCTATGATCCGATGATCTCCAAGCTGGTGACCCATGCGCCGACCCGCGAGAAGGCCATCGATGCGATGAGCGATGCGCTGGACGCCTATTACATTGACGGCATTCAGCACAATGTGCCGTTCCTGTCGGCGGTGATGCACCACGACCGGTGGCGCACCGGAGCGTTGTCGACCGGCTTCATCCAGGAAGAGTTTCCGGACGGTTTCGAGCCGCTGGTGCCACATGACGAAGCCAACGCGCTTCTGGGCGCTGTCGCCTTGTCCATGGGAGCCTTTCAAAAGGCCCGGCTGGATCATCTGCCGGGGCGGCTGCGTCCCCATGGCGGTGATGTCCGCGAGGACTGGGTCGTGAAGATCGACGAGACCTATCTTCCGATCCGCCTTGTGGCTGGATATCCGGGACACCCCATCGAGCTGGAAGTCGCGGTCAAGGACGGACCGATTGTAACCGTTGAAGCGGACTGGGCGCCGGGAGACACGCTCTGGACCGGTCGTGTCGGCGGCAAGGCCGTGACCGTTCAGGTGCGTCCGGTCTTGGGTGGTTATCGTCTCGACTGGCAAGGCTACTCGGTCATTGCCAAGGTCATGACGCCGCGCATCGCCGAACTGGATGCCCTGATGCCGGAAAAGGTTCCGGCCGATACGTCGAAGATGCTGCTGTGCCCGATGCCGGGACTGGTGGTGTCCATCGCCGTGGAGGAGGGGCAGGAGGTCAAGGCCGGAGAGCAGCTGGCCATCGTCGAAGCCATGAAAATGGAAAACGTGCTGCGGGCGGAACGCGACTGCACCGTCTCCGCCGTCAAGGCAAAGGCTGGCGACAGCCTGGCGGTGGACGCGGTGATCATGGAGTTTTCCTGATCCAAGGGGCTCCGGCCCGATCATGCAGCCGAAGCCGCGCGCCGCTTGAGGATCGTGTGCGGCTTTGGAACTCAAGGAGGTCGAATGACAACCAAAGTGCTTCTATTCGACCTCGATGGAACAATAACCGATCCGTTTCCCGGCATAACAGGCTCGATCCGGTTTGCGTTGCGCGAGATGGGTGTCAGGGTGCCGGAAGCGGAGGAACTGCGCTGGTGCATCGGTCCTCCGCTGCAGGAGAGCCTCGGATTGCTTCTCGACACGAAGGACCCAGACAGGATCGGCAAGGCGGTCGGTCTCTACCGGGAGCGCTATTCCGCATCGGGGGTGTTTGAGGCCACGCTTGTCGCGGGGATGGCAGCACTCCTCGGGGACCTGCAGGCGGTCGGATTTCGGATGTTTGTGTGCACGTCCAAACCGCACGTGTTTGCGGACCAGATCATCGCGCATTTCGGACTGTCCGCAGTGTTTGAAAAGGTATACGGCGCAGAGATCGATGGCCGCCGCTCGAACAAGGCGGATCTGATCGCCCACATTCTGGAAACCGAAGGGGTTCAGCCTGCTGAGGTGATGATGATTGGCGATCGCAAGCACGACCTGATCGGGGCCAAAAGCAACAATGTGTCCGCAATTGGCGTGTTGTGGGGATATGGCGACCGGCTGGAACTGGAAGCCGAAAGCCCGTTTCGGATCGTGGACAAGCCGGACGAGATTTCAGCGATACTGAAAAATTGACACTCTTCTTATTGTCAGAACCTGCAGTATTGGATAGATCTTGCGGGAGAGAACAGTTCTCGGGGCGGGGTGGGATTCCCCACCGGCGGTATCAGGGAAACCTGGAGCCCGCGAGCGCCTTTGATGACCCTGGACGGGCATTGAGGGGTCAGCAGATCCGGTGAGAGGCCGGAGCCGACGGTTACAGTCCGGATGAGAGAGAACTTGGCACCCGGCCGTCTGCGCGTCCGGGGCTGGAGGCTTTGTGAGGCTGTTCTGGGTGACAACTGGAGCATGCATCACCGATGACGACACCGTCTTTTCCGAAGCCGTTCTTGGCGGCAACCGCGATGATTGGCGCCGGGGCGTCCTTTGCTGTGGTCAATGGTGCCTTGCAGGCAACCACAATGCAGCTGGGTGTGCCCTCCACATCGGCCGCGTTCTGGCAATATGCGCTGGGGCTGGCCTTTGCTCTCCCCTGGGTCTTGCGCCGGGGCAGGACGGCTTTGAAAACACGGCAGATCGGCTGGCATCTCTTGCGCGCCGCTCTGGCTGTGATCGGGATCCAGCTATGGGCCGCCGGTCTTGCCAGCGTCGAGATCTGGCAGGCCATTGCATTGGTCATGACCTCGCCGTTCTTTGTCATTGTCGGCGCAAAACTGTTTTTTGGCGAGCACATCGGGCCGGTCCGCTGGTTGGCAACGCTGGCCGGGTTTGCTGGCGGCATGATGATTCTGCAGCCCTGGACTGAATCCTTTCATTTGGGCGCGCTGCTGCCGGTCGGGGCGGCTGCCTTTTGGGGCGGAACCTCGCTCGTGACCAAGAAACTGACCCGGACCGAGGATGCGGATACGATCACCGTCTATCTCTTGCTGCTGTTGACGCCGGTCAATGCCGTGCTGGCGCTGGGCGAGGGCGGTATCGTGCCGGGCGGCCCGGCCTTGTGGCTCCTGGTCGGTGCCGGTGCCTTGACGGTTCTGGCCAACTACCTGCTGACCATTGCCTACCAGAAGGCGGACGCAGCCTTTGTGCAGCCGTTCGACCATTTGAAACTGCCGCTGAACATTGCAGTCGGATTTTTCGCTTTCGGGTTTGCGCCGCAAGGCACGTTTTGGGCCGGAGCGCTGGTGATCGTGGGAGCGTCGCTTCTTGTGATGATGGACGAGCAAAGGCGCATGGCTTCGGTCCCGGTGGCGGGCAAATCCTGAGGCCTAGCCGGTGCGGGGAGCGCTTGAAATCCGCTTCTGAACTGCGCGAAGTTGTGCCCAAGGCATTTTTTGGCCTTTTGAAATCCCCAAATACACTGGAAACTGTTCAGGAGTACGATTCGCTCTTTGGGGATGGTGGCTGTGACCAAGTCAGACAAAAAGGCCGTTCACATCTTGATCATCGGGCGCGTGCAGGGCGTCGGCTTCCGCCAGTGGCTGGACACGCGGGCAAAGGCGGAAGGCCTGTCCGGATGGGTCCGGAACCGCAAGGACGGCTCGGTGGAAGCCGTCTTGAGCGGTGGCGCGGATGCGGTGCACAGCGTCATGGAGCTTGCCCGCGACGGACCGTCCCTCGCCAGCGTCAGAGAGGTGAAAATCCTCGCAGAGGTTGAAACGCTCGGTGGCTCCTTTCAGATTCTGAGTACCGTTTAACCGCGATATTCTGCCGGGATACTGTATCAATTTGCATGTCAAGTCTTGAAACTGTCACGCATTTCGGATGCAACTCTGATGATAGGCTGAAACAATGCATTTGACCTTCCGGAAGGGCGGGTCTGAAAACAAGGAGTTTGATGTGAAAATTGCGGTTCTCGGAGGAGACGGGTTCGTTGGTTGGCCGACATCCCTGCATCTGTCGGATCTCGGGCATGAGGTTCACGTTATCGACAACCTGAGCCGCCGGTGGATCGATGCAGAGCTTGGAGTTCAGTCCCTGACGCCGATGGATTCTATTCAGGAACGCACGCGCATCTGGAAGCAGGAGACAGGCAAGACCATCCATTTCCATCTGATCGACATTGCCGAAGACTATCAGGTGTTCAAGGCCTGGCTGGCAAACGAGCGTCCTGACGCGATCATCCATTTCGCCGAACAGCGCGCCGCGCCCTATTCGATGAAATCGGACCAGCACAAGAACTACACGGTCAACAACAACGTCAACGCCACACATCACCTGCTGAATGCGATGGTGGAACTCGATCTGGACGCCCATCTGGTGCATTTGGGCACAATGGGCGTCTACGGCTATTCCACCGTTGGGGCGGCCATTCCCGAAGGCTATCTGAATGTCGGGATCGACACCTTGGCAGGCGAAACGGCGCGGCAGGAGATTCTTTATCCCGCCAATCCGGGGTCGATCTACCACATGACCAAGTGTCTGGATCAGTTGCTGTTCCAGTTCTATGCCAAGAATGACGGGTTGCGGATCACCGATCTGCATCAGGGTATTGTCTGGGGAACGCACACCGAGCAGACGCAAAAGCACCCCCAGCTGATCAACCGGTTCGATTATGACGGCGACTACGGCACCGTTCTCAACCGGTTTCTGATCCAGGCGGCAATCGATTACCCGCTGACGGTCCATGGCACCGGCGGGCAAACCCGCGCCTTCATTCACATTCAGGACTCCGTGCGCTGCATCGAGCTGGCGCTGAAGAGCGCGCCGCAGCGCGGTGACCGGGTCAAGGTTTTCAATCAGATGACCGAAACGCATCGTGTGCGGGATCTGGCGGAAATGATCTCGAAAATGACCGGCGCCAAGATTGCCTGGTTGCCCAATCCGCGCAAGGAAGCGGCTGAAAACGAGCTTGTGGTCGAAAACAGGCAGTTCCTGGAGCTGGGGCTCAATCCGATCACGCTCGAAGAGGGGCTCTTGTCCGAAGTCGTCGATGTGGCGAAGAAATTCGCTTATCGGGTCGACCGCAGCCGGGTGCCGGCCGTGTCCGCCTGGACCCGGGAAATCGCCGAAGGCGTGGAACACGATCCGGAGCATCCGCGTCTCCGGTCCGTGTCCTGACCCGGATGTCTGGGTTCGATCAGGCGCCGCAGCTGAAGGGCCAACAGGGGCACGAGAACGCCTATGTGACCCTTGTGACCAATCCGGATTATGTCACCGGTGCAACGGCCTTGCTGCGCTCGCTCCGGCGGACGCAGACATCCGCCGATCTGGTCGTGCTTTATACGCCCGGGTTGTCACGCGAGGATCTCGATCCGCTGACCGAGTTCGCGCCGCGTCTTGCTGCTTGCGACCGGCTGCCGGCGTCCGCAGCCTTCAACGAGCGCCATGAACGCGGGCGGCTGCACAAGGCTGCCCCGTTCAGCAAGGGCGGGAAGCCGGTGTTCCACACGCCGCTCGACAATTTTGTCAAGCTCCGGCTGTGGCAGCTGACCGGCTACAAGAACCTGGTCTTCATCGACGCCGACGCGATTGTGCTGAAAAGCTGTGACCGGTTGTTTGACTATCCGGACTTCTGCGCTGCTCCGAATGTGTATGAAACTGCGGCCGACTTTCACCGGTTGAACAGTGGCGTCTTCACCGCAAAACCGTCCGATGCCACGTTCGAGGCCATGCTGAACCGCCTTGATGTGCCGGAGGCGTTCTGGCGGCGGACCGACCAGACTTTCCTGGAAACCTTCTATCCCGACTGGCATGGACTGCCGGTGTTTTACAACATGCTGCAATATGTCTGGTTCAACATGCCGGACCTGTGGAGCTGGCGGGACATCAAGATCCTGCACTATCAATATGAAAAACCCTGGCAGCGGAACCATGACAAGGCCGAGCAATTGCGGCCCCTGATTGATCTTTGGCAGGCTTTTTATACCGGCGAACGGATCGAGGCGGTGCTGGGTGCTCTGATCAACCCGAAACAGGCGGCCTGATGCATGTGCTGATGACGGGGGCAACCGGCCAGTTGGGCCGGTTTATCGCGCAAGGCCTGAAGGGGGAAGGACACCGGCTCACCTGTCTTGGCCGGTCCGCCCCTTTTGACGGCGCGGACGCGCTCCTGCCTTTCGATCTTCTGGGGCCGGTGGCGGACCTGCCTCGGGCCGATGTGCTGGTCCATTGTGCCTTGCTGCATGAGCCCGGGCGCTATCGCGGTGGCGAAGGCGATGATCCGGAGCGGTTCAGGGCCGCCAATGTTGCCGGGACGGCGCGGTTGTTTGAAGCGGCAAAATCCGCAGGCGCCGGACAGGTGATTTTCCTGTCGAGCCGTGCGGTCTACGGCAAGCAGCGTGAAGGGGCTGCATTGACCGAGGACATGGTGCCAAATCCGGACACGCTCTACGGGCTTGCAAAGCTTGAGGGGGAGCGGCAGCTTGAGGCGCTTTGCGGGGACGGGCTCAAAGGGGTTTCCTTGCGTGCAACCGGTATTTACGGCCGCCCGCCCGGATTGGCGTCCCACAAGTGGTCCGGACTGTTTGCCGATTTTTTGAAAGGCGAGCCGATCCCGCCGCGCTGCGGCACGGAAGTTCATGGCGAAGACCTCGCAAGCGCGGTCTCGGTGGTGATCGGCGCCAAGGCGCAGCTGCCGGATCATTCGGTGTTCAACCTGTCCGATCTCGTGCTGGACCGCCATGACCTTCTGAAGTGCGTGCGCGAGATTTGGGACATCGGCCGGGACTTGCCGGAACCGCTCGGCCCGCTCGCAACATCCGGAGTTATGTCGAGCAAAAAACTCCGGAGGCTCGGCTGGAGCCCGGGTGGATTGTCAAAGCTGCGCAGATTTCTGGAAAGTGAACGTGCCATCTCCGGTCATTAAGCGGAGCAGGACTTTGATCATGCCGTCCCCGTCTCTTGTCACCGTTTAGGTTTGCTCGCCCGTTCGTCATCCCGGAAAAACCATCGGTTTGATCCGGGATCGGAGAGCCGCCGATATCGGGATCTTCTACGGCTCTCTCATCCCGGCTTTTGCAGGTCCCCTCCCGCAATGAGCAAAAGCCTCCATCGGGAGCAACAGGTGAATTCAAGCGCGAAGTGCAACACAAT
>NZ_SMMF01000295.1:0-522 GCF_009711355.1 Roseibium sp. RKSG952 | reverse complement strand
GGATAACCGCTGAAGGCATCTAAGCGGGAAACCCACCTCAAAACAAGTTCTCCCTGAAGAGCCGTGGAAGACCACCACGTCGATAGGAGGCATGTGGAAGCGCAGCAATGCGTGAAGCTGAGCCTTACTAATAGCTCGTTCGGCTTGATCACTCTCATTTATCAATGCTCATCTTGAAGCCAAGGCTTCAAAATGACCGGTTCGTTCTCGCGCAAGTTGGCTCCGCCAACGGCGCCGAAGCAAAGGCTTCGAAAACGTGAAAAACCGGAAAAAAACAAGACCAGTTCACAAATGATTGCGCTTCGCCGGCCTGGTGGCCCTAGCGGGGAGCCCCCACCCGATCCCCTCCCGAACTCGGCCGTGAAACTCCCCAGCGCCAATGGTACTGCATCTTAAGGTGTGGGAGAGTAGGTCGCCGCCAGGCCTGCAAAGCGCAGTCATCAAAACCCTCTTCAATCGATCAATCCCTGCACACTCAAAAACAAAAACTGTGCAGGACACTGCAAGACATCACGTGCGGCC
>NZ_SMMF01000859.1:0-18870 GCF_009711355.1 Roseibium sp. RKSG952 | reverse complement strand
GCGGTCCTGACCGGACTGATCCTGCCACTTTCTCGTTTTGAGCTGACCTTCCAGATAGACTTTTGAGCCCTTGCGGAGATAGCTTTCCGCGACCTTGCAAAGCCCCTCGCTGAAAATCACGACGCGGTGCCAATCCGTCTTTTCACGCCGCTCGCCCGAGGTCCGGTCCCGCCATGTTTCCGAGGTGGCGACGCTCAAGTTTGCAATTGGCTTGCCGTCTTGTGTCCGCCTGATTTCCGGGTCGGCTCCGAGATTGCCGATCAGAATGACCTTGTTTACGCTTCCTGCCATGTGAGGTCTCCTTCATTCAAACATGTCAGCAAGCGCCATTTTCGCCCGCCGTGTGTGTCTTGCGTTCTCGGTATGATGTGCCGCGTCATAGGTCAGGTGGCAGCGCTGGCACATCGCCATGAGGTTGGCGTCAGCGCAGTTTTCCGGCGTGTGATCCAGATGCGCGACGGTCAAAATCACCTTGGACCCTGTAACCGGATGGGGCTTGCCGTTCTCGGCGCGGCAGTCGGGATAGGCGCCCGGCGAACCCTCGCAACAGTTTTGCGCCCGCTCGCGAATGCGCTTGCTGATCTGTTTCTAGTCTGGCGGATAGCGCTTTTTGTTTTCCGGCTTGATTGGCATCACCCCACCCTTTCGCCGTCTGCCGGAGCCGGGATAACGCCCTCCTTGTGAAACCGTTTCCAAGTCGGCGTCGGATAGAGCATCCTGATAAAGGTTTCTGTCACCTTGTCCGGTGAACGCGTTTTCAGGCAGTCGCGGAACATGCCAGCCAACCCCTTGGCCTTGATCATGATCGATAACCCATCGCTCTTTCGCGTGATGGTCATGTGCGGTTTCGGGCGCTGCTCGAACTCAACGACAAACTTGTTTGTGTTTGCGAGGAAGGTCATTGTCTGTTCCTCATTCCGTTGCTTGGTCAGGCTTCAGAAAAACCAGCCAGTGGGTTTGTGAGCGCTTGCCGCTACGGTTCCCGAAAAGCGGTTTGTGGTCTGTGAGAGCCAGAATCTCGGACACCCGCACATCGGTTTCATTCCACTTGAACACGAGGGTTCCGTGCGGCTTCAGAACGCGGAAACACTCTGCGAAACCTGCTTTGATGTCCTCACGCCACTCCCGGCCGAGCTTTCCGTATTTCTTTGCCAGCCAGCCGGACGTGCCGTTGTTGACGAGGTGCGGCGGGTCAAACACGACGAGGTGAAATCGCCCGTCAGGAAACGGGAGGTCGCGGAAGTCAATTTGCTGGTCCGGATCAATGATCAGCTGCCTTGAGCCGCCTGCACTTGTCCTGTCTTTCAGCTCGTGAGTTTCACGGCGGATATCACCGAAAATCGCCCGTTCATCTTCCGGATCGAACCAAAACATCCGGCTTCCGCAACAGGCATCCAAAACAGGCTTTTCGCTTTCCAAAGTCATGAGATCCTTCATTCCGTTACCTGGTTGCTGTCAGGGAGTGGGAGGTTGTTGCGCTTGGCGTGGCCCCGGCTTTTCCAGATCCGGCCATGCGGGATCTCAAGATTATTGTCCCGGCAGTAGCGCTTGATGTTGCTGATCACAGTCGTATGGTCGCGACCGCCAAACATGCGACCTATCTGCGACAGTGGATAACCAGTCTGCTTGAAAACCTCGTACATGGCCTTCTTCCGGGCTCGGGTGAATTTCTTCAGCCGTGACCGTCCTACAATTTGAGCAACAGTAACCCTGAACTCCAACGCGACATTGTGCTTGATCTCTTCGCCTTTCTGCATCGGCATTTTAGCACCCGTGAAGAATAGCTGAACATCAAGCGGCGCTGATTGCGGGGAAAAGTGGAATATTACCCATTCTTCCATTGAGTATTTCGGAACTACCCCGCACTCATTGCATCCAACTTTATTTACGAGCTGATGCACTTTCCTTATGTCTTGCAACATCGGATCACCCAGCCTTTCGGTATTGCCGTGAAAGAAGGAAGTCGTTCCAGTCGCCCGGTTCGTCAGGGAATTGAACCGTTACGGTCTTCCCTTCGTGAGAAAGCCGGTGCGCCAAGGCGAAGGCTGAGGACTGGCCCGCAAAGTTGGCGTCATGGTCCCCGAAGATATGGATTTCCTTGGCGATGGCTGGCGGCTGCCACTGCATGACCATGCCTGCATTCAAGCCTGCCCAAACCGGGATTTGCCAAACCAGATGTGCGGCCAATGCGGTTTCGATCCCTTCCGCAATGCCCATCACCTCCGCCGGTTCAAACAGCCGGATGGCAGACCCCTTGGCGATCTTTCCGGGCATGACCAAGCGCGGTTTCGGCACGTCCGCCTTGTTGCCGAGCGGGGTTAGGAAAGTACGGTGCAGTGTCGTTGGCTTGCCGTCCGGCCCGGTCACCATGGCAATCATTGCCGGGTGATGGGTGAAACGGTTTTGTTCGTGGTGGTAGCTGCAACGCTCCGCGTATCTGAGCGCATCGGGGAACCTTTCGAGATGGATTCCCCGATTTTGAAGCCATTTCGCGACCGGATTGCCGTCAAGGACCGGACGCGCCCCGCACCAAAGGGTGTTCTTTGCACTTTTCAGCTTGTCCGGGTTGACCGGCTGGTCAGGCTTTCGCTCATGTGCGCCCCCCACAATTGCCTCAAGAGCCTTGGCGCATTCGGCAAAGTTCCAGCCCCGGATTTCCATCAGCAACTTGAAGCCGTCGCCAGCGCCGCAGCTATTGCAAAAGAAGGTTCCCAGTCCGTCCTTGTCATCAAAACGGAAGCGATCCGTCCCCGCATTGCAGATCGGGCAAGGGCCGTGCTTGCCGGTCAGGTAGCGCCGGTCAACGCCCAGCCTCAACAGCAAGTCCGGCCATTTGTTGCGGCAAAGGTCTGAAATCCTGGTCATGCAGCCGCCCCCGCTTTTTGCTTCTGCCGCCGCTTGGCATAGGCAATCTGACGGCTGCGGATGTAGGACCGGACTTCATCAGACGGCGCGGACGGTCTTGCGCTGTTCTTGCCGTAGGGCCACTCACCGAACTTCTCGTAGAAGTTGGCGAGGGCGAATTTCGATGTCTTGCCCTGTTCTGTGGCATAGCCCAGCAGCTCGGAATACCAGCGCCGCTTTTCTTCCGGGCTGTGCTTCTGCTTCTTGCCGTCCAGAGACACAAGCTCGCCCTCAAGCATTTCAACGTCGTTCTGGCGTTCCGGCGTGAACCCGCATGACGGGCAGGTATGGACCTTGACCGGTTTCAGGAACGAGCAGGACGGGCAGACCTTTGGAAGCGGCGCAGACTTTTCACGGTCGTCTTTCCGGGGCTTTTTCGGCTTGCCGTCACATAGCGTCTCGTGGTGAATGTCCGTGACAAATCCAAGGCGTTGATGCGTGTCCGAGTGATCCAGGATCAGGCAATCATCCTTGCCTTTTGCCGTGCGAAGTCCGCGCCCGATGATCTGGGTAAAGAGCATTTCGGACTTGGTAGGCCGCGCCAAGACAATGCAGCGCACATCCCAATCAACGCCCGTGGTCAGGCATCCGACATTGCAAACCACCTGAAGCCCGCCGCTGTGAAAGCGATCCGCAACCGCCTCGCGTTCTTCCTTCGTGGTGTAGGCGTCGATATACCCGGCCCGAACACCGGCCTTTTCAAACTCCGATTGCAGGCTGCGGGCATGGGCGCGGTTGACGCCAAAGACAAGCGTTGGCCTGCCCTCCCCGAGCTTGCACCACGTTGAAACGACATCCGCCGTCAGTTGCGGCTTGTCCATGGCCTCGGCTAAATCGCCTTCGTGGTAATCACCGGCAACAGTCCGAACGCCGGTCAGATCCGGGCTCGACGGGCCGAAGACGCGGAACCTTGAAAGAAACTCCTTGTTGATCAGGTCTTGCGTTGTGGCGGCAATCAGCAGGTCATCAAAGTATTTGCCAAGGCCACGGGTCCAGGGAGTGGCGCTCAACCCGATGAAGGGCACTTTTTCATAAAGTGCATCGTTCATCCATTCGCCGTAGAACTTGAACCACCTGTGCGCCTCGTCGATGACAACGACATCGGTCAGGGGCAATGTGCGCCGTTGCAAGGTTTGAACGCTGGCGACCTGAATGGTCCGGTTCGGGTTTGTCAGTTCGTGCCCGGACTGGATGACGCCAACGTCCTGAATGCCTTCCTTCCAGAAGGATTTGACGGTTTGATCGATCAGGGAGAGCGCCGGGACGCAGAAGACAACGCGGTTGCCCTTGGCTTGAGCGCCGTCAACGATTGCCGCTGCGAGGATGGTCTTGCCGAAGCCGGTCGGGGCTTGCAGCATCGGGCGGCGCTTGCCTGCCCTGAGAGCTTCGCGAAGCATCGTCATGGCTGAAATCTGGTGCGGGCGAAGAGTGCTCAGCATAGGACACCCCCACGCCAGAACTCGCGGAGTTCAAAACCGCCGATATCGTGCGTTTCCCAATGTCCGTGGTTTTCCCATCCAGGAGATTGAGGGCTTTTGGAAGCCTCATGCCCAACGGCTGGCTCTGCACTTTGAGGAAAGTTCAAATCACTGGATTGGTCAGTTCCGACCGTCCCGCCCGCAAGGGGCTTGCGGTTCAAGGCGCTGTGCTTGCCGCTTGCGCTCAGCGCAGCCCATGAAGGTTTGAGGTATTTATTATATACGTGTGCAAAAATTGCACGGTTTTTCGGGCCTGATTTCGTGGCGGAGGACGCTGATTTTCTCCGGATTTCCGCCAGTTCTCCGGGCTTGGTCGTGACGCCGTGCGGGTTAAACACTTCGCGGATCTTATCGAAGCTCAGCGCGTATTCTGTCGGCTTGCGGCCACCCTTCCCGAACCGCTTTACAGTCAGGATCGAGGCTTTCCGAAGAATATCCAGCGCAGCCGAAACGGTACGCACCGAACAGCCAACAGCCTTTGCGATGACGTGACGGGCGGGGCGGATGACGCCCTTGTTCTTGTGGTAGATCCAGACATTGGCGAGCTTCATAAGCACGTCCCGATGCGACCGGGACAACTGATCGGGCTTGATGGATCGAATGATCTTGCGGATTTCCCGCGCTTCTTCGGCTGCCTTGGAGTCCATATAGTGTTGGGTCATGACATTCCTAAAGCGTTCAAAAGGACAAACTTCTCCCGTCCCGCGCCTTGGATGGCGCAGGTATTCACTTTTCGTTCTCGCTGTCAGTCGAGCCTAAGAATCGTGGTTAAGGGTCATGCTCCCCCTCTTTGATGCCTCCACCTGTCACCCGCACAAGAACACCCTCCAGGTTCGGGTTCTGCGTGACAGTGAAGCGCTTGATGATCTTGGCGCTGTCGTCTTCGATAAGACCGTGCGTGACCAAAAGGTCTTCAATCGCCTTGATGAAGTTGGACATGTCCCAGCGGCCAGATTTTGCGCCGAAGGTGTAGCTGATCCGCACCGGGCCTGTGTGAGGTCGGGGCTTCGCTTCAAGGATCAGGAACCCCGCCTGCTTTTCCCACTTTTTATAGTCTGCCGACTTCACCCGGCCCTTGCCGGAAACGTTCCGGTACATGGCGTTGACGGATGGTGGAAACGGAAGGGAAAGCCAGTTTTCAGTCATTCCTCACCTCCCCAATTGTTCCCGTGACGGGAGAAGGAGAGATAGAAGGCGAAGACGAGGCAGATCAGGAGTGCCAGAGACAGGCTTGCGAAGCCAAGGTAGATCATACCGCCCTCCCCGGCCTGTGTTTTGCGCAATACCATCGGCCTGCGAGGTGCTTTCGCTTGGAAGCAATCGCCTGTCTCAGATGGACATCCTGACCAAACGCGCCCCATTCATCACAAGCCTCGCAAGGGTGCATGAAGATCGGGCCGGATTTGCTTGGAAGGAATGTTGCCTTGCCGGTCATGCCTTCCCTCCATCCAGACAAGCGACCGGAAGACGGTCTGATTTGGTCAGCGTGGTTTCGGGACCGGGAAGGAGAACCACAAGGCCAAGCATTGACGCGGCTACAAGCATCACGCCCAAGCCGGACAGAGCCCAATAGAAATCGAAGTCGTAGCGGGTCATCGTCCTTCCTCCCTAAGAGTGCCTGCGCGGGCTTTAAGGATCGCAGCGCCAATCACTTGTGGTATTTGCGGAATGACAGCGTTTCCGAGTGCTTCAACTCTGTGAACCCGGTGGGGAACCCCATAAGAAACTCGAAGTGCTCCGGCGTAGGCTTCTGCGCTCCAAAGGCCCGCACATAATTCCGGCAACTTGGCCACTTCTGCATCGAGGGCGCGTTGAAATTCGCTTTCCTCGTGGGGGTGTGCAACGGCCCACCAACGGCGGCGCTCATGAGGTGCCCCGCAGTCATTTCCGCTAATATTTCTAGTTGTGACATTGAAGCCGAAGCTTCTAAGGTCGTTGGCGGCTTGTTCAATCGCCTGCTCACTTACATTCTCCAAAATGGCGTATTCTGGCTGCGCTTGAGTGATTATCCGCATCATCTCCGGCCATAAGTCCGGGGCGACCCTCCTGCCGCGCGAGGCCGTGCTGAAAGGTTGGCAAGGAAAGCCGCCGCACACGACATCTGCCGGGACCGGCGCATTCATTGTTTTAATGTCGGCATGGCAAGAAACATGCGGCCAATGCTTCGCTAGGACCGCCCTTTGAAAGGGCTCTATTTCGCAAAATTCCACCGTCTCGAAGCCGCCTGCCCTCTCTAGCCCGAGATCAAATCCGCCTATCCCGGCGAATAGTGAGAGTACGCGCAACTTGCTCATCTCTCCCCCTCCCTATCCAGCCAAGGGGCGGTCCAGAACGCCAGACGCCCCGCTCCACGCCCGACGCTCATCGCTTGATCTCCACGATCTTCTGAGCGCTTTGCTCTTGAGCGGCGCTTTGCTGAACGCCTGCATCTAGCGCATGAATGATGTCGTCCACGAGCTGGCGGAGAGCCACCGCTTGAGGCCGCAGGAGCGCGTGTTCCTCGGTGCTGATCACCTGATCGGCCATTGCCAGCACCATGTCGCGGTTCAGTTCCGAGCCATGGACAAGGAAGTCCGCCGTCAACTCCTTTGGAGAGGCGTCGGTGCGAAGGTGCTTTTTACGGCAGAGGTTGAAGCCGCAATGATCCGCCAGTTCATCAAGGATTTCAGGACGCCCGCCCGCATGGATTGCCTCTAGGCTGAGGTCCATGACGATATCAATCGGCATGTGGAAGTCGCGCTGGTCTTCGCCAATCCCGGCATAGTTGGAATGCATCTGATGACGGACACGGCTCAATTCCTCGACCGCATCAACGCCGCCGAGCAACCCTATTTGACGCCGGACGGCAGCCTTGAGCTTGTGTCTTTGTTCCTCTGTTGTTCTTCTAGTCGGCATGGATATTCGGCCTCGCTTAATGACGCTGCGTCTGATTGCGATTAGCTTCGGGGCCATGAACAAATGCCCCTATCTTCAAGTCTTCGAGGGTGGTGCGGCGCTTGCCGCAGACGATCCAATTCGCTGGCTGTTGCGGCCAGAGTTGCGGCTTGTCTGGGATCGGGACGCCTTGGAAGACGCCGCAGCCGAACCGGCTGGAAAATGTGAGCGGGATGGTCATTTGCACCCCGCTTTGGAATCGCCGTTTTGACTATTTGCTTGAGTTAATTGCGCCTCAAGCCAACTCTTGAACCGCTCGGCAGTCCCGAGCGTCGGACCTTGCTTGCCGGATCGGATTGTCCGCATGAGCTTTGGCGAACCGAAACGGCGCTCAAGCTGCTCCGGGGTCCAACCCTTAGCAGCCATAACCTGCTCGGCGATATTCAAGAGTTCCTGTCTCATATTCAAAATATGAGAGATATTTCTCTTATTGTCAACGCACCTTAAGTGCGAGTTTTATCTTTAATGCAAAAAACGGTATCGCCGCTATGCTGCTACTCATGTTGGATGGTTGGTTTGATAGGCTCCTAGCCGCAATACAAGATACAAAAGACGCAGGCGTAAGCGCTCGTGCGCTGTCGATGCGCGCTGGCTTGAACGATCAATACGTTGGCCAAATGGTCCGCAATAATGTTCAGCCCACAGTCGATAAGTTTATTGCGCTCTGCGAAGCAATGAATGTTGACCCCATCGCCATCTTAACGGGTGCAAAGGGTGACCCCGACACAACTAAAGCTGTGCATTTGTTTTCGACAATGTCGCCTGATCAGCGGAAGGCGTTCCTTGCGATTCTTTCGACGATGAAGCCTGATGACAGCCACGCAAATACCGCTGAAGTTGACGGTGAACCCTCTTCGGCCCCAGCCTCTCAATCTCACTAAACAACTCAATCAAATCACGCATGCCAACTCCCTTTTGACGGGTAAAATTGTCATGCGCTCTTTTTGATTACGCAAGCGGAATTACGGCACTTTGTCAAAATGAGCAACTGCCCAAACTTGATATAAAGTAATCATTGCCTCAATACTATTATCAACGACAGCCTTTGTGAGCCTTTGCCGCTCTGCCTCTGAGGCGTCTTCGTAAGCGGCCTCTGCGTAATGGAAATTGTAGCGGAACCGTCGAGGGTAACTATCTGATATTACGTCCAAATGCCCGGTGTCACTCAACCGTTTCAGAAGGCGGTTTGCCTTCGATCTTGTGAACTCGGTACGCCGCGCAACTTCGGCCTCGGAAATCCCTGCTTCTTCGCGAGAGCCAGCCGCCACAACCAAGACTACTACAACCGAGTCGTAACTATCCAATCCAAGGTAGCGTTTTATTGCATCAATATTCCCGAATGAAAGATTTGCGAGTTTAGCGGTTATGTCTTTTTGGCTATCACTACTATCCATAAGCTGAATAAATAGTATGTGCTCACATTTACGCAAGTTTGTCATTTTGACAAAGTTGCCGTTACGGAAATAGCACGGCAGGACTTGGAAGAAATTAACCTCAAGGAAGAATGCAAAGTCCTTACGAGCGAGCGCCTTCACAACGGCCAATCTATGATTGTGCCATTCCAGCGATCCACCTATCGTTACCCAATACTCTTGCGATTCGCCTACAACCCTCGGCGCGCCGCCCTGACACACTGTTATTTGCGTGTAATCTAATATGCCTCATTCCTTTAGCGCGTTTATCGATGAGTCTGGAGATGACGGACTGGACCCCGACAAGTTCAGAAAGATCGGAGATAATGGCGGATCATCAAACTGGATGTCCATTTGCGCTTGCATCATTCGCACAAAGAACGAAGCTGAAACTGTATCCTGGCGCGATAGGCTGAAGACCGGAGCAGGCAAAAAGAGTAAGGGGCGGCAACTGCATTTCCACCAGTTGAACCACCAGCAGCGGCGCTATGTTGCTCGCGAGCTTGCAACCTTCCCTTTAAGGTACACGGCAGCCCTCACCAACAAGAAAGACATACCGGAAGGCACCTACACCGAAAAAAACCAATTATACTTCTATATGACGAGATACGTCATAGAGAGAATATCATGGTTTTGCCGGGACCACCGAGAAATCGTGCCTGAGGGCAATGGTAAGGTGAAGATAGTGTTTTCCTGCCGGGGCGGTATTTCATACGAGGCTTTTAAAGACTACCTCATCCACCTAAAAAACAACGAAGTGACGGAAATCTACTGGCCGGTCATCGACATAGACCAGATCGATGCGCAGGATCATTCACGGAATGCAGCACTTCAACTAGCCGACTGCGGCGCAAAAGCGATTACGGAAGCCTTCGAGCCCAATCGTTTCGGAGACGTGGAGGGATCTTATTTAAAGTCTCTGAAAAGAGTCATTTACAACAGGAACAGCAATTATCACAGCTACGGACTAAAGATTATTCCGAACTGGAACGAAGCAACACTTTCAAACCAGCACATTGAAATACTGAATGAATTTAAGGTGATGGCGAGCGGCCCCTCGGGCCATCGTGACGCTTTCGCGCTGCAATCTTTCGACAGCTCTGGCTGATTCCGAAGCATGACCGCTCTCATAAAATATAGGGTTCTTCCCACATAAAAGTCAACATTTTCGTCTTATTAACCCACCCCACCACCTAAAGACGAATCTGGAAAAACAACCCGGCCCGCGTGCCGGTTTTTTTGTGTGCGATCAGAGGGTTAGCCTGAACTCGGAACAATCCTATACGATATTTATCTCTTGTTGTGTTGACATAAGAGAAATATCTCTTATTCTATTCTCATCAACGGAGGGCAAGCCGATGACTGAGTTTCAGAATACCGCATACGTTCCTTTCATTTACGACGAACGCGTTCTTTTCGAAGAAATCGAGATTGTGGTTTTCTCCCGCATCGACGACGACGGCGAAATCTACGTCGACAAAATCGAACTTCCTGACCAACGCGGCACCCGCCACCTTTGCGTCAGCCGGGACTCCCAAGGCCCTGACGCCGTGTTCTGGAACGCTCTCCACGAAGCCGCTTACGAAGCCGTCATTGGCGAGATCACCGACCAGATTGCGGAGGCTGCGTGATGATGACCCCCATCATTACAACCCGCGATACCGGCTGCATCCCCGCCTCGCAGGAATGGTGCGCCCATTTCGATGGCGACGAAGAAACCGGCATCTATGGACGTGGAGCCTCTGCCGAGGAAGCCGTTGCCGACCTTCTCGGAATGCACCCGGAGTATTCGGCAAGGATGCTGACGGCGCGCACTGCTGAAACGGAGGGCGTGTGATGAAAGAAGCAAAGATCGTTTGCAACCGCAAATCCGACCAGTACCCACTCCGCCTTCCAGATGGAATGCGTGACGAGATCAAGAACGCCGCCAAGCGGGCCGAGCATTCAATGAACGCCGAAATCATCACGCGGCTGATGGGCGCGACCTCCGCGCAGCGGGAGACCTTGCGCGACCACTTCGCAGCCTGCGCTCTACCGGAAGCAATCAACGACTATGACCGGGTGGGGCGCAGTCCGAACAGCAACGGCGAATCCCTCCTGCCTTACGCGACCAAGGCGGTGGGGACCCGTGAAGAAATCATTGCGCGGCAGGCTTACCGCTATGCAGACGCAATGCTCAAAGCTCGGGAGGCTGCGTGATGACCCTGACAACCACACTCAACGCCATTCGTAGGTGCGGACCGTGTGCAGACGAATGGAATAAGCTCCTGATCCACCTCGGCAAGACAAAAGCCGATGACGAGCCGGTTTCTTTCCTGACGATCCTTGAAAGCAATGGACTTGATGACACGCTTTGGTGGCTTAGGACGTTGCCCAAGGAAATGGATAACGCCGTCAGGTTGCTTGTCTGCGAAATTGTGGAGCCGCTTCTGGAATTCGTTCCTGTGGGCGAAAGTCGGCCTCGCAAAGTAATTGAGACAGCGCGAGCTTTTGCAAAGGGTGAAGTAACCCGCGAGGAACTTGACGCCGCAGTAGGTGCAGCTGCGGACGTCGATGGCCCGTTCGCCAAGGCCGCAGCTAAGGCCGCAGCTAGGGACGCTAGGAACGAAGTTTATACCGCCGCTGAGGTCGCCGCTAAGGCTGCAGCTAGGGACGCTTGGCTCTATGCTGAGGACGCTACTGAGGACGATTGGCTCGATGCTGAGGACGCTGCTGAGGACGCTGCTAGGGCCGAACAGGAAACCATCTTCCGCAACTGGCTCGCTCAGTTCGATCAAGTGGAGGCTGCGTGATGACCTCCCTCAAGGTTCTGGTTGGTTGCGAGTTTTCCGGCGTTGTCCGCAATGCATTCCTCGCACTCGGGCATGATGCATGGTCTTGTGATCTTCTCCCGGCAGAGGATGGCAGCAACAGGCACATAACCGGCGATTTGCGGGACTACCTGCACGAAGACTGGGACTTGCTTGCGGTGTTCCATCCCCCCTGTACCCGGCTCTGCAACAGTGGCGTGCGCTGGCTGCATGAGCCGCCAAAGAAACGGCAGCCGAGTTACCCGGCAGAATACGAGAGCTGGACACGCGAAGAAAAGCTGGAATGGCTCTGGCAAGACCTGGATCGGGCCGCCGCCTTTTTCTCCGATTGCTGGAATGCCGATATCCCGCATGTCGCCGTAGAGAACCCGGTGATGCACCCGCACGCCATGAAGCGCATTCGGAATTACCAAAAACCGTCCTGCATCATTCACCCATGGTGGTTCGCGCATTCCGACGAAGACGTGAACAACGAGAAGAAGTCGACCTGCTTCTACCTGCGCAACCTCCCGCCGCTTGTGAAGACCGGCACCATGGACGGTTCAACGGCCCGGTCAAGTGTGCACAAGGCCAGCCCCGGCGCAGAACGATGGAAGTTCCGCTCCCGGTTCTTTCCCGGGCCTGCTCAGGCCATAGCCGATCAATGGGGCAGCTACGCACTCAACGAAATGGAGATTGCAGCATGACCCGCCGCCACATGCACACACACTCATACGCTGACTGGCTGGCAATAGCTCCAGTCCCGGCAACGATCCTGTTTTCCATGAGCTGCTTTCACGAGGCTGCAAGCTTTTGGACCCGAACCCACCGCGCCGGTTCCTCCCCCGGCGCAACGTCCCGGCTGGCTCCTCCTCCCGCCAGCCGGGGCAACCATCCCTAACGACCCGGAACCGGGCAAGGCCCCATCGGCCAAGGCAATCCGAACCAACAGGAGGACGCCATGTAGGGCACCGGGCAACAGGCTGCATCCGCGCATACCAGCTGATAGCGCGCAGGAATTGGTTACGCAGCCAGCCCCACCAAACACACTGGATGAAGGTGTGTTTCGTCGGGCTGACAACTTCAGACGAAAGGACAACCTCCCCCAACTGGCCCACCCACCGATCACCGGGCGGGCACTTTCTCAAGCTCTTGCAGAGGGTTTCAGAAAGGAACGAACACAGGAGGTCAGCATGAACACTCCGAGGAATCTCGCCAGCGCTGAAGCCCTCAAAGGTTTCGCAGAGCGCAGCAAGACAGCCGCTCACAAACTGGAAGGACGGGCAGACAAGCAGGAAGCCCATTTGCCCGATCTTGAGCGCCAAGGAAACGCAAAGGCCATCAACCGGGTGAAGTGCGACATCAACGCAGACCGCAACAACGCCCAACGGATGTACCGAAACGCAGAGGCGACCGAGGCCAGAGCAAAGGAACTCGCAAGGACTGGACCCGAACAGCCGAGAAAGGAGGCTTTGAAATGACCCCGGCAGAACGCGCAGAGCGCCATTACCTGACCGCCATTCGTGGCATTCACCTCTTCATGGAGGAAGCCCGGAAGATGAACCGGGACGAGCTTGAGCAAAGCCGTTTCAGCCTTCCATCCATTGAAGCCAATGCGGCTTGGGCCATGCAGGATTTCAACGCCCTGCTGAACGTAACACCGGCATCAAATCCGGTCTTTCTGGAGGCAGCAGAATGAGCACGGTCGTTCCATTGGGTCACAATAACCCACCGTCCCCTTTCGATGATGCCAAGGCTTCTATCCTGTCCCTTGAGGAAGAGGCGCGTCATTGGCTGGACGGGGCAGAAGTCAGTTCGCAGGCCGAAGCAGACGCAATCGCAAAACTTCTCGACATGGCGCGGAAGGCCAAGAAGGAAGCAGACACGGCGCGCAAGAAAGAAGCCAAGCCTTTCGATGACGGCAAGAAGGAAATCCAGACCCGGTACAAGCCGCTACTTGAGCAATGCGACCGGATTGCGGATGTCTGCAAGAAGGCCAATCAACCTTGGCTGATCAAGCTGGAAGAGCTGCGCCGCCGCGAAGAAGCTGCAGCCCGCGCCAAAGCCGAAGAAGAAGCCCGCAAGGCCCGCGAGGCGCTGGAAGCCGCCCGCGCCAGTGATCTTGCCGCCCGCGAAGAAGCAGAGCGTCAGGTGCAGTTCGCGAAAGACGCTGAACGGGCAGCGCGGCAAGCTTCCAAGCAAACCGCCTCGGCCAAGGGTGGTGCCCGCGCCATGACACTCAGGACCGTTTATCGGCCCGAGATCACCAATGCGACCGAGTTCGCCCGTTGGTGCTGGCAATACGAGAAACAGCCCCTTCTCGATTGCCTTGATGCCATTGCAAAGCGGCGTGTTGCCAACAAGTTCCGCGACATGCCCGGTGTTGTCATTCATGAAGACAAGGTGCCGGTATGACCTTCACCAGTGAACAGACAGCCAAGCTTCAGAAGAAGCTCGACCCAAGTAACGTTGCGCGACGCAAAAAGGCCGGACAAACCCTATCCTATGTCGAGGGGTGGTATTGCGAAGCGACCGCAAACGAGATTTTCGGCTTTGACGGCTGGACAACCGAAGTCGTTGCCCTCGCGGAAAACACGCAGCCGACACAGAACCATAATGGCAACTGGGTTGTGTCCTTTCGCTGTACGGTGCGCATCACGGCAGGTGGATGTGTGCGCGATGGTGTCGGCTTTGGCTCTGGTGCGTCCAAAGACATTCATGACGCTTATGAGTTAGCAATCAAAGAGGCTCAGACGGACGCGGAAAAACGTGCGCTGAAAACATTCGGCAACCGCTTCGGCCTCGCCCTCTACGACAAGACCCACGCCAATGTCGGCATTGACGAGCCCGAACAGCACAGCGCTTCAGACGCCCCGGCGGAACCACCCCCCCCCAACTGGGCACAAGAGCGCGACGACCTCACGCGCATGGTTCAAAAATGCCAGCGCCTTGATGATTTAGCTGATTTATGGCGCACCGAACGCCTTCAGCGCTTTGTTAAACACGCCCCGCAAGAGTTCTCTTCGCCGGTCATCCAGATCAAGGAGCGCCAGAAAAGCGCAATCCAGCAATTGGAGAATGCGGCATGAAGGAGCCCTTCATCTTTGAATGGGATGGCCGCGCACTGGTTCCTGCCACTCCATATGACCTTGAACGCTGCCAGCGCTTCAAGAAGGGGCAGCGGCTGAAGGCTGACAAGATCGTCAAGCCGCGCTCACTGCCCATGCAGGGAATGTATTGGGCTTGCCTGTCGCAATTCGTGGCAGCAACGGAATGTGTTCCGACTGCGGAACATCTTCACAATCTGATCAAAATGAAGATGGGCTATGTCACGCCAGCCGTGATGCCTGACGGCTCACTGTACTGGATACCGGACTCGACCGCCTTCGACAAAATGGATCAGGAGGCATTCAACGAATTCGTTTCAAGGGCTGACAAGTGGTGCGCGGAAACCTTTGGCGCATCCCTTCTTCAAGCGAAGGAAGCAGCATAACCCATTCGGCGGTGAACCCATCATCCCACCGCCGATGCCGGGGAGTCCGTCTTGCCCTGAAGGGCTCCCCGGCAACTGATCAAGAAAGGAACGTCAATGTCTGATGTGCGCAAGCCCAGTGTTGAAGACTACAAGCGGTGGACGCCGAACATCGACGCTTGGTCCAACTGGGATGGAACGGTGACGCTTGAGAGTAAGTGTCCGATAGGCCGCAAGTCATGCGTCTCAAAGAGCAATCCTCCATATGATGACTGCGATTACTTCATGGGCGTCTGTGGAGTCAGGGCGGTTACAGACGATTTCAAGGGGTGCTGCGGCTACTTGCTGAACAAAGACGAAGGCCAAACTTAACCATGCACACCGCCGCTCACCGCCTGAAGGCGTCAGTCTGAACCAAAGAAGGAAGAACCCATGTCTGTTTTTGATGATGTCACACCAATCAAGGGACTGGACGGCGATACGATCAAGGTCGCATCCAACACCAATCCCGGAACCGGCCAGAAATACGTCCTGCTAAAGGCCCGCGACGGGCTCTCGGGAGAAATGGCCGTTGCCTCAGTTTCTCCCGAAGCCGCCCGCCTGCTTGCCGCCGAGCTGAACGGACTTGCGGATGAACTGGAGGCGTAACATGAAATCAACAGCGCGCGGACGCAAGGCTTACCGTCCAGTACTCCCCTTTCACGTCACGCTCCGCCTTTTTAGCGGTCGCAAGATCCAGGGTCCGGGCAAGCTCCCCCTCCCCAAGAGCCACGGCCTTTTAAAGACCGGCATGTTCACGGACCACTTTGGCACCGTCTGGCCACGTTGCGGCGCAACTCCTGAAAAGTACAGGTAAGCCATGCGTGCCCCTGCCCCCGCTCCCTCTGTAGGAAGGATCGCTGATGCCCATGATCGATAACCCTCTCGGTGGCCGTCAGGTCGAGGAATGGATTGGCAAGACGGCAGACAGCGCCGTTCCAGATCGGGTCAAGGACCGTGTGTTCATGCGTTTTCAAGGCCGATGTCACCGGACAGGGCTGAAGATCCAGGCTGGCGACAAATGGGAGCTGGAACACCTCAAGGCACTCGGCCTCGGCGGGGAAAACAGGGAGCGAAATCTAGCGCCCATCCTCGCAGGCGATCCTCACAAGGAAAAGACGGCTGAAGAAGTCGGAATGATGCGCAAGGCCGACCGGATGCGCAGGAAGCACAACGGCACATGGCCGAAGTCCAAGGCCAAGCTTCAGGGACGTGGCTTTGCAAAGACGAGGGATATCTGATGGCGGGATTCTACATCGCTGACATGCGCAGAAATTGGCGCACGAACCCGTATGTCACGTTCTGGCGTCCTGAGAACGCCGGTTACGCCTACCCTCTTTCTTGGGCTGGGAAGTACTCGCGGGAAACCGTCACCGACGGCGGCAGATACTACACGCAGCGGGAGGGTAAATCACTGATCCGCTTTGCCGTGCCCTGCGATGCGGCTGAAGCAATCGCAGAGCCGCCCACGCCCGGAACGATTGATGGTGATGCAGGGCCAGTAATTCGCAACACCGCAGAAAACCGCCGCAGACTTCGTCAAGCGGCATTCCCAAGCCGGGGATTTCAGAAGAGGAAGACGTGATGACCGCCCCCGTCGAGCACACCGCAAACAAGTTCACCTTCTGCGCAACTAAGTCCAAGCCCCGCTTTTTCATGGAAACTTACGGTTCCGGCGACGTGTACTGGACCGATCTTCATGCGCGGCTGAGATGGAAAAGGGGAAAGCCCATGAAAAAGCCCGTCAATCAGACAACCCTCACAACTCTGGAATGGCTGGAATCCGAAGGCCAGAAATGGGATGCGCTCCCAAACGCCGAGGTGCAGTTTGAGACTGCCGTCCGCACCGCCTTGGAAGCCACGCAGATCAACCAGTATTCCGCCTGCACCATTCTTGAACGACTGGCTGAAGAACAGCTCGTTGCTTGGAGCAAGATCAATCCAGTGGACGTTTTTGGAGAGATTTGATGACGAGCACCCAACCAGTCACAGAAGGCTACATGTGCAAGACCGACTTTGATTGCGAGCTTGGACGGGCCAAAGGCGGGAATCCTGTCTACCCGTCTATTGAAGACCTCAAGGAAAGCAGGAGCTGCTGGAACGAATGCGGCATCGTCAAGGTACGCGTTGAGCATGTCGAGACAATCCTAGAGGACAATTTTTAGGAGCCCCCATGGACGGACAAGGAACAACATCCCCTCTGGATCTGGTGCGCATGCGCCATCTCTCAAACGAGCGACTGCCAGTACCTTCAAAGCATATCGGTCAATTGCTGGATCTGGTGGAAGGCATTCGCAAGGAAACCCGGTTTGAAGCACTGGAAGAAGCCGCAAGGGCATTTGAGAACCTGCCTCACGCATCATTCAACGCAGCCGTTGCCGCAGAGATGGTTCGTGAGTTGATTGAGAGGGAGTAGGTTATGACTGTGCGCCCGATCCTTGTGAACCAGCAAAAAGCAGCCGAAATGCTCGGCATGTCGGTAAGCCTGTTCACCCGCCTTTGCGCCAAGGATCACCGGCTGATGCCAGCCGTTATTCCAGACACCAAGAGCGAAGCAAAGCGGTACTTGGTGTCAGACCTTGAGGAATGGGCGCGTTCGTTGAAATATCCTCACAGCCCGAAGGAGGGCGGTGGAGGCATGTGGGATGACGAAAGTGCGACTTAAAGGGCTTTCTGTATATCAACGCCGGGGCAAGTGGTACGCCTATATCCGGGCGAACCGGAAAGCACTCGTGAAGGGCTTTGAAGGCTCCCGTGCCGATCTGGACAAGCACCTGTCCACGCCTGCCATCCTGAAGCTTTACGGTGAACTGGCGGAGCAGCCGAAGCAAAGGGGCTTTGGCACACTCGGCGGCTTGTTCGAATATTACAAGACCAAAGACCGATGGAAGAACCTCGCCCCCCGGACCCAGGCGGATTATCAAAAGGTCATGGACTGGCTCTCGGACAAGGGGCGCTTTAAAACACCGGTCATCTCCATCACCCCGGCAGACATGGCAAAGACTCGCGACCGGGCGGCAGAAGACAGATACCCGAAATTCTCCAATGACGCCCTCGCCTGCCTGTCCGCTGCCTTTGCGGTTGGTGTTGAGTATGGCTATGCAGGGCTGACAGTGAACCCGGTTCTTGGCATCCGGCGCGCTCACAAGAACTCAAAGAGCGCCAATCGCCGATGGACGGTTGCGGAATGGTCGGGCGTGTGGCGGATCGCCAGTCCCCATTTGCGTCCGGTTCTGGCCCTTGCCAAATGGGCAGGTATGCGCGGTCAGGATATCGCCGTGCTGCGATGGGACAACATTACCCGTATTGGCGAGCACGGGAGTTTCATTGAGTACACAGCCCTGAAGAACGGCGAAGACTGTCTGATTGCGGTATTGCCGGATCTGGATGCCGCGCTTCAATCCGAAAAGAAGGCCACCCTGACCATCTGCAAGAACTCGCGTGGTCGGCCCTACCCGTCCGAAAACGCCATGCGGAAGGCTTGGCAGGATTTCAAGGCAAGCGCGGTTTTTAAAGAGGCAGTTCCGACCGGATCGGACCTTACCCTTCACGGCCTGCGGGTCACTTATGCCAGCGAATTGGAGGAGCTTGGTTTCAGCGACGAAGACAAGGCCAAGGCCATTGGCGACAAGTCTGCGTCGATGGGAAAGCACTACGGAAGGGACGCTGCAAAGGTCAAATTTGCATTACGTGTGAAAAACGCAAAGAGCAGTTGACAGAACGCCCCGAGAACAGATATTTGCCTAACGCACCGGACGAAATTGCCTAACACCACATGTCCGGTTTTCTAAGTCCTTGAAAAGACTTGCAAAGGCCTCTTGGCGGAGTGGTGACGCAGCGGA
>NZ_SMMF01000070.1:0-236 GCF_009711355.1 Roseibium sp. RKSG952 | reverse complement strand
AGGCGTGCGCTCTAACCACCTGAGCTACCGACCCAGACAGGCCGGTCGGCCTGATGTGTTCTGAAGAGATATGAGGACGGCTCGGTCCATGAGTTTGATCAACTTTGTTTGTTGATCTTCTGCTAAGTGTTCCACGATCAAGAGCGAACTCTGTGATGCTAGGAACATCCTTAGAAAGGAGGTGATCCAGCCGCAGGTTCCCCTACGGCTACCTTGTTACGACTTCACCCCAGTCG
>NZ_SMMF01000397.1:0-822 GCF_009711355.1 Roseibium sp. RKSG952 | reverse complement strand
GCGTGAGGTCGGAGGTTCAAGTCCTCCTCGACCCACCACTAATTAGGGTGCGTAGCATCCGAATGGGGCCTTAGCTCAGCTGGGAGAGCGCCTGATTTGCATTCAGGAGGTCAGGAGTTCGATCCTCCTAGGCTCCACCATTTACCCGATCAGATCGTTAAGCACCTTTTTGGTTCTTAACCGTCCGATTGGACGTCAATTGACATCGTTTAGAGAGAAATCAATCAACACTGTTTGATCGCGCCGAGTGTGGCGTTGATCTCAGTTGGTCCTCACGTGCTCAAGTAGCCGAATAGGCGGTAGCACACATAGTGAGGAGGTTTGATTAGGGATGTTTCCTCGTCCCTCTTTGAATATCCCGGCTGAAACGAACAGAGTTGTCCAAGTCAAGTACACTAACCCGCATGATCTGACGATCATGCATGTCTTTCATTCTCCATGCGGGGCCGACCGACATCGGCAGCATGGGTTCCAGGATGGAAGGCGGGAAAGTATGCTTTTGGTTCAGAATAAAGGTTCGGGGTTGTTCCAGCTTCCCTGTGACCGCGAGAGGCTTCGGTCTTTCTTTTTCTGGATCAAATCAAGCGCGAGAAGGGCGTTTGGTGAATGCCTTGGCAGCAAGAGGCGATGAAAGACGTGATACTCTGCGATAAGCCATGGGGAGCTGAGAATAAGCTTTGATCCATGGATCTCTGAATGGGGCAACCCACCTGAAAGCTTCATATTGTTATCTTTGATAATCAATATGTTGCTTAAACAGGTACTTAAGACCTGAATACATAGGGTTTTAAGAGCAAACCCGGGGAACTGAAACATCTAAGT
>NZ_SMMF01000870.1:0-22457 GCF_009711355.1 Roseibium sp. RKSG952 | reverse complement strand
TTGTGTTGCACTTCGCGCTTGAATTCACCGCGAACCGGGCTCATGGTAAAATTCCGCAAGGAGCCCGGCCACCCGGTCACAGCCCGCCAGACCAGCAAAGCAGGCTCAGCGCTAGAACTGTCAGAAAAATTCAAACGGATCGCTCTGCATGAACTCCGACCATGTGGTCGTGTCCTCCACGTTCACAAGCAGCGCGTCCTTGGTGTCCTTGACCATTACGGCAAAATAAACGTCATCATCGATCGTCTTTTTCCAGACGCTCAGATCCGACCTGTCCTCCGCGCCAATATTACGAAACAGCGCGATGCTGTCGACGCCCAGCTCGAAATCCTGAATGACATCGACGGCTGACCAATCCCAGCCGACATCAGTCAAGTTTACGATGCCGTTTGCGTAAAAGACAAACGTGTCGGCACCCTCTCCACCATAAAGCTGATCCGCTCCTGGTCCGCCCATCAAGGTATCTGCTTCATTGCCGCCATACAGAATGTCATTGCCGCCGTGACCACTGAGTTTATCCCGGCCGCCGCCTCCATAAATCTCATCATCGCCTCTCCAGCCGCCGATGACATCGGCTCCGAGCCCGCCGTAGATGAAATCCGGATCATCCGTTCCGACCATGTCGTCGTCCTGGTCAGTCCCTTCGATCGGGTAGATCACCGGAGCGTCATCGTCATTGAGCGTATACCCGGCCGGATCGAGCAGAAACTCCTCGACATCTGCCGGCCGCCCGTCGTCCTCGCCCGTCAAGGCATAAAACAGCATGCCCGCATCGGATGGATCATTGATCTTGCCGGCATCCTCGCCCGCAAGCTCCATGATGCTCCGGGCTTCCTGATAGGTTTCGTTTTCCGTCTCGTCGAGCCAGGACCAGGTTTGATTGTAAAACCCGCGAAAATTGTGCGTGCCGCCATTCTGGTCGGCAATTTCGATCAGGGTGACTTCCGGAAAATCAGTGGCGATGTCCGCCCATGACCGGGTCTCGGTCAAGTCCGGATCACTTGGATTGTCAATGACAACACGGCCCTGGTTCCATGTGGAATGCGACAGTAAGGTGACATTGGCCAGATTGGCCGGATCGGTCTGCTCAAGGGCGCGATAGGTTGCCTCAAGAGGACCGCCCTCAAGGATCAGGACCGATTGCCCCGAATTGAGCATTTCGGCGAGGTAGGCCGTCGTTCCGTCGATATCATCCTGATAATTGTAAGTGTCGATCCCCAGCGACTCGGCAAACGCACCGCCTGTGTCGAGGGCCTCCAGACGCCCGCCCGCATTGGCCTGGCTCAGGTTGTTGCCATAAATGAAGGTGGTCTTTTCCTCAATGCCCGCCGCATCGGCAAGCAAGGCGGCAATGGGAATGGCCGCAATGTCATCCGGGTCGTTGTTGTTGCCGTCGAAATGACAAACAATCTGATCGTATTGGCTGGCCAGGACATTATCCGGAAGCGGCGACGCTTGCTCCTCGGCCAAGACCAGATCTAGTGTGAAGGAATCAAGGACCTCGCCGGACTTGTTGCTGCCTTCATAAACGGTCACGTTCAGCTCCTGAAGAGCGGCGGAAAGCTCCAAAGCGCCTTCGGCATAGTCTCCGTTCATATCGTCGCCAAAGAGCATGTAGGGCGGGTAACTTTCGACGTGCGTATGCCCCCCAAGTGAGAATTCAACGCTGCCGATCGCATTTGCCGGGTCGGTCAATTCCGCGCCAATCGTGATGCTGCGGCCGGCTACATCTGCTTCCGGAATGGCGTCACCCGGACCGAAATACGCTATGATTTCGTCGGTCTGCGCATCGGCTATGAAAAATGTGAGGAGGCCGAGGCCAGGCGGAGTGGTGGTTGAGATGTCATTTTGATCCATATCGGGTCTCCAAATTGATGATGTTGCGGACCCACCAATTCCCGCAGTGTAATCTTGCGCGAGGCTGATTAATTGAATCCCTTTAAAGTTATATGTCTTTTAAACTTCAATTAGTAGAAGAGTTTTACAACTCGCAAGGCTGATGAATGGCGCTTATACCCCGCTCGGAACAGGAGCGCTTTCGACCAGGACATAGTTTCTTGCTGGCTCCCAGCGGCGGTTTCCGTGCATCGAACACACTTTCCCGAAGACCCAAGCTTCAAAGGCCCGGTATTGAGCCGTATGACGGCCTGTGGCTCTCGCTTTCTTCTTTACCTTGGCAGTATTTCCCGCTCAAATTGCAGACGTTACGTCAAATTAGCAACCGATTCGAGTACGCGATGATGGAATCGGATTCCGCGCACGGGGGAGTGACGGATGCAGGACCAGCTCATAATCGATACACCACCATCAACGGCCAGAACGATCTCTGTGACCGTGAGGTGCCTGTTGTTGCTCGCATTTCTTTGCATTGCAGGCAGCATGAACAGCATGGCCCAGACATCGGAAAACCTGCAGGTGCCACCTCCCCTCAAACTGTCCGACACGTCCAGCCCCCGCGCCTCCTTTGAAGGCTTCCTGCGAAACACGGATGCAGCCATTGCCCTGTGGCGCGCGCGCGCGCCAATTCACGAACAGGCGCTTTATCTGCGGGCAGCGGCCCTCAGCCTCGACTTTGATGCAACGCCCTATGGCGGATCCCTGACAAGCCAGATCAGACGGGTCCTGCTGCTCAGGGAAATCCTGGCCCGGACCAGATTGCCGGACCCGGCCAGCATACCGGACAGCGCACAAGTCGCCGCAACAGGACTGACATCCTGGACAGTGCCCGGTACGAAATTGCGCATGCGGCTGATCGAGACAGGTCCGGATGCGGGGGAGTTCCGGTTCGACGGTGCGACCATCGAGAACCTTGGGCTCTACTATCGGCGGGTGAAAGACCTTCCGAGGCTGGATGGCGGTATGGATGCCTTCCAGGAATATATGGACCGTATCGACAGGCTTGGTGTGACGGAGGAGGAACTGGCCACCCGCCTGCACGGAATCCGGACGTTTAGCCCTCAGGCGACACTCGACTCGTTTTTGTTCAACATCAACGCCGCCTATCGGATCGCCGGTGCAACCGAAGCCGCTCTTCAGGCCGACCCGCCCCGAATGACCCCTGAAGAGGCGCTGCGCGAACAGGCCCGTGCAGAGGACTATCTCGACCGGGCCGCTGCAGCGTTCGACGTGTCCCAGGTCCCGATCATCCAGCGCGATGACGCAAGGGTCGAAGCAGCTCTTCAGCTCAAGGAAATCCTCGACCGCATGTTGTTGCCGCCTCTTGAGGCCGTCCCGGATGCCGCAGAAGTGGCCGAGCTTGATCCAACCCAACCCTATCGCTGGCGCTTGCCTGGAACCCGTTTCGAGATTGAGCGGATGCAGACTGGCCCCAATGCGGGGAACTATCTTTTCGATGCCGAAACCGTCCGGTTGCTTCCGGCAAGCTATGCCGCCCTCAAGGACATGCCCTACCGTGAACAGAGTGCGGCGGACCTGCTTTCCGAGTTCCGGTCACCGCAGCTTTCACCCGGCTTTTTTGAAAACTACATCTCCACCCCGGGCAATCTGGTCCCCAGCACCAACATTTTGGGACGGCTTGTCGACAAGCTGCCAAACTGGACAAACATGGTCATTTCAGGCCAGACCATCTGGCAATGGGCGGCTCTTGCGGTCACAACCCTTGTGGCCGCCGTGCTGTGCTGGCTGTTTTTTTGGGGTGCCGGCAGGGCGCATGACATGGTGCCGTCCCCACTCGGGGACTGGGTCTCGATCGTCCCTCCGCTTCTGTCAGCCTCTGTTGCGCAAGAGGCGATGCGGTTCATTGATGCGGATGTGAATTTCACCGGCCAGGAGCAGGCCACTCTGGCCATGTCCGTTGGTGTGCTCGTCCTAGCCCTGTACGTTTGGGCGGTCTGGCGCTTGTCCAAGGCAATCGGCTCGACGATCCTGTTGGCGCCGACACGGTCCCGCCAAAGCATTGATGCCAGCCTGATCCGGATCGTTAGCGGCATCATCGCCGTGGTGGTGGCTGTCGGAGTACTGGCCGTCGGTCTGGCTGATCTGGGCGTTGACGTTGTTCCGCTGCTTGCCGGTCTTGGTGTCGGCGGCCTTGCCGTTGCCCTTGCGATCCGCCCGACACTGGAGAACCTGATCGGCGGCTTGATCCTGTTCAGCGACAAACCGGTTCGTGTCGGCGATTACTGCACCTTCGGCGGCATGAGCGGCACGATCGAGGATGTCGGGGTTCGCTCGACCCAGATCCGGGGCATCGACCGGACGCTGATTTCCGTGCCGAACGCGAAGTTTGTCGACATGGAAATCATCAACTGGGCCCGGTGCGACAAGATGCTGATCCAGGCCACGATCGGCCTGCGCTACGAGACCAGCGATGATCAGCTGCGATACGTACTGGCCAAGATCCGCGAAATGGCCCATGCCCATCCCAAGATCGACAACGGGACCGTTCGGGTCCGGTTTGCAGCCTACGGCGGGTCGTCCCTCGACATCGGTGTCCGGATCTATGCGCTGACCCGCGACTGGAACGAATTCCACGCCATCCGAGAGGATGTGTTCTTGCGGATCAAGGAGATTGTCGAACACTCCGGGACAGGTTTCGCCTTCCCTTCGCAAACGCTCTATGTGGCGCAGGACACCGGGCTCGACGAAAGCCTGACGGCAAAGGCCGAAACGGAAGTGGACAACTGGCGTGCACACAACGCCCTGCCCTTCCCGCGGATGACCCGGGAGCGGATGGACACACTGGATGGCACACTGGATTACCCGCCGAAGGGCTCCTCCTTCTGGGCTCAGGCAAAGGCAAAATCGGAGGAAACGGAAGAACCTCTGTCAAAGACTGCCGAAACCGGTACAAAGTCCAGATAGCAGGACGCATCGGTGAATTCAGACGCGAACTGCAACAGACCAACAGCAAGGTTAGTTTCGAGCGGCTTGCTTCGTGTTGCACGTCGCGCTTGAAGTCAGCAGCGAAGAAAAAGGCGGCGCCGAAGCGCCGCCAAGTGGCTGGAAGGCTTTTTCAGAGGTGGGGCCCGAGCGCCTTCCGGCCGGATGGAACCCCCTATTTCATCGTCGGAATGACGAATTCGGCCCCGTCCTTCACGCCGGACGGCCAGCGTGACGTCACCGTCTTGGTGCGGGTGTAGAAGCGGAATGCGTCCGGGCCATGCTGGTTCAGGTCGCCGAAACCGGACTTCTTCCAGCCGCCGAAAGTGTAATAGGCAAGCGGCACCGGGATCGGCACATTGACCCCGACCATGCCGATGTTGATGCGTGAGGCAAAGTCGCGGGCCGTATCGCCGTCGCGGGTATAGATCGAAACACCGTTGCCGTATTCATGGCTCATCGGCAGATCGAGCGCTTCTTCATAAGTTTGCGCCCGCACGACAGACAAAACGGGACCGAAAATTTCGGTCTTGTAGATCGCCATGTCCTTCGTCACCTTGTCAAACAGGCAGCCGCCCATGAAGAAGCCGTTCTCATAGCCCTGCATGGAGAAATTCCGGCCGTCCACCACCAGATCAGCGCCTTCCTTGACGCCCTGATCCACGAGCCCCTTGACGCGGGTAAGCGCTTCCGACGTCACAAGCGGGCCGAAATCGACATCATTGCCTGCCGTGTAGGGCCCGATCTTCAAAGCCTCGACCTTGGGCGCCAGCTTTTCAATCAGGGCATCGGCCGTGCTTTCGCCAACCGGCACAGCCACGGAGACCGCCATGCACCGCTCGCCGGCAGCACCATATCCGGCACCGATCAGGGCATCGGCTGCCTGATCCATATCCGCGTCCGGCATGATGATCATGTGGTTCTTGGCACCACCGAAACACTGTACCCGCTTGCCCGCAGAACAGCCGCGCGAATAAACATATTCGGCAATCGCCGTCGATCCCACAAAGCCGACCGCCTGAATGGCCTCGTGGTCGAGGATGGCATCGACCGCGCCCTTGTCGCCATTGACGACATTGAGAATGCCCGCAGGCAAACCGGCCTCGATCATCAGCTCGGCCAGCATGATCGGCACAGAGGGATCGCGTTCGGACGGCTTCAGGATAAAGGCGTTGCCGCAGGCAATGGCGGGACAGAATTTCCACATCGGGATCATGGCCGGGAAGTTGAACGGCGTGATGCCTGCGGCAACACCGAGCGGCTGGCGGATCGAATACATGTCGATGCCCGGGCCGGCCCCTTCGGTGAACTCGCCTTTCAACAGATGCGGCGCGCCGATGCAGAACTCGGCCACTTCCAGTCCGCGGATCACGTCGCCCTTGGCGTCCGGCAAGGTCTTGCCATGCTCGCGGGACAGCGCCTCGGCGAGCTTGTCCATGTCGCGATTGAGCAGGTCGACAAATTTCATCAAGACCCTTGCGCGCCGCTGCGGGTTTGTGGCCGCCCAGGCCGGCTGGGCCGCAACGGCATTGGCAACGGCTGCATCCATTTCCGCCTGACTTGCCAGCGCAACCTGCGCCTGAACTTCACCCGTGGCCGGATTGTACACATCCGCAAACCGCCCGGACGTCCCGTCCACGCGCTTTCCGCCAATGAAATGCCCGATCTGTTCCATGTGCGTTCTCCTGACATTCGTGGCCGGCGCTTCTCTTTCAACGCCCTTGATTGCCTGCCTTTCTTGTCTTCATTTTTTGCATTATACAAGACGATGAAATCCGCATCTGTTGTGCGTTTTTTGTAGTTACCATGTCTGATCATCTCGCGGCCTTCCGGGCACTGCGATCCGCAGCATCCTAAAATGATCCCCCTTGAAAGCCTGGAAAGGACCGGCCGTTGAACTGGGATGACATCCGGATTTTCCTTGCCGTTGCCCGGTCGGGCCAGATCCTCGCCGCCGCCCGGCGCCTTGGGCTCAATCACGCAACCGTTGCCCGCAGGCTGTCCGCGCTTGAGGAGGATCTCGGGGTCAAGCTGTTCGAACGCTCGACCTCCGGCTGCGTTCCGACCGAAAAGGGCGTCCGGTTCCTGCCCCGCGCAGAGCGGATCGAAGAGGACATGATGGCAGCCGCGGCCGACGTGGCCGATGCTGAGGTCGGTGTGTCCGGAACCGTTCGGATCGGCGCACCGGACGGGTTCGGCGTTGCGTTTCTCGCTCCCCGCCTCGGCGGACTGACAGAACAGCACCCGGACCTGAAGGTTCAGCTGGTGCCGGTGCCGCGCTCGTTTTCACTGTCCCGCCGGGAAGCCGATATTGCGATCACCCTGGAGAGACCGGATCATGGCCGGCTGATCGCAGGCAAGCTGACCGACTACCGCCTCGGCCTTTACGCATCACGGGCGTATCTTGACCGGTTCGGGCACCCCGGAACCCTCAAGGATCTTGCTGCCCACCGGCTGGTCGGTCCCGTCGAAGACCTGATCTATTCACCGGCACTCAACTACAGTGCCGATTTCACGCGGGACTGGCCCGCCCGCTTCGAAATCGCCTCGGCCCTTGGCGTTACCGAAGCCGTGCGATCGGGTGCCGGAATAGGTGTTCTGCACGGATTTATCGCCAGCCCCGATCCGCGTCTTGAACCCGTCCTGCCCGATATCAGGGTCGACCGGGCATACTGGACTGTCGTGCACGAGAGCGCCCGGTCCTTGCGGCCGGTGGCAACGGCGCTCGCCTTTTTGCAGGAGCTTGTGGCAAACGAGCGCCCGATTTTTGGCTGATACCATTCGAATATCAGCAACTATGGCAATGTCGAACGCGCAAGTGGCAAAAACGGCTTGAACCCGGGCACCTGCCGATCTGGCGGGCATTGCCGAAGAACCAAGCGGACGCACAACCCTGACAAGAAACGACCGCGATCCGGAGAAGCTACCTTAACGCGAAACACACATACCGGACCGAATAAGCTTCATCCCATGAATTTAAAGGCCTTTGCCACCCCTGAAGTCAGGACGGCCTCCCATGCGCAATTTTCAAAGATCCGTACTAATACATATGATGCAACCTGAAATAAATCCTTGCATGCGTTAATCGCTCAAAAAAATTATTTGATTTCTACTATTGGTGGGTAAATTTCGATTTTTATACGTCTACATAATTTTTGTAATTCCGATCACATTTGTCGACTTTTTATTCTTTTACCAATTTACATTACGTAAGGTCATCTTTACACTTTTTTCATCAATCACCGGGACCCACCTTATTGCGCGACTTCCGTTTCGCGCCACGGGCCCCTTTTGCCTGGGAGGGTAAAATGGCTGTTACAGTAGACTGGGTCGTCATGACCGCAGCAATCATAGGCCTTGGTACCACCAGCCTGCAGCACGCTGACAACAGCGGAACGACGATTTCCTATCACATTCCCGTTGACGACGACACGACGCAATGGTCCGTCAAGACGGATCTCTACGGAATTGAGCCAACGAGTGTTACCGGGGCGACATGGCGCCACAACTCGGACGGCTATGTCGTTTTCGAGAACGAGCCGGATGCGGACCCGGTTCCAGCCGGCGGATCCATTTCATTCACCGTCGAAGTGGCAGAAACCGATGCGGATGGCTATGGCGGCGCAATGCCAACATCGGGGGCGGATGTAGAGATGGGTGCCATTGTCGGCGCAGAGCTCGTCATGTCCTCCGGGACGTACAGTTTTGACGAGGCTACTGCGCTTGCGCTGCACGCCGAGACATCCAACTCGGCAGACGAAGCCGTCGACAGCACGGCGACAATAGATGGCGGAGGCGTATCCAGCACTGAAACTGCCCCTACACTTGATGGTGCGGACCTGAGTGGTGACACCAGCACAACCACCCCGATTTCCGACACAACCGATTCGACATCAGGCTCTCCCGATGCATCGTCGGGCAGCGGAGACGGGGTCGCGCTGACCGGTGACAACCTGCTTGCGGGCGGATCAGGTGATGACATCATCTTCGGCGGCTCAGACACCGGCGGCTCGGACGGTTCCGGTTCTTCAGGTGACGAAATCATCTATGGTGGAGCCGGAGCCGACGACATTGTTGGTGGGTCCGAAGACCCCCTGTCCGGCAGCTCCGGGTCCGACGCTGTCTATGACGGAACGTCTACCGATACCGGCGGATCGTCTCCCACGCTAAACTTGGATCTATCCCTGGATCCTGTCGAACTTGTGAATCCGATAGAAATTATCGAGCCCATCACATTGTCGGTCGACCAGGATCAGACCCTTGAAACAGAAGACCTCGTGACCCTGGTCCCTCTCGACCTTTCGGGAGCCGAAGACAGTTACGAGGTGGGCGAATGGGGCACGGTCGATGTCGATCACGGCTGGACAAGTGTCAACCTGTCCTACTCCTACGAAAACCCGGTGGTCGTCGCCTTCATCACAACGACAAACGGAAACCAGATTGTCGAAACCCGCATCAAGGACGTTGCAGACAAGGGGTTCTCGATCAAGCTCCAGGAAACCTCCAATCATGACGGCAGTCATGCGATTGAAACCGTGTCCTACCTCGTCATGGAGGAAGGCCGTCACACGCTCAATGACGGCAGCATTGTCGAAGCAGCAACGGTGGAGACGGACAAGGTTCAGCAAAACACGCTCAAGGAAGGGTATGAGAGCGTGGAATTCCTCGGAGACATGACGAACGCCTCGGTCTTTACGTCGTCCAACACCTATAACGGCTCAGACTGGATCACGACCCGCGTTCACAATGTTGACGATGGCGGTTTTTCAGTGGCCATGGCTGAACAGGAAGCGAAAACCGATGGACATACTGACGAAACCATCGGCTGGATTGCTTTCGAAAACGGCAACTACGACCGCTTCGACGTCAGTCAGGTCCGGGCGGATGAAGTTGCTGTCAACGTTGGCGATGTCGATCTGGCCCAGATCGTCAAGGTCGGCGGCCTTGACCCTGCTGTTCTCCGTATGAAAGACAATGACCTTTGGGTGCAGGAAGACACCAGCCGGGACTCTGAAACCGGGCATGCGTTCGATACCGTAGCCTTGCTCGACTTCAATACTGACTCGGGCGTGATCTATGCAACGGACACGATCATAGATACCAGCCTTATCTCTACGACGGTCGAAGTCGTAACGGTTGAGGTTGGCTGACACAAGAATACCGGCATGACCGGACCAATCCGGTCAGCCAGCCGATCAAATCTCCCAACCACCTTCACGCCCGGCGGCCTTCATGTCTGCCGGGCATTTTTCAAGAATTCTTCCGTTTGTTTCAAGCTTGTCAGGTGATGCGGGGCCAGGTGTTCCGGGGGATCGCGGTAGATCGCCTCCAGCTTCGCACGTCCCGAATGCCGCGTGCGCCAGATGAACCGCAGAAACTCCAGTGTCCGGGCATTGAACCGTTCCGGACACCCGTCCGGCAGGTCCGGTCGGTTTTGGCCATAAAAACGTGCCGAGCGCCGAAGCACCCGGGCCATGCGCAGTCCAACCGGCACATCCAGCCAGATGAAAGTGTCCGCCCTTGCCACCCGTTCTGCATAGGTCCGCGAATGGCCGCCTTCGAATATCCAGCGCTCCTTCATGTGGACCTCCCGGGTCAGGCGGTCCTTTTCATCCCGTGACCGTTCCACCCAACCGGACAGCCAGTGAATGTGGTCCATGTGAAAGACCGGCAGGCCGGTCCGCTCGCCCAGGAGCCGGGCAAGGGTGCTTTTGCCGGAACCGGGCCCACCGGCAATCATGACACGTTTCATCTTGTTTCGACCTGCGGCTGCAAACGGGCGGCGATTTATAGCGAAGTCTCGATGTCTTGAAACCCCGAACAGACTGTTCAATGGACATTTCCCGCAGCAGCCCCCTAATTGTCCGAAAGACGAATGAGGATTGCCGAAGGAGCCTTGAACATGAGCTGGTTGAACTGTCCCGATCCGGTTGCCGGAGACGCTGCGAGTTGTGATCCGATCGAAACCATTATCGTTCCGCGTACGGCCGACCTTGGCGGCTTCACCGCCCGGCGCGCCCTGCCGTCATCGCGCAAGCGGATGATAGGGCCGTTCATATTCTTTGACCAGATGGGTCCGGCCGAACTGCTGACCGGCGGCGGCATTGACGTACGTCCCCATCCGCATATTGGGCTCGCAACCGTTACCTATCTGTTTGAGGGGGAGATGTATCATCGCGACAGTCTGGGCACGGAGATTGCCATTGCACCGGGGGCACTCAACTGGATGAGCGCGGGCAAGGGGATCGTCCACTCCGAACGCGAACGGCCCGAGCGCAAGACGGCGGCCCGCCCCCTGTTCGGCCTGCAAAGCTGGGTGGCACTGCCGAAAAATCTGGAGGAAAGCGACCCAACTTTCCAGCATTTCGACACCTTGGAACAACCGGAATTCGCCGATGGCGGCGTGTCGGTCAAACTGATTGCCGGCGAACTTTTTGGCCACAAGGCGCCGGTCAGGACTGCCTCCGACATGTTTTATGCCGACATCTCGCTTGCACCGGGTGCCAAAATGCCGTTTGACGCCGGTTGGGAAGAGCGTGGGCTTTATACGGTTGCGGGCCGGATTTCCGTCGCCGGTCAAAGCTTTGACCCGGCGCAGCTTCTGGTGTTCAAACCCGGCGATCACCTGATCGTCGAAAATCCCGGGCCGGTTCCGGCACGGTTTGTTGTGCTCGGCGGGGAACCGATGGACGGCAAGCGCTATATCTGGTGGAACTTTGTCTCCTCCTCGAAGGAGCGGATCGAACAGGCAAAGGAGGACTGGCGGCAAGGCCGGTTCGATACGGTTCCGGGCGACGAGGAGGAGTTCATCCCCCTGCCCGACCGCCCCGGCCCCTGACGTCACCGGTGGTCACCCGTTCGGCTTCGGTTTCTGCCAGGGCTCCGGTTTGAACCTTTCGGCAGGCCGGATCAGTTCCGGCTCGCTGAAGTCGATCACGATGTTCAGCCGCTGGCTCGCTTTGGGATCTCCGGTCAGGTCCGGATCTTCCGGCTGGCTCACCAGCCGGACACCCCGGTCGGTCACTTCCAGCGGCTTGAACGCATCGACGGCCGCAAGAAACGTCTCCGGCACGGCCCAGCCATAGCGGTCCGACAGCTCGCCAATCACCAGCCGCACCGCCTCCTGCCCGGCCTTGACCTGCTCCAGCCCTTCCACCACCAGCTTCAGCCGCAGATAGTCGATGCTGTTTTGATCCGGCCCGCGCAGCAGGAAGAACAGCGTCGCGGGGCCGTAGCCGCGTCCGGGGCTGGTCAGGGCAAGCGTCTCGGACGCACATTGATAACGGTCCTGATGAAACGGCGCCCGCCGCCAGCCATTGTTCTTCAGTCCGATTGCATCCAGTTGATCGCACAAGGCCTGCGGCTGTCCGGAAAACACCAGCGTCATTTTCGCAGGCATTTCGGTTTCAGGCCGGGTGAGCGTGTCCCTGAGCCCCGGCGGAAGGGCGGCCAAGGGATCAGGTTGCAAAACGGCGGCGGCCTCCGGAGCTGGCCGGAGCATGACCGCGAGGCCATATGACACGCCCGCAAATGCCAACAACAGCAATGGAAGGCCAATCAGGACCGGCCTTTGCCAGAAAGCGCGCCTGGGCGCCTCTCCCGGAGCCCAGACATATGTCCGGGATTTGCCGGCAGGTCCGGTCCGGCGCTTGCCGTTGGATATGGCGTCAATCGGATCGTCGGGCATCACACGCGCAGGTGTTATCGATCAAAGGCGTTACACCGGTCTTTCTAGCCTGTTTTTCCAGCCAAGACACGCCCCAAAGCGCCGGGAGCGTCTTGCATCCCCACTCAGGGCCGTCTTAATAGAAGCGCTCAATCCGGATTTTTCCCATGACGACCCATACCTTGCCCGGCGACACACCCGGTCTCAGACGTGCAATCATTGAAACCGCCCGCGCGCTGCCGAAGCTGGGCCTCACCAAGGGCACGTCCGGCAATGTCAGTGCCCGTACGATTTCAGGCTTTCTGGTGACCCCCTCCGGCATTCCGTATGATGCACTCGAGGAGGATCTGATCGTCGCCATGGATCTGGATGGCTGTTATCGCGGCGATGTCCTGCCCTCCTCGGAATGGCGCATGCATCTCGATGTCTATCGCGCGAAACCGGAAGCCGGTGCGGTCGTGCATTGTCACAGCCCCCGGGCGACCGCGCTGTCCTGCCTGCGGCGGGGCATTCCGGCATTTCACTATATGGTTGCGCTCGCCGGAGGTGACCGCATCGACTGCGCGCACTATGCGACCTTCGGCACTGCGGCGCTCTCGGACGCCATGATCACGGCTTTGGGCAGCCGCACTGCCTGCCTGCTCGCCAATCACGGCCAAATCGCCTGCGGTCCGGACTTGCCAAAGGCTCTGTCTGTCGCCGAGGGGGTCGAGGATCTGGCCGACCAGTATCTGTCGGCCTTGAGTGTCGGAGAGCCGGAAATACTGGACACTGCCGAAATGAGCGAAATCCTGCGCAAATTCAAGAATTACGGCAAACAGGCCGGCGAACAGAACCAGGCCGCAGGCGCGGCTTTCGAACTACCAAAAAGACTGGGATGAACCATGCGGCTTGGCATTGACTGGGGTGGCACGAAAATCGAGATCATTGCGCTGGACGGCAGTGGCGCGGAAAGATTCCGCAAACGGGTTCCGACCCCGCGCGATGACTATGCGGGCTGCCTTGCAGCGGTGGCCGGTCTTGTCGAAGCGGCAGAAACGGCCACAGGGGAACGCGGCACTGTCGGTTTCGGCATTCCCGGATCGATTTCACCAGCGACCGGTCTCGTCAAGAACGCAAACTCGACCTGGATGAACGGCAAGCCGCTTGACCGGGACCTGGCGGACATTCTCGGCCGAGCCGTCCGGGTTCAAAATGACGCCAATTGCCTCGCCGTGTCCGAGGCCACCGACGGAGCCGCAGCCGGGGCCCATTTTGTCCATGCTATCATCATCGGCACGGGCTGCGGGTCGGGCATTGCCATCGACGCCAAGGCGCACCGCGGTGCCAATGGCATTGGCGGCGAATGGGGCGCGATCCCGGTACCCTGGCTGACCGACGAGGAGTTTCCAGGCCCCAAGAACTGGATCGGGCATCGCGGGTGCATCGACTATTGGTGTTCGGGGACCGGTTTTCAGCGCGAATACAATGAGGACACCGCCAAGTCTCTCAAGGGCCCTGATATCATTGCGCTCAAGCGCACGGGCGATCCGGTCGCAATCGGACACTACAAGGCCTATGTCAGCCGGCTCGGACGGGCCCTTGCCATGTCGGCGAACCTGATGGATCCGGATGTGTTCGTGCTTGGCGGCGGCATGTCCAATATCGACGAGCTTTACGAAGACCTGCCCGAGGCCATGGCGCCATTCATATTCTCCGATGCCTACGAAGTTCCAATCCGGAAGGCCGTCCATGGCGATTCCTCCGGCGTCCGCGGCGCTGCGTGGTTGTGGAATGACTGATCTAGTCAAGAAAGCCGTCGTTAAAACTATTGATCCTTGCTGAGGTTTATTATACGAGCTTTACGTGCAGTTCTCATTTTGCGAAACTAAGCCGCTCGCGGGTTGGGAAGCCGTTTGGGAACGCTTCGGGCTCACCTTTTCCTTTATTTGGCAACGCAATGATCATCAGCTTTTACACAGTAGGCACCCCTTATGAAGTTGAGGCAAACGCTCTTGTCAAAAGCCTAAAGGCCCTGAAGATTCCGCATGAGATCGCAGGACTGCCGAACCAGGGAAGCTGGGTCAAGAACTGCGCAATGAAGGCCCGCTTCGTCCGGGATTTTAGAAGAGACTACCACAAACCGTTCTGGTGGCTGGATGCAGACGCGGAGTTGTGCAAGCCATTGCCGGACCTTTCATCAACTCCCGTTGACCTTGCAGCCTATCAGACCGATGGCTGGAATCTCAGAAGCGGCTGTGTGTTTTTCGGTATGACGGACAACACAAACGCAATCCTTGACTTGTGGGTGGACTATGCCGAGCGGTTCCCGATTGTCTGGGACCAGTTGCTTCTTCGCATTGCAATGCACAACCAAAATGCGAAATCACCTGTGACATTCATGGAGCTGCCTGAAAGCTATTACAAAAAAGCCTCCCGCAAGTGGCATAAGGAAGTGCAAAACCGCGCTCTGGAAATGATTGGCCTTAGAGACAAACCAGTCGTTCGTCAGAATCAGGCATCCCGAAGGTTAAAAAAGCTGCTTGATGGCAAGGCAAATCAGTTGAAGACCAAGCTCGAGGTTAGCGGGAATCACCTCCCCCCAAATATTAGAAGCCTTTTGAGTGAATCCGGATCGGAAAGTGTCAATCTGGACACCGTCGTTCCATTGATGGTCGCAGCCTCAAACCGGGAAATTGAACCGTCATCTGCGCACTAGAGCATGTCTCATTTCCTTCCGCCTTCGGTGTCTTTAAGGTCCAACGCGATGCGGAGTTGATCACTACAACGCATGAGTCCAGCTTGCTCCAGATCCCGGACGGTTTCAAATTTCCTGGAAACCCGAGACAGCAAGCTTCCTTCAACAAGGCATTGCGCACATTCGCTGTACCTTTTGTAATGCGCGGCCCCGCCCGCATGTTGACCCCGGGCAACTGCTTCCTGGGTTTTCTTGACGAAGTCATCCAGATACTTGAAGTGAAGCAGCGACACCCAGTCTTCGGCAATTGGAATGATCCGGTTGATCCGGTGCACGCCGCCACCAAACTCCAAGTCTTTGGACCAAACAACCAGAGGTAATTTCCCCATGGATGCGGAGTCGTCCGGCCATGATTTTTTCAAATGCTTGATCGCAAGCCTCCGGACAAACCGGGGCCGCCGTTGAGCCAGAGGCGAAAAGACCGCTTGTTCCAGCCATGCATCGAACCAGGTACGCGACCGTTTGCCCGCGACAGGAAACAGCCTCTCCCGAGCTCCGCCGTAAAGCTGAAAAGGCGGAGTTGGGAAATTTTGCCGGGTGTGACGGCTCACCGGAAGCAAACGGTAACCACCTGCGTCGAAATAGGGACAGACATTCAGGAATGGCTCGCCAGGTGTGTAGGCCAATTCGCTTGGTGGCTTGTCAGAATACATGTCCACCATGGTGGAAAATGCACCGCGAATATCATTTCTCGACCAGACCGCGGTCAAGTCCGGAAGACGCCGCTCCGGATAACCGGGATACACAAGCAACTCGTCAACATCGGGAAATGCGACCCACTGCCCTTCCAGGTATAGCGAGGCAAGAACATGCCGCCACCGCGCCTTGTGGGTCTTGTATTCTTTCGTTGATGGCAGGTGAATCACATCAGGTTGCGCACGCAGGAACTCAGAGGTCCCGTCTGTAGAGCCATTGTCGACGATCAGAAAACGGCCAATACCGATGTTTCGGTGATGTTCCAGAAAGTGAGGCAGCCGAAGAATTTCATTGTAGCAGAGAACAATTGCCGTGACCGAACCAACGTCGGGTCGAAAGTCCGGAATCTCATCTAAATCGAAGATTTCGAGAAACTGGCTTTCAAGATTAATTTCATTCATTTTTAGGCCGCAGCTTCGGTGATGACGTCATTGGGTCCGTTTTTTTGCCGAACACGCTGAATTTTTGAGCATAATATCGGCAAGTTGACGCCTAATGTTACTTGATATTTCACTATTCAACCAATCAGAGCTGATGTCCTGAACACCCTCGAGATGCAATTACACCACATACCCACCGGCCATCACCAAATCAACCAAAAGTAAAGGAAGCGCAGTGAACGAATATATTAGTTGCAACTCTACAATTGATACTAATATAGGTATCGCAATTTGTACGGCAAAGCGACCAAAAATGCTCCTAGATTGCATAAAATCCATTTCTCTACTTAACGCACCTGACGACGTAAGTTTGAGCGTCATAATTGTAGAGAACGACACCACCCGCTCCGTCGACCTCGAACAACTAAACGCACTATGCCCATACCCGATAGAATACACCTGTGAAACGCAACGAGGCATCCCGTTCGCGCGAAACCGGACTCTGGAAATTGCACGTGAAAAGAACCTGGATTTTCTCGCCTTGATAGACGACGATGAAACTGCAGATCCAGACTGGCTACGCGCCCATCTCGAGACCATCCGCGAATTTTCGGCAGATGCCACATTCGGCCCGGTCAGTTTCGAATACCCGGACACAACGCCGGAGTGGTACCCCAAGGAGGAGCCAGCAAAAATGGAAAATGGGGCACAGTCCAGCTGGGCCGCAACCAATAACAATCTATTGTCTTCGCGTGTATTTTCAGAAGATGGTTATGCAATGCAATTCGATACCGACTTTACCGGTGGAGGCGAAGATATTGACTTTTTTCAAAGGCTCCACCGCAAAGGTGGCAAGACCGTTTGGTGTGCTGACGGTCGCGTTACGGAAGTTGTTGCCGAAGCACGCGTTACACTACCGATCTACCTGAATAGAGCAAGGATCGTCGCCCGCAATCTCGTGATGCTTTCGCTTAAACGAAAAGGCCTTGCTAAAACTTATTGGCGCTTCATGCTCAGAATGTTCAAATGCCTTTTAAAATCGGGCATCATTCACATTGACCTCCTTATGCCCTTTTCCAGATCGCGAAAGATATCAAGCGCCAAAAAAGTCAATGCGCTTAGGCTAATAAGCGAGGCAAAAGGCTACGCTCAAGGAATCTATTTCCGATCACCGGTCAGAATTCGCCCAATTGAAGGGAAGTAACTCTCCTTCATAGAAAAATATATTATAATTCACCAAAAAAATAGTAACCAAAGTGGAATTGCTAAAATGCTTCTCGACCACTGCGCGATCATCCTAGACAAAAATGACGCAACTATTACGAAGGAGAAAACACCTGAAAACGCAATAGTTCTATCTTTTTCCCCTGAAGCCTCAGCAGAATTCTCAGACACAGTTACCACGACCATAGATTGCGAAGACCTCTTCACCTCCGTTTCTCACGCACTGATTGTTGCAAAAACTGCGCGAGTGTTCAACAAACTGGAAGAGATCGCAAAGAACAACGATATACCTCCTGCTGTTCTCAAAAGCCTCCAAAACTGCATCTTCAACGGCTTGCCCGGATTACTCCTCACAAGATGGACCCTCTCCAAATTGGAAGCCCACTCCTATTGGGCCCCCGTTGGCGGTGAATTGGTGCGGTTTCAAAGTCAAGAGGACTTAATTGTTGCTCTGGCACCGCGGTTCTTGAATAGGAATGCTCCGCCTCTACCCGATCGCTCAGCTGGCAATCTGAACAAAATTACTGCAATCGCCGCAAACCGGTTCCTGGACATCTTTTTCGGCCGCCGCTCGAGAATTCTGCAAGCGGACAAGCCAACAGAATACACACAGACCATTGCGAAAAGTATTGCCTCCCGACAAGACAACAGTGTGATCTTGGCTGCTAGACCTGTTGGAAAGGACATCTTTTCGACCCTTCGCCGATCACTCAGCTCCCCCCTTCGGCGCGGTCGAAACCGGAACTCACAAAAGATTCCAATCGTTTCCAGGGTAAGCCATCGGGCCGCAACAAAAGAAGGTTTAAGCTTAAGGCCAAAGGATCTTCTATCCAGTGACACGACATTGGACGCGATTATCCGGCAAAAACTCGAGTCGATTTTCAAGGAAATCAAAAATGACGTCAAAGCCGGCGACGCGTTGCCGGAAACATTCTCTGCCGATGTTCTGGTGACCGAACAGCTGATTCAACCAGCTGCTTTAGCTGCCGTGCAGAGCTATTCGAGGCGAGGAGTCCCATCCATCATGGTTGTGCATGGTACCGACACACTCCCGGATGACCGCTTGGGGCAGTGCGCAGCGAAACTTTGGGCTGCGCAAGGACGGGCCAACTTTAGCGGCCTGACACACTTATTGGCAAAATCCCCGACCTCCGTAGCAATTGCTCACGCTGTATCCGAAAACAGACCGCAAATACACGCCTTCCAGGTTGGCAGCCAATATCAACGATGCAAACTGAAGAAGGATTTTTTTGAAATCGTTCTTGCTGGCAACTATCGCACGATTGAGCAATTTGTCCCGTGGGTGACAGAAACGCCGGGTGAGTTCCTTCGGGGCGTGATGGAAATCGCCGAGTCTGTCAGCCTCATGGAAAGTGTTCGTCTTGTCATAAAGCTGAAGCCTACAAAAAACACCGGCCTAAACGCCAACCAACTCCAAGAAGCGCTTGAAGCCGACCGGTTTGCCGGAAAAGTCGTGCTGGACTTCGACACGCCGCTCAGCGCCTATTTCGAAACCATGGATCTTTTAGTCGGCAACAACTCCGCCACCCTGCAGGAAGCACTGAACAACCGGATTCCGGTGTTCTTGAACACCTGGCGGCGGCACTACACCCATTTTCCGGCCCGCATGGAGCCGCCGGCGCCCGGTGAGCGCTCCGCCGTCTATGCGGTGAAGTCCGCTTCCGGCCTTGGCCCGATGCTGACGGCAATTCGGGATGCCCACCAGTCGCCGCTTACCGACCAGGAGCTTGACGGTCTGGTCTGGACCGATACCGAGCTTGCCGGGAGCGACGCGTTTTTGCGGAATTTTCTTGATCAACGCACTCAAGAAATCTAGGCATGTGCGCGGCGGGAGCGCCCAAAATCCGAATGAGAGTAGTTTTAATGCATGACAGCGTAGTGCGGGTCTTCACTGGTTACGACCGCAGAATTCATGTGGCATCGTCCACCCTCGCCCATTCTATCACGGAGCACAGCAGCCTTCCGGTCACTGTCCTGCCGCTCAATCTCCGCAACCTCGGCACGTTCTTCTGGCGCGACACGGACCCGAACCAGTCCACGGAATTTTCCTTTTCCCGGTTCCTGACACCGTTCCTGTCGGGTTTCACCGGCTGGTCGATCTTCATGGACAATGACATTGTTTTCCTCGACGACATCGCCAAGCTGTGGGCCCTACGCGATGACCGGTATGCGGTCATGTGTGTGAAACACGATCACAACCCGACATCCGACACCAAGTTTCTCGGCGAAAAGCAGACCCGGTACGAGAAAAAGAACTGGTCGAGCGTGATGATGTTCAACAACGCCAAATGCACTGCCTTGACCCCGGAATATGTCAATTCCGCAAGCGGGCTGCAGCTGCACCAGTTCAAATGGCTCGAAAGCGATGACCTGATCGGGGAAATTCCGGCAAGCTGGAACTATCTCGCAGGCTACACGAAGGGGATCGATAGCCCTCAGGCCATTCACTACACGGACGGCGGCCCATGGTATCCGGAGACAGAGACAACCGAATATGCCGCTGAATGGTTCAAGGCCTACAAGTCCGCAAATCTTTGCGAGGTTGCTGATCTCAAAACGCTGCTCGACATGACCAATCGCAGCATGTCCAAAGCCGATTGACCCGGCAAAGGTGTGGCCCTGCGTCGTGGGCTACACCGTATCTCTCGCAGCTTTGCCTTGACTTCGCCACGAAGCCTCTGCCTTGTCTCATGCATCTTTTCGACAAGGAGTTGTTTCATGTTCAGGAAGATTGCTGCCTTTGCGGCCATCCTCGTGGTGTCCGTGCCCGCCCTGGCGGCGGAACTCGAAATCAAGGATCTCAAGAAAGGGACAGGCGAAACCGCGAATGTCGGTGACACGGTGACGGTCAACTACACCGGTTGGCTGATGGACGGCACCAAGTTCGATTCCTCCCTAGACCGCAACACACCGTTCAGTTTCACGCTCGGCGAGCGAAGGGTCATTCCGGGCTGGGAACAGGGCGTTGAGGGCATGCAGGTCGGTGGCAAGCGCGAATTGATCATTCCGCCGGAGCTCGCCTACGGTTCCCGGGGAGCCGGTGGCGTGATCCCGCCGAACGCGACACTCAAGTTCGAGATCGAACTTCTTGATGTCAAGGGCAAGAAATATGGCAGCATCGGCAGCGAGGCCCTGAAAGCCGAGGCTCCGGCCTAGGAGGTCTTCCATCCGGCAACTGCGAGGCAACCGGGGTCATCCCCGGAAGCCATCCGGCAACGTTTTTCGATGTTCATCTTCCGGACCGGTCAGCGCAGTCCGGTTTGGTCTGGCCATCTTGCCGGCATGGCCCAGATCCGGCGGCATTTCGAAATCCGTTTTCGTCTCACGCTCTTTGTGCCAAATGAGCTATCCCCCTCCCCCCTCACCGGATTGTGCGGGAAAATCACTTGAGCCAGCGGACAACAGTTTTTACCCTTACGTAAGAAAGAATCGCACCTTGCCACTTTTGCCGGGCTCATTGGCCGGCACCTCCAAAAAGACCTGATCAATCAGCGCAGGGGATGCTGGCGTCACAGGGAGGAAAGCCTATGGATGTCCCCGCGCTTCCGGAACGCGACAAGACGTTGTCCGATCACGAATTTCTTAAACTTGCCAGACAACTTGGCCCGGTTGCCCGCGACCGGTACGGCATTCTGGTCAGCTTTTCCCATGCCCATCTGGTTCAACTGCTCAATCCGGATCTGACGCGGCAAATGGAAACCGAGACACTCGCCATTCAGGGGATCTCGCAAGGCCCGCTGTTCGACTTTTTCAACAATGCGCTGCTTTTTTCCAATGGTGCCGTGCATCAGCGCCGCCGGGCGCCGCTGGCGAGGACGTTTGCTGTTCCCTTGATGAAAAAACTGAGGCCAGTGATCCGGAGACTGGCCGAGGACCTGATCGACGAAGCCATTGGACAAGGACCGGTCGACCTGCGGGACACCATTGCGGGGCCGCTTGCCGCGCGCGCGATTTCAGGCATCCTCGGGGTTCCGTTCGAGCATTTGGAGACCCTGACGGAGCAAGTCTATTCGGCGGTGCGGGCACTCTCGGTCCGTTCGCCCGATGTGATCGCGGAGGCGGCACTGGACATGCAAGCGCTCACCAAAGAGGTCATGGAACTCATTCATGCACGCTCGGCAGCACCCCGTGACGACTTCATTTCGGAGTTTGTCGCCACGACCAACGGCAGGCTCACCGACATGGAAATCCGTATCCAGCTCGTCACCCTGCTGATTGCCGGATCGGACACCACGCGTGGAGCCCTGACCTCGACCCTGTCACAACTGATGATCCACCGCGGCCAGTGGGAGCTGCTGTGTGCCGACCCGGAAGGCCTCAAGCAGGGTGCCGCCCTTGAAGGGCTGCGCTATGATCCGATCATCGGCGCGCTGATCCGGGTGGCCGCGCGCGATTTTTCCTTCGAGGGCGTCCGCGTCCCCAAAGGCACCCTGATCGGGCCGCTGGTCCTAACCGCCTTGCGGGATCCGGACGTGTTTCAGGATCCGGACCGGTTCGATATCACCCGTCAGGATCATCCCCGGTGGCATCCGGTGTTCGGCGGCGGTGAGCACCGGTGTCTCGGGGAGGCGCTTGCACGCCTTGAGCTGGAAGAAGCATTGGCCGCACTGGCCACCAAGGCACCGGGCATGCAGCTTGCCGGTCCGCCAGCCACCCTGCGCGGTTTGGGAGGTGTTAGGGGCGTCAGCCCGTTGTTTGTCCAGCTGACCGAACACTCCTCCGATCTGCCTCCGGCCCGGAAACCCGCAGCGCGGCACCGGAGCGTGGGTGCTTTTCCGGCATAAGCCTGTTCGCCAGTGTCCAGCGCTAAAACAAACGCCGCCCTTTCCTTTGCTTCAGCGAAGTTGGAATTTGAAACCCGGTTGGTGGATTCAGCCGCGAAGTGCAACAAGGC